>NZ_JBSFKO010000022.1:0-162786 GCF_053598575.1 Streptomyces sp. NPDC001100
CCTCCCCGTCCAACTGGATGGGGATCATCTCGGCCGGGAAGATCCTCCGATGCGGCGACCACCGGCATCCGGCCAGGCAGAAGCGGCCGGCACCCCGGCCTGAGTCTCCGGCAACGATCCCGAACGCGAGCCCGCCATCGGTCCCGAAGGCGAACCGGAGGGCGACGAGGCCGAAGGCGAAGCCGAGCCCCCAACACCTGCACCCGGAGCAGGAGTTGCCGTCCCCGCACCGGAAGTCGTCCCCGCCCCCCGCCGATCCTGAATCCCGATCTTGTCCGCCGCCTCCTGCAACCACTCCGGCGGACTCAGCAGGAACGACGTCTGGTTGAGGTCCACCCGCGCGGGAGCGGCCGGTACCGCGTCGGCGATCTCCTCGGGGCGGCCGTACTCCTCCTCGTAGCGGCGGATGACCTCGCCCACCGGCAGCGCGGGCCACAGTGTGGCCTCGCCGCTGTCGCGGGCGAGTACGAGCCGCTGCCCGCCGCCGTCCGAGCGCGGGCCGTCGGCGCGGTCCTCGGCCCAGGCCACGAAGCCGAGTTCGAACTCCCGCACCCGCACCTCGCGGTGCTGGTAGGCGGGCACGTCCCCGTTGATCCATTCCTCGGCGCGCTCCTGCGCCTGCGCGAAGGTCACCATCGCGTCGCTCACTCCCCCACCGCGGCCGTCGAAGGCACCGGCACCGATCGTGCGAACCCGCCGTCCACCATCAGGTTGGCCACCGTCTCCAACTCCGGTGGATTTCCCGCGAGTCGGCCCAGGAACTGGTCGAAGTCGCCCCCGGCGGGCAGCAGCAGCCGCTCCACCCGGTCGGCCGGCGCCCAGGACGGGTCGACGTCGCGGGCGTCGTCGTAGGCGCAGAACCACACCGAACCGAGCGCCTGGCCCTTCACCTTCACCGCGAGGAGTCCGCCCTGGACGAAGCCGACGGCGAGGTAGTCCTTCGTGAGGTGGTCGCGGAGGCATTTGTTGACGTAGACGAGGTCGTTGACGGCCGCCTCGTCCCGCACCGTGAAGAACGGCTGGTCGATCAGAAGGCCCAACTCGGCGTCCAGCGCGGTGCCGATGGGCGCGCTCCCGCCGGCCGCCTTGAGGAACGACCGGTAGGCGCCCGGGAGTCGGTAGCCGAGGTCCTCCTCGACGCCCTGCACCTGCGCCTCGGTCACCGCGAGCGCGGACTTCGGCAGGCCGAAGTGCGCGGGGCGGGTCTCCTGGAGCGGGCGGGTGCCGCGCTTGTCGTGGTCGACGGCCGCCGTGGCGATCCCGCCGTGGTGCCGCAGCAGTGCCTTCACCTCGACGGGGACGAGTTCGAGGCGCCGGGTGCCGGCCACGTGGTGCCAGGTCCAGCCGTGCGGGGTGGCCACCGCGGGCACGGTGTCCCACAACTGGTGCCCGGCCGCCGCCAGTGCCGCGTTCGCCGACACGTAGTCGGTCAGGCGCAGTTCGTCGACCCCGAAGCCCTCCGGGGGCTCGGCGATCTCGGCCGCCGCGCGCGCGTACGGCGAGAAGTCGGGGTAGCCGCGCTCGTCCATCCGTACCCCTCTGGGGTGACGGGCCGCCCGGACCGGGTCCGGGAAGTGCACGACCTGCCCGGCGTAGGCCGCGTTCGGTGGCGCGGCTTGTTGCCCGAGCCGACCTGTCGTCATGGCGGTTGCCCCCTGCGGCATTCAGTACGATTCACAGCAGGCAAATGTCCAACTCGCCCCACTGTGCCCCGTATCGACTGTCTCGTCTTCTTGACGTCTTCGTTCGACTGTCTCCACGCGTCGACCGCGTGGATCGCGGTGCGGACAGCCTATGCGGTACGGCGGCACGGGTCACCGGCAGCGGTCACCGGCGCCCGTCACCGGACCTTCACTTCCGTGACCTGCCGTCACCCCGCCGTGACAGCCCGCCGAAGCCCTGGCGTGTCGCAGCGCCCCAGCTACCGCACCCGCCACGGCATTTGGCACTCTGAGACCCGCCGGGGGATGCTCGGGAGGGGATGACGATCATGAACGCGACGCAGACGGGACCGCACACCGGGGCGCACACCGGGCCTTCGGGCGACCCCAGGGTCGGCTGGAGCGCCACCGAGGGACGGCACGCGCCGGTCCTCAGCCACCGCCGTGACGGCATACTTCCGACCGTCGCCGCCGCCCTCTCCGTACGCGGCGCGACCACCCTCACCGGCACCGCCGCGCGAGGCGACCAGCCGCCCGCCCTGCACCCACTGGTACAGGACTTCCTGGACACCCTCACCAGCGCCCAGCGCGACCGTTTCACCGGCCGCTGCGCCGAGGCGATCCTGATCTCCCGCCACATCGCCGCCGCCGACGCCGAGCGCAGCAGGCGCGCCGCGCGCAAGCCGATGACCAACGGCGAGGCCCGCAAGACCCTCAAGCAGGCCAAGCTCACCGCCCGCCGCATCCGCGAGGACGGCGACCCCCTGCACGGCAGCTTCGCCGCCCCCTGCCGGGCCTGCGCAGCTCTCAGCGCCCACTTCGGCGTCCGCATCGTGGACCCCGCAACGGAGACCGGCTGACACCCACCCCCCGCTCAGGACAAGGCACCACCCAGCACCACCTCCCACGCCGCCGACGATCGAAGGGCAGATGCACCCCGACCGCCACTCCCACTCCTCCACGCGCTTCTCCGTGCCCGTCGACGCCGCCCTGCGCGCCGCCGGCTGGCAGCCCGGCCGCTGGGACATAAAGCAGGCCGAGATCTGGGCGGACACCCTGCGCGAACACACCTCGCCCGCCGGCCACCAGCACGCCGTGTTCCCGGCGGCGGTCGAGGCCTGGGCCGAGTTCGGCGGCCTGCGCATCGCACCCACCGGCCCCGGCCGCCAGATCGCCCCCGCCGCCCTCCACCTGGACCCGCTGCACGGCCTGCACATGGCCCGCACCCTCGGCGACCTCGGCCGCGCCCTCGACACCGACGTCAGTCCCCTGGGCGAGGAACCCGACACCCAGTCCCTCCTGGCCATCGACGCCGAGGGCCGCGTCTACGCCCTCGACCACACCGGCGACTGGTACCTGGGCCCCGACATCGACCAGGCCCTGACCGCCCTCGTGTCGGGCATGGAGCCGGTACGGCTCACGGCGGGCTGACCCGAGCGGACGGCAGGCAACCGATGGATACCCCGGGACGGCCGCCGGCCGCGTACGGCGAGAAGGTGCCGTGTCGGGGGGTGTCCGCCCGCAGCGGTTGGCGCGTCAACGCGCCCCCGTTCTCGAGCGACCGATTCCGCGCCGTTCCGAGGACGGACACCCCCCGGCGCGGCACCGACCCACAACGCACCGCAGGCAAACGCCCCACCATCAGACCGCCGGAATAACCGCCGAAACCCGAAACCCACCGGCATCCGTGGGCCCCGAGACAAACACCCCGCCCAACGCCAGCACCCGCTCCCGCATGCCGACCAGACCGTTCCCCCCGGACGGCAGCCGGGCCGCCGAGGCGGACGCCGGCTCGGGCGGCGGTTCGTTCTCGACCTGCATCGCGATCTCCGACACCCGGTGCGCGAGCCGTACGTGCGTCTTGGCACCCGCCGCGTGCTTGTGGACGTTCGTCAACGCCTCCTGCACCACCCGGTACGCGGTCTGCTCGATCTCCGCCGCGTACGACCGGGTCTCCCCCTCCACCGACAGATCGACGGCCATCCCAGCCGCCGCGGACTGCCCGAGCAGCTCGTCCACGTCCGACAGACACGGTCCGTCGCCCGCGCCCTCGTCGTCCACGACCCGCGAGGCCGCAGCCGCGGCGGCGGCCACCCCCACCGCGACCAACGGCACGGCGGCCCGCTCCCGCGCACCCGCCCCGGTCCCCGTCCCGTCCCCGCTTCGCAGCACCCCGAGCATCTCCCGCAGCTCGGTCAGCGCCTGCCGCCCCATGTCCCCCACAAGGGCCGCGTTCTTGACGGCCTTCTCCGGATCCTTCCGTGCAACCGCCTGCAGTGCGGCGGCATGCACGACCATCAGACTCACCCGGTGCGCCACGACGTCGTGCATCTCCCGAGCGATCCGCGTCCGCTCCTCACCGCGCGCCCACTCGGCCCGCTCCTCGGCCCGCTCCGCGAGAAGCTGCAACTCCCGCTCCAGGCTGTCGGCCCGCTCCCGGAGGCTCTCCATCAACCGTCGCCGGGCGCCCACGTACATCCCGAGCAGCACGGGCGGCGCGGTCATCCCGACGGCGGTGGTGATGGAGGCGAACGGCACGAACCAGTCGCCCAGTTCCCAGGTCCCGCGCTGGGTGTCCTGCTTCACCCGCACGAACATGACGATCAGCATGCCGAGGAAGGACATCCCGGCCAGCGATCCGATGATCCGGCGCGGCAGCTCGGACGCGGCAAGCGTGTAGAGGCCGACGATGCCCATCAGGTAGCCCATCTGGGCCGGAGTAATGGCGATGGACACCAGCACCACGGCGATGGGCCACTTCCGCCGCACGACCAGCGTCGACCCGGCCAGCACACCGAACACGACACCCACGGCGGCCGGGACCCCCGCGTCGTGCGCGAACCGGATCCCCTCCGCCCCGCACTCCGCCGCGGAGCCCGCGGCGAGCCCCACGTCGAGCACCGCACTGCGCCACCTGGTCCACCACCACGGCCCTCCCCGGCCCGTGGTGTGCTCTTCCCCCGTCGTGGTCATGCCTCCAGCCTACGGGCGCGGGGGCTCCCTTTTCCGTCGAGTTTCGACGAGTTGCCTACACCACTGCGCGTAATCGAACAATGACGAAACCGATCACCGGGGACAAGTACCGTCGCACGGAGGCCATTGCGTACGGCATAGTGTTTGTTGCCCACTCGGCGACCAGGCCGAATGTCCGGTTCAGGCGAGTTTGATCCCCCGTGGTGTAATTGGCAGCACCGTGGCTTTTGGTGCCATTTGTCCGGGTTCGAGTCCTGGCGGGGGAGCAAAACCGAGCAACAACCGAGCAACCCCCTCTCCCAGCAATCCACTTAGGACCCTGACAGCTCTGTCAGGGTCCACTCTCATGTCCCCCATGAAACGCCCCGGTATCCTGCGAATGTCCACCCCCCAGCATTCCGAAGCCGAAGGGCATACCCGTGAGCGCCATTCGCCCGGCAGCCGTCGTCGTACTCGCAGCGGGTGAGGGCACCCGTATGAAGTCGGCCACACCGAAGGTCCTGCACCAGATCTGTGGCCGCACCCTCGTCGGTCATGTGCTGGCCGCCGCCCGCGAGTTGGAGCCGGAGAACCTGGTCGTCGTCGTGGGGCACGCCCGCGAGAAGGTGACCGCCCACCTCGGCGAGACGGACCCCGGAGTGCGGACCGCGGTCCAGGCCGAGCAGAACGGCACCGGGCACGCCGTACGGATGGCGCTGGAGGAACTCGGGAACGTCGACGGCACGGTCGTCGTCGTCTGCGGCGACACCCCCCTCCTCCGCGGAGCGACCCTGCGCGAGCTCACCGCGAACCACGCGGCCGACGGCAACGCCGTGACCGTGCTCACCGCCGAGGTGCCGGACGCGACCGGCTACGGGCGGATCGTGCGCGACGGCGCCTCCGGCGCGGTGACCGCGATCGTCGAGCACAAGGACGCCTCCGACTCCCAACGCACGATCCGCGAGATCAACTCCGGGGTCTTCGCGTTCGACGGCCAGCTGCTCGCCGACGCCCTCGGCAAGGTGCGCACCGACAACAGCCAGGGCGAGGAGTACCTCACGGACGTGCTCGGCATCCTGCGCGAGGCCGGGCACCGGGTCGGCGCCTCCGTCGCGGGCGACCACCGCGAGATCGCCGGCATCAACAACCGCGTGCAGCTCTCCGAGGCGCGCCGCATCCTCAACGACCGGCTGCTGACCGAGGCCATGCTGGGCGGGGTCACCGTCATCGACCCGGCGACGACCTGGATCGACGTCGAGGTCACCTTCGACCAGGACGCGATCGTCCACCCCGGCACCCAGCTGCACGGCACCACGCACATCGGCGAGGGCGCCGAGGTCGGCCCCAACAGCCGCCTGACGGACACCGTCGTCGAGGCCGGCGCCCGCGTGGACAACACCGTCGCCGTCAGCTCGCACATCGGCCCGCAGGCCTCCGTCGGGCCGTACGCCTATCTCCGTCCCGGCACGCGCCTGGGCACGAAGGGCAAGATCGGGACATACGTCGAGACGAAGAACGCGACGATCGGGGAGGGGACGAAGATCCCGCATCTCTCCTACGTCGGGGACGCGACGATCGGCGAGTACAGCAACATCGGGGCCGCCAGCGTGTTCGTCAACTACGACGGACAGGCGAAACATCACACCACCGTCGGGTCGCACTGCCGTACAGGGTCGGACAATATGTTTGTGGCACCTGTCACGGTCGGGGACGGCGCGTACACCGCCGCCGGCTCCGTGATCACGAAGGACGTACCGCCCGGTTCGCTGGCCGTGGCCCGTGGCCAGCAGCGGAATATCGAGGGCTGGGTGGCCCGCAAGCGTCCGGGAAGCGCGGCGGCGAAGGCCGCGGAAACCGCTTCCCGCCAGGACGCGAACGAAGACTGACCGGAAACGGGTGCGTTCAGGACGGCGTACCGTGATAAACGCACACCCAGTTGAATGACCTCTGAGGAGACAGTGCTGTGACCGGGATCAAGACGACCGGCGAGAAGAAGATGATGTTCTTCTCCGGCCGCGCCCACCCCGAGCTTGCCAAGGAGGTCGCCCACCAGCTGGGTGTCGGGGTCGTCCCGACCAAGGCCTTCGACTTCGCGAACGGCGAGATCTACGTCCGCTTCGAGGAGTCGGTGCGTGGCGCGGACTGTTTCGTGATCCAGAGCCACACGGCCCCGATCAACCAGTGGGTCATGGAGCAGCTGATCATGATCGACGCCCTGAAGCGCGCGTCGGCCCGCTCCATCACGGTGATCGTGCCGTTCTACGGCTATGCCCGGCAGGACAAGAAGCACCGCGGCCGCGAGCCGATCTCGGCCCGCCTGGTCGCGGACCTGATGAAGACGGCGGGCGCCCACCGCATCCTCACCGTCGACCTGCACACCGACCAGATCCAGGGCTTCTTCGACGGCCCCGTGGATCATCTCTTCGCCCTCCCGCTCCTCGCGGACTACGTGGGCAACAAGGTCGACCGCAGCAAGCTGACCGTCGTCTCCCCCGACGCCGGCCGCGTACGCGTCGCCGACCGCTGGTGCGACCGCCTCGGCGCGCCCCTGGCGATCGTGCACAAGCGGCGCGACAAGGACGTGGCGAACCAGGTGACCGTCCACGAGGTCGTCGGCGAGGTCAAGGGCCGCGTCTGCGTCCTGGTCGACGACATGATCGACACCGGCGGCACGATCTGCGCCGCCGCCGACGCCCTGTTCGCGCACGGCGCGGAGGACGTCATCGTGACGGCCACGCACGGTGTGCTCTCCGGCCCCGCGGCCGACCGCCTGAAGAACTCCCGCGTCAGCGAGTTCGTCCTCACCGACACGCTCCCCACTCCCGGTGAACTCGGCGCCGACCTCGACAAGATCACGGTCCTGTCGATCGCCCCGACCATCGCGAGCGCGGTCCGCGAGGTCTTCGAGGACGGATCTGTGACGAGCCTGTTCGACGAACACTGAGCGCTCCGCTGGAAAAGCGGCAAAACGCCATCGATCGTCCGCGGCTCCGTCGTGGCTGGTCGCGCAGTTCCCCGCGCCCCTTCGGGGCGCTCGTGAACCGGCGTTCATAGAAGATCGATTTCTTTACGGCCTTCCCGCCGAGTAAGCTGCCCAAGTTGCTCGGCGAGGGAGGCCGTACCGATATCCAGGTACGGCGGTCCGTTATCGACGCGCTCTTCGTAGCAGGCCGATGTTCGGCCGGGTGACCACCTTCCCCGACTGTTTCTACGAGGAGTGACCATGGCCGACGTCAAGCTCACCGCCGAGACCCGCACCGAGTTCGGCAAGGGTGCCGCCCGCCGTATCCGCCGCGACAAGAAGGTTCCCGCCGTGGTCTACGGCCACGGTGTGGACCCGCTGCACGTCACGCTGCCGGGCCACGAGCTGCAGCTCGCCCTGCGTACCCCGAACGTCCTGCTGACCCTGGACATCGAGGGCAAGACCCAGCTCGCCATCCCGAAGGCCGTCCAGCGCGACGCCATCAAGGGTTTCCTTGAGCACGTCGACCTGCTCACCGTGAAGAGCGGCGAGAAGGTCACCGTCGAGGTCTACGTCCACACCGAGGGCGAGCTGGCCCCGGGCTCCTTCCTGCTGGAGCACGTGCTCAGCACGATCACCGTCGAGGCCGAGGCCACGCACATCCCCGAGTCGGTCACCGTGTCCATCGCGGGCCTGGAGGCCGGTGCCTCCATCGCCGCCAAGGACATCCCGCTCCCCAAGGGCACCACGCTGGCGATCGACGAGGACGCGGTCGTCCTCCAGGTGCTGGCCGCCCAGGCGGAAGAGGCGCCCGCCGAGGGCGAGGCCGAGACCACCGAGGCCTGATCCTCACCTTCACCACTGCTGTCAGCCGCTGTTCCCCCCGGGAGCAGCGGCTGGCGCGTATCAATGGAGACATGGACGTGACGACCGACGCCAACGCCCCCTGGCTGATCGTGGGACTCGGCAACCCCGGCCCCGAGTACGCGAACAACCGCCACAACGTGGGCTTCATGGTGGCCGACCTGCTCGCGGAGCGGATCGGCGGCAAGTTCAAGCGGGCCGGGAAGGCACAGGCGCAGGTTCTGGAGGGCCGCATCGGCGCACCGGGTCCGGCGAGCCGCCGGGTCGTGCTGGTGAAGCCGATGTCGTACATGAACCTGTCGGGCGGCCCGGTCAACGCGCTGCGCGACTTCTACAAGGTGCCCGTCGCGAACATCGTCGCGGTCCACGACGAGCTGGACATCGACTACGGCACCCTCCGCCTCAAGCTCGGCGGCGGCGACAACGGCCACAACGGGCTGAAGTCGATGACGAAGGCGATGGGCCCGGACTACCACCGGGTGCGGTTCGGGATCGGGCGTCCGCCGGGCCGGATGCAGGTGGCGGACTTCGTGCTGAAGGACTTCTCGTCCGCGGAGCGCAAGGAGCTCGACTTCCTCGTGGACCGCGCCACCGACTCGGTGGAGTGTCTGGTGAGCGAGGGCCTGGAGCGGGCACAGAGCGCGTACAACTCCTGACGTGACCGACTTGCCGGTCACCGGAGTTGACCGCGTGTGCGGGTATGGCCAATGATCCCCGCCATGAACTTCGGACGGCTCGCGGCGATGGGCACGGTCGCCCTGCTGATCCTGATCGCCGGTGTCTGGGGCTCCTGGCCCACCGCCCACAACGTGATGCTGACCAAGGGCCGCGAGACCGGGACGATCCAGGTCGCCGCGTGCGGCGACGACACCTGCACCGGCCCGTACACACCGGTCTCGACCGGGTCGAAGGCCCGCGCCAAGGTCGTCATCGAGCACACGGTCGCGGTGCAGAAGGGCCGGACGTACGCGGTGGTCGTGAAGCCCGGCACCGACGAGGTCATGCGCTCCGGGCCGGCCGGCATCCTCTACGCCTGGGTCCCCCTCGGCGGCGCCCTCCTGCTCGCCTCGGTGGTGGTCGCCGGCGGCCTGCGCCTGACCCGGGCCGCGTGGGTACTGGCCGGGTCGGGGATCGCGTTGCTGACGGCGGCGTTCGTAGCACTCTGACCGCCGGAAAGACGGGTGCCCCCGCGCCGCCACGGCGGCTCGGGGGCACCCGTCTCGCTGTTCCTCAGCCGGTGTTGCGCAGGCCCGCCGCCACACCGTTGACGGTGAGGAGCAGGGCGCGGCTCAGCAGCGGGTCGGGTTCCGCACCCGCGGCCGCCTCGTCGCGCTGGCGCTTGAGGAGGGTGACCTGGAGGTAGGAGATCGGGTCGAGGTAGGCGTCCCGGATGGTGAAGGTCTGCTTCAACACCGGGGTGGCGTCGAGGAGTTCGGCCTCACCGGTGACGCGGAGCACCTCGGCGACGGTCAGGTCGTGCTCGGCCCTGATGGTGTCGAAGACATGCTTCAGCTCGTCCGGGACGAGGGTGTCGACGTAGTGCTGGGCGATCCGCAGGTCCGTCTTCGCGAGGGTCATCTCGACGTTGGAGATGAAGTTACGGAAGAAGTGCCACTGCTCGTGCATCTCGTCGAGCACGGTGTCGAGACCCGCCTCGCGCAGCGCCTTCAGCCCCGACCCCACGCCGTACCAGCCGGGCACGATCTGCCGGGACTGGGTCCAGCCGAACACCCACGGGATCGCGCGCAGTCCGTCGAGCGAGACGCCCGAGCCGGGGCGGCGGGAGGGCCGCGAGCCCAGGTGCAGATCGGCGAGCTGGTCCACCGGCGTGGAGGCGAGGAAGTACGTCGGCAGGTCCGGGTCCTCGACCAGCCTGCGGTAGGCGGCGTGGGCCGCGTCGCTGACCACGTCCATGGCCGCGTCCCAGCGGGCCAGCGCCTCGTCGGACTGGCGGGGCGAGGTGTGCAGCGCCGAAGCCTGGAGGGTGGCGGCGACCGTCAGTTCCAGGTTCTCCCGGGCCAGTGAAGGCACCAGGTACTTGTCGGAGATGACCTCGCCCTGCTCGGTCACCTTGATCTCGCCCTCCAGGGTGCCCCAGGGCTGGGCGAGGATCGCGTCGTGCGAGGGGCCGCCACCGCGGCCGACGGTTCCGCCGCGACCGTGGAAGAGCCGGAGCCGCACGCCGTAGCGGTGCGCCACGTCACGCAGGCGCCGCTGCGCCCGGTGGATCTCCCACTGACTCGTCGTGATGCCACCGAACTTCGACGAGTCCGAGTAACCGAGCATGACCTCCTGGACGTCCCCGCGCAGCGCCACGAGCCGCCGGTAGGACGGGTCGGAGAGCATGTCCTCAAGGATGGTGTCGGCGGCCTTGAGCTCGTCCGTGGTCTCCAGGAGCGGCACGATGCCGACCTTCGCCCAGCCGGCGTGCAGGTCGATCAGCCCGGCCTCGCGGGCGAGGACGGCGGCGGCGAACACGTCGTCGGCGCCCTGGCACATCGAGATGATGTACGACTCGATGACCTCGGGCCCGAAGACGGCGAGCGCCTTCTTGACGGTCTCGAACACCCCGAGGGTCTTCTCGCCGGCCGCGTCGACGGGCGCGGGCGTCGGAGCCAGCGGCCGCCTCGACCGCAGCTCCTTCGCGAGCAGCTTGGTGCGGTACTCGCGGGGCATGTCGGAGTAGCGCCAGGACTCCTCGCCGAGCCGGTCGAAGAGCTGGCCCAGCGCGTGGTGGTGGGCGTCGGCGTGCTCGCGTACGTCCATGGTGGCGAGCTGGAGGCCGAACGCGCCGAGCGTGCGGATCGTACGGTCCATGCGGCCGTCGGCGAAGAGGCCGCCGCGGTGGGCGCGCAGGGAGGTCTGGATCAGGGTGAGGTCGTGCAGCAGCTCGGCGGTGCCGAGGTAGTCGCGGCCGGGCTGGTGCGGGGTGTCCTTGGCCAGGCGGCTCTTGGTGTTCTCCAGCTTCTGCCGGATGCAGGTGGCCTTGAGCCGGTACGGCTCCTCGGCGTTGAGGCGCTTGTAGCGGGGGCTGATCTCGGGCAGCAGCTCCAGGTCGGACTGGAGGGACTCCAGCAGCTCGTCCGTCGCGCCCGTGTAGCGGATGGAGTTGGAGAGGAAGCCGCGCAGCTCGTCGATCGTCTCCAGGGCGTCGTTGATGCCGTGCTCGTGCTGGAGGATCAGGACGTCCCAGGTGACCTGGGGGGTGACGTTCGGGTTGCCGTCGCGGTCGCCGCCGATCCAGGTGCCGAAGGTGAGCGGGCGGGTGTCGTCGGGCAGCTTGACGCCGACGCGCTCCAGTTCGGCGGTGAGGTCTTCGAGGACGTCACCGACGGCGCCCGCGTGCAGTTCGTCGAGGTAGTAGATGGCGTTGCGGGCCTCGTCGGCGGGCTCCGGCCGTACGACCCTGAGCTCGTCGGTCTGCCACACCAGGTCGATGTTCTCGGCCAGCCGGGTGTCGTAGCGGCGCCGGTCGGAGGCGATGACCGGGGTCTCCAGGAGCGTGGCGATGCGCCGGAGCTTGTTGAGGACCGACCGGCGCGCGGCCTCGGTGGGGTGCGCGGTGAAGACCGGGCGGACGTTGAGGTTCTTGACCGTCTCGCGCAGGTGGTCGGGGTCGGCGTCCTTGAGGCGGTCGGCCGTGCGGGCGAGGAGGCCGCCCTCGGCGGCCCGGCGGGCGCGCAGCTCACGGCCGCGGTGCACCTGCTCGGTGACGTTGGCCAGGTGGAAGTAGGTGGAGAAGGCGCGCACCAGCTTGGCGGCGGTCTCCAGCTCGGTGCCGCGCAGCAGCTCGGCGGCGGCCTCGCCGTCCTCCCTGGTGAGGCGGCGGACCTTCTCGACCAGTTCGAGCAGTTCGGGGCCCTCCTGGCGGACGAGGGTCTCGCCCAGCAGGTCGCCGAGGCGCCGGATGTCGGCGCGCAGCTCGTTGTTGGTCGTGGTGGCCTGGTCGTCGGCACTGCTCACAGGTGCGGCTCCTTGCAGTGTTTGAAGCTCGTCTGGAGGGAACCCGGACGGCGGTCCCGCGGCGGCTGTCGCATAGGGAACGGACATCCGGGAAGAAAAGAGAGCGGACCGCGCTGTCCGACCGACACCAAGGATAGGTGTCCACTCTGACGCGCGGTCTCACGGGCTTCGTCCACCGGTCGACGCGCTGCCATACTTACGTCGCCGTAGGTTACGGAACCGTAGGGAAGTCCATGGTGAACTCATACTCGGCTCCCGCCGTCCGACGCTCCGCCTCCACCTCCGAACCCCACAGGGGACGCCCATGACCACGAGCTCCGATGTGATCGACGACGCCCCGCGGGCGAACGACGACGGCACTCCGCTGCCCGCCGCCACCCTGGGCGGCGAGAAAAAGGGGTCGCTGGAACAGCTGACCCTGCTCCTCTTCATCACCGTCCCGTTCCTGGCGCTGGTCGCGGCGGTGCCGCTGGCCTGGGGCTGGGGCGGGGTGAGCTGGCTGGACCTCGGCCTGCTGGTGTTCTTCTACTACCTGGGCTGCCACGGCGTGACGATCGGCTACCACCGGTACTTCACCCACGGCTCCTTCAAGGCGAAGCGCCCGCTGCGGATCGCCATCGCGATCGCCGGGTCGATGGCGGTCGAGGGCCCGCTGGTGCGCTGGGTGGCCGACCACCGCAAGCACCACAAGTTCTCCGACGCGGAGGGCGACCCGCATTCGCCGTGGCGCTACGGCGAGACCGTGCCGGCGCTGATCAAGGGCCTGTGGTGGGCGCATATCGCGTGGATGTTCGACGAGGAGCGCACCCCGCAGGACAAGTACGCGCCCGACCTGATCAAGGACCGCACGATCCGGGCGATCTCCCGCCAGTTCATCTTCTGGACGATGCTGTCGCTCGCGCTGCCCGCGCTGATCGGCGGTCTCGCGACGATGTCCTGGTGGGGCGCGTTCACCGGCTTCTTCTGGGGTTCGCTCGTCCGGGTGGCGCTGCTGCACCACGTCACGTGGTCGATCAACTCGATCTGCCACGCGGTCGGCAAGCGCCCCTTCAAGTCCCGTGACCGCTCCGGCAACGTGTGGTGGCTGGCGATCCTGTCCTGCGGCGAGTCCTGGCACAACCTGCACCACGCCGACCCGACGTCCGCGCGGCACGGTGTGATGCGCGGCCAGCTGGACTCCTCGGCACGGATCATCCGCTGGTGCGAGCAGCTCGGCTGGGCCTATGACGTGCGCTGGCCGTCACGCTCGCGTATCGATTCGCGCCGTATCTCCGGTCCGGACAGCTCTCGGCCCCGGAAGGAGTCGGCGGAGGCGGCATGATTGACGCCGTGGCGACCGATCCCAGCAGCACCCCAGGCAACGAGAAGCCCCGGCGCGCGCGCCGCACCCGGATGACGGGAGCCGAACGCCGGGCCCAGCTGCTGGAAGTCGGTCGCACGCTCTTCGCGGCGAAAGGTTTCGAGGCCACGTCGGTGGAGGAGATCGCGGCGAAGGCCGGGGTCTCCAAGCCGGTGGTCTACGAGCACTTCGGCGGCAAGGAGGGCCTGTACGCGGTGGTGGTGGACCGTGAGATGCGCCGCCTGCTGGACATGGTGACCAGCTCCCTGACGGCCGGCCACCCCCGCGAACTCTGCGAACAGGCGGCCTTCGCCCTCCTCGACTACATCGAGGAGTACACGGACGGCTTCCGCATCCTGGTCCGCGACTCCCCCATCCCTCAGTCCACAGGCTCCTTCGCCTCCCTCATCTCGGACATCGCGACCCAGGTCGAGGACATCCTGGGCCGGGAGTTCAAGAGCCGCGGCTTCGACGCCAAACTCGCCCCCCTCTACGCCCAGGCCCTGGTCGGCATGGTCGCCCTGACCGGCCAGTGGTGGCTGGACGTGCGCCGCCCGAAGAAGGCGGAGGTGGCGGCCCATCTGGTGAACCTGGCCTGGCACGGGCTGGACGGGCTGGAGGCGAAGCCGCGCCTGATAGGCCACCGCAAGAGCTGATCCGAGCACACAGAAGGGCCCCTGCCGAAGAGCAGGGGCCCACCGCTTTCTTGCCGTCGCCTCAGCGCTTGAAGGCGTCCTTCGCCTTCTCCTTGGCCTGCCGCGCATCGCCCTTGGACTTCTCGGCCTGCCCCTTCGCCTTCATGGTCTCGTTGCCGACGGCGCGGCCCACGGTCTCCTTGGTCTTGCCCTTGACCTGTTCCTTCTTGGCCTTGGCCTTCTCGTCCTTTGCCACGGTTCATCACTCCCGGTCGGATCGGAACTCGGTCACCACACGGGTAGCCGCGATCTCGGCGGACAAACGCCGTTCAGCCTTCCGGTTCCAGGAACTCCAGTCGGTTCCCCACCGGATCCTCCGCGTAGAAGCGTCGGTACCCCGGTAGGTCCTCGTCCCAGGTGACCCGCGTCCCGTGAGCCTCCAACCGGGCCGCATACGCCTCGATGTTCGCCACCCGGAGCCCGGGGTGGGCCTTCTTCGCCGGGCGGAAGTCCGCTTCGACGCCCAGATGCAGCTGGACCGCCCCCGCCCCGAACCAGCATCCGCCCCGCGCCGCCAGCACCGGCGGCTTGGGGATCTCCGTCATCCCGAGGGTGTCGACGTAGTAGCTCCGCAGCGCGTCCTCCGACCCCGCAGGGGCTGCCAGCTGCACATGATCCACGGCCACGATCACCGCGCTCACGCCCCCTTGCGGGCCACCGCGAACAGCCGCCGGAACGGCAGCACCGTCCCGTACTCCGCCGTCGGATATGCCTCGCGGAGCAGGTCGCGGTACTCGGTGACGAACGCGTCCCGCGCCTCCGGGTCGTCGGCGAGGGCGGAGAGGGCGGGGCGCAGGCCGGTGCCCTTGACCCAGTCGAGGACGGGGTCGGGGCCGGGCAGGATGTGCTGGTACGTCGTCTGCCAGACGTCCGCCGAGCAGCCGAGGCGGGCCAGGCGGTCGAGGTAGACGCCGGGTGCGTGGACCGAGTCCTCGTGCCGCAGGACCTCGCCGAGCCGGCTCTTCCAGCGGGCGGTGGCGGCGAGTTCGCGCATCAGGGCGTGCAGGGGCGCGTCGATGTTGTCCGGCACCTGGAAGGCGAAGGTGCCGGAGGGCGCGAGCGCGGCCACCCAGTCGCCGAAGCGGTCCAGGTGTCCCGGCACCCACTGCAGCGTCGCGTTCGACACGATCAGGTCGTACGGCTCGGCAGGTGTCCAGGTCGTGGCGTCCGCGTGGGCGAAGTCCAGCCGGCCGCCACCGGGGGTGGGGCCGGCGTACTCCTCGGTCTTCGCGAGCATCTCGGGCGAGTTGTCGTAGCCGGTGATGTGCGCGGTGGGCCAGCGGTCGGCGAGGACGGTGGTCACGTTGCCGGGGCCGCAGCCGAGGTCGGCGATGCGGGGCGGGGCGCCGGGGACGTCGGTGACGCGGGCGAGGAGGTCGGTGAACGGGCGGGCGCGGTGGCCGGCGTGCCGCAGGTACTGGGCGGGGTCCCAAGTCGTCGTCATGGCACCCACCCTCCTCCCCGAATTATCTCGATGTCAAGACACTTTGAGGGAAGTTAGTTGATATCAAGAGACTTCATGTCGACAGAACCACTACACTGATCGTCATGGAGGACGAGGTCGATCGGCTTGTCGCAGCGTGGCGCCGGGAGCGCCCGGACCTCGACGTGGAGCCACTTGAGGTACTCAGCCGGGTGAGCAGACTGGCCCGGCACCTGGACCGGGCCCGCCGGCTGGCGTTCGCCGAGCACAGCCTGGAACCCTGGGAGTTCGACGTCCTGACGGCGCTCAGGCGCGCGGGCAGCCCCTATCAGCTCTCCCCCGGCCAGCTGCTGACCCAGACCCTGGTCACGTCCGGCACGATGACGAACCGCATCGACCGCCTGGCGAAGAAGGGCCTGGTCGAACGGCTCCCCGACCCCAGCGACCGCCGGGGCGTGCTGGTCCGGCTCACCGAGGAGGGCCAGGACCGCGCGGACCAGGCCCTGGCCGGACTGCTGGCGCAGGAGCGCGCGATCCTCGCGGAACTCTCCCGCGCCCAGCGGGGCGAACTGGCCGGACTGCTACGCCAGTTGACCGCCCCGTTCGACAACATCCCCGGCTAGGTCGGCGGGCCCGACCCCGGCACGCCTCGCCAGAGCCACCGCCGCGAGGGTCGAATGGACCCCCAACTTGCCGAGCACGTTTTGCATATGCGTCCGGACTGTGTGCGGGGAAAGGAACAGCCGCTCGGCAACGGCTTTCCGCCCCAGCCCGGCCACCATGCAGCGCAGCACCTCGCGCTCCCGCGGGGTCAGCGACTCCACCAGCCGCTCACTCTCGGTGCGGTGCTTGCGCGCGGCCGTCAACTCACGCAGGACCCCGGTCAGCAGAGCCGGCGGCAGATGCGTCTCGTCGCGCAGGACACCTCGAATGACGGTTAAAAGCCTGGACAGCGAGCAGTCCTTGGCGACCCAGCCGGAGGCCCCGGCCTGCAGGGCCAGCGCGGCCCGGCGCGGATCGTCCTTCTCCGCCAGTACGACCATCCGTACGCTCGGCTGGGCGGAACGGACCCCGGCGACCAGGGAGATCCCGTCCACCACCCCGTCCTCGCTGCCCGCCTGTACAGGTACGGCCGGCCGGATGCCCTGCACATTGCCGCCCAGGTCGGCGTCCACGAGCAGGACGTCGAATCTGCGGCCCTCGGCGTTCGCGCGCTCCATGCTGCGCAGCGCGGCGGGACCACTGCCGGCCGCGGACACGTCGACATCGGGCTCGGCCGCCAGTGCCGCGGCGAGCGACTCGGCGAAGATGCGATGGTCGTCGACGACCAGGACTCGGATGCGAACCACGAAACCCCCTTCCCCAGGCTCCTGGTGGAGCAGGGGATACCTCATCGTCGGGAGACGAAGCGATGATTGCGGGTACGACGCCCGGGAGCGGCCGAAGCCGCACGGCCGCCGCCGTGCAGGAACTGCTACCCCCACATCGGGCGTCGTACCCGACTTGTCTCGCCCCCTGATCAGCACCGGCCCCCACCGGTGCTGTTCACAGGGTACGGCCGGGGCGCAGCAGCGGAAGCTAATTTGCAGAACTGACTGTCCGGCCCGTTTATGGTGAGCCGCATGTTTCGTATTGAGACGGAAGTCGACAGAGAGCGACGCGATCTGCTCCGCGCCCGGCTGCTCGAAACCAACACGGCCGCGTCCCCGGTCCTGCGCGCCCTGCGCGGAACCCCTCGCGAACGTGAAGTTCCGCTTCAGGTCTGGGCGTTGGACGACGCGGGCGACCTGGCGGGCGGAGCGGTCTGCCATACGTGGGCGGACTGGCTCCACGTGACGTATCTGTGGGTGGACGGCCGGCACCGGGGGTCAGGACTGGGCTCCCGGGTGCTCGCCGAGGCGGAGCGCATCGCCCGCGAGGAGCGCGCCTGTGTGGCGGCCCGCCTGGAGACGTGGGACTTCCAGGCACCGGACTTCTACAAGAAGCGGGGCTACGAGGTGGTGTGCGTGATCCCGGACTATCCGCCGGGGGTTACGGAGTACACGTTGACGAAGAGGTTGGGGTGAGTCGTGACCCGCGCTCTGTCGACACCACCCGTCGTCGCCTCCGGCTCGCTGGGAGACTCCCCCCAACCCGTACTTCCTGTCGCCGGGGGCCTTTTGCTGCGCCCTTGGGAGGAACGGGACGCACCGGCGTTCCTGTCCGCCTACCAGGACGATGAGATCCGCCGCTGGCACACGCGCCGGCCGTCATCGGAGACCCAGGTCCGGGAATGGTTCGACGTGTACCGCCAGGACTGGAAACGCGAGAAGGGCGGCCACTGGGCGATCACCCGCCGCGGGGACGAGGTGCTCGGCCGGATCGCACTGCGCGACCTGGACTTCGACGACGGCACAGCAGTCGTCGCCTACTGGGTCCTCCCGGCCGCCCGCGGTGCCGGTGTCGCCTCACTCGGCCTTACGACGCTCAGCACCTGGGCCTTCGACGAAATCGGCTTCCACCGGCTGGAGTTGGACCACTCCACCCGGAACCACGCCTCGTGCAGGGTCGCCACCAAATCCGGCTACCTGTTGGAAGGCACCAAGCGCAGCGCGGCCGTGCATGACGACGGCCGTCACGACATGCATCTGCACGCGCGCGTCCGAGGAGACTGAGCGGAGTGTCTTCAGCGAGCGAGGCCGACTTCGGCGGGATTGGTGTGGTCGCGGACATCGTCTCCTGGGCCGGCCGCGCCTTCCGAGCCTGATGCCTGCCATCGGTACAGGATGCCGCGCACCTTGGCCGCGCTGGGAAGATCTCGCAGGCCAAGAGGCTCCGCGGCGGCTTGGAGTGCGTGTCGCACGGCCGACTCCGCGTCATGCAGGAGTTCGTCCGGCGTGTGTTCCCGCTGCGGACCCTGCCGCAGCGACCGCGCGGCTCTTATGACATCAGGGAAGACCGACTGGGCCCGTTCGAAGGCGAGGTAGTGCGGCAGGTCTTTGTCCATGCCCTTGGTCGCGGCCGGCACGGTCGACTCCATGGCTTCGCCCCATGCTGCGATCACGCTTTCCCGCTGGCTCTCCGGGTAGCGCATACGGATCAGGTGGGTAGCGAGGTCGTGCAGAGGGTCGCCGTACGTTGCCAGCTCCCAGTCGACGGCGATCATGCGGGGATCGCCGTGGGCCGTGAGGACAACATTGTCGCGGTGGAGGTCTCCGTGGAGCAGGCCGTAGGGACGGGGGGCCATGACCGGCACGTTCGAGGCCGATTGGTCCAGCACGTCCTCCCCGACACCCAACCCGGTGAACAGGCCTCCGTACACCGACCAGTTGGGCTGGCGGATCTGCTTGTCGGCCGACCGCATCAGGGATCGCAGATAGCCCTGGCTGTCCTCGTCTTCACGAGGCAACCACCCGGGCAGTTCGGGCAGTGCTTCCGAGCGCACTGTAGCTGTCTGAGCAAGGAGTTGGACCATGTCCGAAATATGCGACGGGTCCACGGACTTCTCGTCCGTGCACTCACGGGACAGCGGAACGCCCTCCGCGTAGCTGAGCACAGTCGCCGTCGCCGTGCTGGCCAGGCACTTTGGTACGTGGGGCAGCTTGCTGCCTTCGAGCGAGCGCAGCAGCTCCGCCTCGGGCCAGGTTCTGATGACCACCGGGACGGCATCCGGCCGCGGAACGCGGACCAGCACAAGCGTGCCAGGCTTCTTTCCGATGCGTCGGGCCATGGCTTCGGTAAGGGGCAGCACGTAGTTGTGATTATGGTGACCGCCGCTGCCCTCGCCGATCTTCTGGGCCAGCCCGACGAACTCATCGCCGACATCGACTGCGTTGGACACTTCACTCCTGGGAGACACCTAAAGAGCAGGGGGTGCTTCCGCAGGCCGCTCGACTCGGAGGCGACCTGGAGCCTAGTGCCGAAGCGAGCCTCGTGAGGGGATTTCAGCCACAGAGGCCACTGAAGTCATGCGTCACGTGGCGAGATGCTCCCAGAGCGAGTCGAACCAGTCCTGCTGGTCCTGCACCCAGGCAGCCTGTGCGTCATCCGCTCCGTCGCCCTTGTCGACGTAGGTGCCGGTAGCGCCGACACTGAGGATGTCGATCGCGTCCACCTCCTTCGTCCCACCCAACGGGATGCGCCGCTGGGCCAACTTGTACATGGTCTGGAAGGTCTCTCTCTCGTTGAGCAGGTACAACTTGAACATCGGCGCCACCGGCACTCGCCTGACCTCGAAGTCGACCTCCGGGACCGGGCCATTGGCTCGCAGATTCTGGAGTGTGTCCTCCAGGGACGACAGACAGCGGTCGGAGATCGCCAACAGGCGCTTCACCACGCTTTTGTCGTCCGGCGCATCGATGATGCGAGGGACAGGCAGAGCCATGTCCCTGGCCGGAAGCAGCATCCGCAGTCTGATCTTCTGCGGCACGGTGGCCGAACCGGTCAGAATGCGTTCCGCCTGGACGCGGAGATGGGCGTCGAGCGATTCGGACGTCAGACAGTAGACGTCGAGCCGCACCTCTTCCCTGGTGAAGGCCCGTTCGACGAACCAGCCCATGCCCGCCTTCCGTATCCGCGCGGCGTCGTCGGCTGCGGACGTGGCCTGGGGCGCCTTGAAGACGACACGCGAACCGCTGCCCTGGAGGGACTCGATCCAGCCTTCCGCGCTGAGTTCACGAAGAGCGAGCTGCACGGTGCCCCTGGAGACACCGAACGCGGTGGCGAGCGTTCGCTGCGGTGGCAGCCTGCTGCCCTCGGGGTACTCCTGGGCGACTATGCGGCGGCGCAGTTCTCCCAGGACACTTCCGACCACTCCGCCGACGTCGTTGTGTCCGTCGTCACTCACACAACGACCGTACCGCGCAAGGACGGTGGGGAAAACCAATTTCGGTCAGGTTGACAGATTGATTGTGCTGGTGGTTACGGGATCAAGCTGTCCGGGGATACCAACGGTGAGCCAGTTTGGTCCAATTGGCTCACTTCGCTGAATTGGACGGGGGTCCTGAATGATCGCCCGGAATTTTGTGTGGTTCATAGTCCGGCTCGTTGTCGAGCAACAGCTCCGAACACCGTACGGAGCCCTCGGTGCAGCGCTCCTTGGCCTGGTCTCCGTTCTCCTGATCGCCTCGCCCAAGGCGCCGAAGAAGGAGCCGCCTCCCAAAGAGGCGGACGGTAAGGGGGTCCCCAGGGGATGGGTGGTACTTCTGCTGCTCTGCCTGCTGCTGGCTCATGCTCAGCTCACTTGAGCACGTCCCAGACCTCCTCCAGGGAACGCACGATCCGCGACGGTTCCACCCCCGCCTCCAGGAATGCCCGGACCTTGGGGAGGTCGTGCGCGTATCCCAGAAAAGGGACATCGGCGGCCTGTGCCGCGCCGTAGTCCGTTGTCGCGTCACCGAGCATCAACGCCTCCGACGGGTCGGCACTCATCGCCCGGAGTGCCAGCGTCAGGGAGTGGGGGTGCGGCTTCATCAGGTGAAGGTCGCGCGTACGCCCGTACACGTGCGAGAAGAAGCCGTCGAGTCCCTTGGCGGCAAGGTAAGCGGTGGCCGCCCGGGCCGAGTTGTTGGTGCTGACGGCCAACCGGACGCCCTGACCCGCCCACGCCTGGATGACACCCTCGGCGTGGGGGGTCTCAACGGCGGAGCCGACGGCTTTCAGTTCCTGCCGGGTCAGCCACTCCTCCAGTTTCACTATCCGGTCGGAGTCCGGATGCCGTCGGCTGATGGAGACCAGCATGCCGTGCGGGTCCTTGGTTAAACGTTCCTCCATGGGCAGCAGCTTTAACTGCTCGTCCTGCCCGAGCGAGCCGACCAATTGCCTGGCTATTTCGGCCGCGGAATGCCCCGCGAACAGCTCGCAGATCGGACCGTCGAGGTCCCACAAGGCGTATCGAACCGAGGAGATCAGTTTCCGGAGATCGTCGGCCGAAGCTGTCTCCGGCTCAGCCGCAGGCGTATCAGGGGTCATCAGGAGAGTGTCGGGTTCGCCGCCCAGCTTTCCCAGAGGGCAGGGCCCAGGGCCGGCCCGAGCCCGCCCCGCATGCCCCGCGAACGTCCCCATCGTCGTCCCCCGCCCTCCGACGAACGGGGAGACGACGCCCCAGGGATCAACTCACCCGCCGAGCCCCCGCCGAAGGCACCGCCAAAAACACCCGAGGTGCCGTATAACCGGCCCCCGCGAAGGCCTCCTCCACCGCCTTCGTGACCGTGTCCGCGTCCGACGCCTCGACCAGGACGATCGCCGAGCCGCCGAAGCCGCCGCCCGTCATGCGGGCGCCGAGGGCGCCGGCGCCGACCGCCGTGTCGACCACGAGGTCCAACTCCGGGCAGGAGATGCGGAGATCGTCGCGGAGTGAGGCGTGGCCCTCGGTCAGGACCGGGCCGATCGCTCGGACCTCGCCGGCGTCCAGGAGGGAGATGACCTGGTCGACCCGGTGGTCGTCGGAGACGACATGGCGGACGTAGCGCTGGATCCGTTCGTCGCTCAACCGTGCCAGTGACGACTCCAGGTCCTCGTACGCCACGTCCCGCAGGAAGGGGACGCCCAACTGCCGTGCGCCCTCCTCGCAGCCCTCGCGGCGTTCCGCGTACTCGCCGTCGCCCAGGGCGTGCTTCACACGGCTGTCGACGACCAGGAGGGACAGGCCCTCGGCCGCCAGGTCGAACGGGATCTGACGGATCGACAGGTCGCGGCAGTCGAGGTGGAGCGCGTGGCCCTCCTCGGCGCAGGCCGAGGCCGTCTGGTCCATGATGCCGCAGGGGACGCCGACGAAGTCGTTCTCCGCGCGCTGCGAGAAGCGGGCCAACTCCGGGCCGGAGAGGCCGAGTTCGAAGAGGTCGTTGAGGGCCAGGGCCGTGACGACCTCCAGGGCCGCCGAGGACGACAGGCCCGCGCCCGTCGGGACCGTGGACGACAAGTGGATGTCCGCGCCGGTGACTTGGTGGCCCGCCTCGCGCAACACCCAGACCACGCCCGCCGGGTACGCGGCCCAGCTCGTGTTCGTGCGCGGGGCCAGGTCCTCGACATGCAGTTCCACGACCGGGCCCTCGATGTCCGCCGAGTGGAGGCGGAGGACTCCGTCACTGCGGCGCGACACCGCCGCCACCGCCGTGTGCGGCAGGGCGAGCGGCATCACGAAGCCCTCGTTGAAGTCGGTGTACTCGCCGATCAGGTTGACCCGGCCCGGCGCGGCCCAGACGCCCTCGGGAGCGGTGCCGTACAGCTCCTCGAAGCCCTCAAGTACACCCACGTGTGATCCCCAGCCCTTCGATCAGTTCGATACGTTCTGCGCGAACGCCCACGCGTCCGCGACGATGCCCGCAAGGTCCGCGCGGGTCGGGTTCCATCCGAGGCGCTCCTTGGCGCGGGTCGCCGAGGCGACCAGGGTCGCCGGGTCGCCTCCGCGGCGCGGGGCGACGACCTCGGGGATCGGATGCCCGGTGACCTGGCGGACCGTCTCGATGACCTGGCGGACGGAGAAGCCCTCGCCGTTGCCCAGGTTGCAGATCAGGTGCTCGCCCGGGGTGGCCGCCTTCAGCGCCAGCAGGTGGGCGTCGGCCAGGTCCGCCACGTGGATGTAGTCGCGGACGCAGGTGCCGTCCGGCGTCGGGTAGTCGTCGCCGTAGACGGAGATCGCGTCCCGCCTGCCCTGCGCGACCTGCAACACCAACGGAATCAGGTGCGACTCCGGATCGTGCCGCTCGCCGCAACTGCCGTACGCGCCCGCCACGTTGAAGTAGCGGAGGGAGACCGCGCCCAGTCCGTGCGCCGCCGCCTCGCTCGTGATCATGAAGTCGACCGACAGCTTGGAGGCGCCGTAGGGGTTGGTCGGGGAGGTGCGGGCCGTCTCGACGATCGGGACCTCCTCCGGCTCGCCGTACGTGGCCGCCGTGGAGGAGAAGACGAGCTTGCGGACTCCCGCCTCGCGCATCGCGGCGAGGAGGGCCATGGAGCCGCCTACGTTGTTCTCCCAGTACTTCTCCGGCTTGACGACGGACTCGCCGACCTGGGAGGACGCGGCGAAGTGGAGCACGGCGTCGTAGGACGAGTCCAGCCACTTGGCGGCGTCGCGGATGTCGCCCTCGATGAACGTGGCGCCCGCCGGCACTCCCTCGCGGAAACCCGTCGACAGGTTGTCCAGGACGGTGACCTCGTGGCCCGCCTCCAGCAGGTGCTGGGCGACCACGCTGCCGACGTAACCCGCCCCGCCCGTGACCAGGTACTTACCGCTCATCAACTCGCTACCTCTCGCAGTCGCTCGGCCGCGCGCTCCGGCGGCACGTCGTTGATGAACACGCTCATGCCGGACTCGGAACCCGCGAGAAACTTCAGCTTGCCGGAAGTGCGGCGAATGGTGAAAAGCTCAAGGTGGAGCGCGAAGTCGTCCCTGCTCACACCCTCGAACTCCTCCAGTGTGCCGAACGGCGCCTGGTGCCAGGCGGCGATGTACGGCGTCGGAGGCTCGCCCTCACCGAAGATCCGGTCGAAGCGCCTCAAGAGTTCCAGATAGACCTTGGGGAACTCTGTGCGGGCCGCCTCGTCCAGACCGAGCAGATCGGGCACGCGGCGCTTGGGATACAGGTGGACCTCGTAGGGCCAGTGCGCGGAGTACGGCACGAAGGCAGCCCAGTGTTCACCCTCAAGGACGACCCGCTCACCGGCGAGTTCACGCTCCAGGACGGCGTCGAAGAGGTTCTCCCCGCCGGTCGCCTCCTTGTGGGCCGCGAGTGAACGCAGCATCAGGGCGGTGCGCGGGGTGGTGAACGGATAGGCGTAGATCTGGCCGTGGGGATGGCCGAGCGTGACGCCGATCTCCTCGCCGCGGTTCTCGAAGCAGAAGACCTGTTCGACCGAGGGCAGGTGCGACAGCTCCGACGTCCGGTCCGTCCACGCCTCCAGGACGAGGGCGGCCTGCTCCTCGCTCAGCGAGGCGAAGGACGCGTCGTGGTCGGAGGTGAAGCAGACCACCTCGCAGCGGCCGGAGTCCCCGGCGAGCGAGGGGAAGCGGTTCTCGAACACGACGACGTCGTACGAGGAGTCCGGGATCTCGCTGAGCCGGTCGCCCTTCGTCGGGCAGAGCGGGCACTGGTCGACCGGCGGGTGATAGATGCGGCCCTGGCGGTGCGAGGCGATCGCCACCGAATCGCCGAGCAGCACGTCCCGCCGTACCTCCGAAGTGGTGACCGTGCGCTCCAGCGGGCGGCGGTCCACCGCGTCGCGCACGGTGTCGTCCCGCAGGTCGTAGTAGATGAGCTCACGACCGTCGGCCAACCGGGTCGAGGTCTTCTTCACGCCGGGCTCTCCATCCGTACGTACATCCACGCCACATCCGGGCTTCACACAGAACTAAACACATCAAACCACCGATCCCCCCAGCCGTCACCATCAAAATCAAACAAAGAACACCAACCGAGGAACATCAAACAAGGTGAGCGCTTGATGCAGACCCTGCAGCCCCCCACCTCACTCGCCGCCGAGCTCCGGCTCCCCACCAACGGGCTCGACTACACGATCCTGGCGATCTACTTCGTCGTCGTCCTCGGCATCGGTCTCGCCGCCCGGAGATCGGTGAGGACGAGCCTCGACTTCTTCCTCTCCGGGCGTTCCCTGCCCGCGTGGATCACCGGTCTCGCCTTCATCTCGGCCAACCTGGCCGCCACCGAGATCCTCGGCATGGCAGCCAACAGCGCGCAGTACGGCGCCTACACCGTGCACTGGTACTGGATCGGCGCCATCCCCGCCATGGTCTTCCTCGGCCTGGTGATGATGCCCTTCTACTACGGCTCGAAGGTGCGCTCGGTCCCGGAGTTCCTCCTCCTCCGCTTCGACAAGTGGGCACACCTGCTGAGTTCGTTCCTGTTCGCCTTCGCCGCGATCCTGATCGCCGGTGTGAACCTGTACGCCCTCGCGATCGTCGTCGAGGCGCTGCTGGGCTGGCCGCAGTGGGTGGCGATCGTCGTCGCCGGTGCCTTCGTGCTCGCGTACATCACCCTCGGCGGGCTGTCGTCCGCGATCTACAACGAGGTGCTCCAGTTCTTCGTGATCCTCGCGGCCCTCATCCCCATCTCCTACCTCGGCCTGAAGAAGGTCGGCGGCTGGGACGGGCTGACCCACAAGCTGGACGCGACCCACGGCCACAACTTCACCACCGCGTGGGGCGGCACCGGCATCGGCAGCGCCAACCCGCTCGGCGCGAACTGGCTGACCATCGTGCTGGGGCTGGGCTTCGTCCTCTCCTTCGGCTACTGGACGACCAACTTCGCCGAGGTCCAGCGCGCCCTGTCCGCGAAGAACCTCTCCGCCGCCCAGCGCACCCCGCTGATCGCCGCGTACCCCAAGGTCTTCATCGTCTTCCTGGTGATGATCCCGGGCCTGGTCGCCGAGGCCCTGGTCCCGAAGATCGGCACACCCGGCTACTACCTGCAGTACAACCACGCGATCCCCTACCTGATGAGGACGCTGCTGCCCAACGGCGTCCTCGGCATCGCGGTGACCGGTCTGCTGGCCGCCTTCATGGCCGGTATGGCGGCCAACGTGTCGTCCTTCAACACCGTGTTCACGAACGACATCTGGGCCAGGTACGTCGTCCGGGACCGCGAGGACGGGTACTACGTCCGCTTCGGCCGCCTGATCACGGTGCTCGGTGTGGCGGCGTCGGTGGGCACGGCGTTCCTGGCGTCGTCCTTCTCGAACATCATGAGCTACCTCCAGACGCTGTTCTCCTTCTTCAACGTGCCGATGTTCGTCGTCTTCATCGTCGGCATGTTCTGGAAGAAGGCCACCCCGAAGTCCGGCTTCTGGGGGCTGCTCGCGGGCACGGTCACCGCGATGCTGAACTACTTCTGGATCTACAAGCAGGGGATCATCTCCATCCCCTCCGACCAGGGCGCCAACTTCGTCTCCGCGATCGCCGGGTTCGTCGCCGGCGCGGTGGTCATGGTCGCGGTGTCCCTGTTCACCCGGCCGAAGCCCGCCGAAGAGCTCCAGGGCCTGGTCTACGGCACGACGTCCCCCGGCATGACCGAGGCGCCCGCCGCGGGCGACGACGCGTGGTACCGCCGGCCGGCCCTGCTCGGCTGGGGCGCGGTGGTCCTGGCCGCCGTCTGCTACATCCCGTTCTCGTTCTAGCCGCGGGAGGATTGAGAGACCATGTCTGAACACTCCGGACACTCCGGATACTCCGAGAAGGACGTCCAGCGCGAGGTCAGCGAGCTGGAGGGCAGGTCGACGACCGCGTCCCGGCTGTTCGACCTGCGGCTGATCATCGGCGGTCTGTTCGTCGTCTACGGCGTGATCGTCACGATCGCCGGGATCAACCCGTCGGACGCGTCGCTGAACAAGTCCGAGGGCGTCAACATCAACCTGTGGACCGGGATCGCGATGCTGCTGCTCGGGATCTTCTTCCTGGGGTGGCTGAAGCTGCGGCCGACACCTCCGGTGGAACTGGCGGAGGTCGCGGAGGAGGACGAAGGGGCTTAGTTCGTCTGCCGGGTGCGGGTGGGCTGTGGCTGGTCGCGCCCACGCGGCGGAGCCGCACATGTCACAGCCCCGCGCCCCTGGGGGTCACCTTTGGCCCGTTTCCACGCCCAGCGACTCCAGGAACGGTGGATACGCCGCCTCGACCCTCCGGGCATCGCGGCGGACATACGTGCGGACGTCGTTGCGCGGGGTGCCGTCGTAGATGTCGGTGAGGAAAGCAGTGGGCCTGACATCCAGGAAGGCGCCTCCCCAGGGGTAGCGTCTGCGTGCTCCGGGCGGGCCGATGACGGCCCAGGCCCAGTGCAGCGCCACCAGCGCGGTGGCAGGGTCCTCTGTCGCCTCGCCCTTGCGGACCGCCCGCACGACAACCGCGTGTTCGTGCCTGCTCATGGCCTCCCACGCGACGCGGGACTCCTCCCGCACCCACCGCTGATCCATTACGCGTCCGGGCCCGCCGAATTGTTCAGTGGGCCCGCCCTGTCCAGCAGGCCCGTCCGCGCTGCCAGCGCCGCCGCCTCAAGCCGGGAACCCACCCCCAGTTTCATCAGCACCCGCTGCACATGGGTGCGGGCCGTCGACGGTGCTATGCCCATACCGGCCGCGATCAGCCGGGTGTCCTCGCCGTCGGCCACCCTGACCAGGACCTCGACCTCCCTCGGCGTGAGCATCTGGAGCAGGCGTTGGCCCTCGTCGTCGGGTTGGGCCGCCGGGTTGAGGAGCTCGCTGAAGGCTCCCTGCAGCAACTGCGGTGCTACGGCCGCCTCGCCCGCCCTTGCCTTCATGATGGCGCGCTCCACGCCCTCTATGCGCTCGTCGTGACGGACGTAGCCCGAGGCGCCGGCCGCGAAGGCCGCGGCGATGCCGCGGGGGCTCGGGACCGGGCCGAGGACCAGGACCGCCACCTGCGGGCGTTCCCGCTTGATCTTCACCACCGGATCGAAGATGCCCGGTTCGGCCGGTGTCGCCGTGCCCAGCAGGCACACCTCGGGTGCACGGGTGATCACCAGTTCCGCCGCGCCCGCCGCGGGCGCGGCGGCAGCCAGCACCCGGTGTCCCCGCAGCTTCAGCGCCGAGGCCAGTGCCTCGGCGAGCAATCGGTGGTCGTCGACCACCATCAGCCGCACTCCCATCGAGCAACCCCCCAGTCCCCCCAATGGATGCCCACTATGGATGCCCACTGGTCCCCAAGAACAGAGGGCCCCCAGCACCCCCGTCCTTCATGCCCCCGGAAGCTACACGCTTGTTCGACGTTGCGCTGCCCCTACTGGAGAGAAGTGCCCCGGATCGACGGACTTTTTCGCATTCCGGGGCATTCACACATGATGGTCGGCGGAGTCAGCCGGCCGTACCGAAGGCGATCGCCAGGTCCTTGTCGTCCGTGGAGGACGACGAGGGCTTGTCCGCGTAGACGCCCGACATGTACAGGTGGCCCTGCGAGTAGAGGATCTCCGCGTAGTCCGGCAGGAAGCTGGTCTCCGCGTCCCGTACCGTCTCGGTGCTCGGGTTCTCCAGGAGCGTCGTCTCCTTGAAGGAGTTGCCGTCGATGCTGACGATCTGGCCGCCCTTGTCGTAGGGCGGGGACTTGTAGGCGAGCAGGTTGCTGCCGTCCATGCGCAGCGGGGTGATGGTGTAGCCGTCGCCCGCGTCGGCGCGCTGGCCGGTCTGCTTGCCGGAGGCGAGGTCGAAGGCGACGATCTCGTTGGTGCGGCTGTAGGAGTCGCCGGAGCCGTCGTGTTCCTCGGTGGGGACGTACAACCGGCCGTTTCCTACGGCGAGTTCGGTGCAGTACTCGACGCGGGTGATGCCGTCGCAGCGGCCGGCGTACTGCTTGCCCGGCGCCGAG
Organism: Streptomyces sp. NPDC001100; assembly: GCF_053598575.1. Classification (NCBI taxonomy): domain Bacteria; kingdom Bacillati; phylum Actinomycetota; class Actinomycetes; order Kitasatosporales; family Streptomycetaceae; genus Streptomyces; species Streptomyces sp. NPDC001100. The sequence goes on from NZ_JBSFKO010000022.1 coordinate 29,163, forward strand.
ATGTGCGAGCGGAGCGCGCCGGTCTTGTTGTCGATGGAGAAGAAGTCGGAGATGCCGCTGCCGTCGCCCGCGCTGTCGCCGACGTCGGCGGCGACGACCAGCGGGTCGGTCGACACGATGCTGGCGTACTCGATGCCCTGGGCCATCTTGTAGTCCGAGAGCACCTTCCCGGAGACCGGGTCGATGGTCTGGATGTGGAGCGTGGGCGAGTCGTACGTGCCGCACCTGCGCACCGCGACCAGTTTGGCGCCGCCGCCGTAGCCGGCGTCGTAGCAGTCGGCGACCTTCGGGCTCCACAGGACCTTGCCGGTGGCGATGTCGAAGGCGGCGCCGCCGTCCGTGCTGCCGACGGCGACCGTGTTGGCGCTGACGGTGACGTTCTCGAAACTGATCGGCTGGTCACCGGAGTCGGCGGTCTTCGTCCACAGCTTGGTGCCCGCGTTGAGGTCGATCGCGGCGATCTGGCTGCAGCCGTTGGAGGGCTTGGCCTTGGTCGGCATGGCGGGCTCGTAGATGATCGCCGTCTTGCCGTCGGTGGTGGTGTTCTTCGTGGCCTGGCAGACCGGGCCGGGGAGTTTGATCGTCCACAGCTTGGCGCCGGAGTCGCGGTCGTAGCCGTCGACCTCGGCGGCCCCGCTCTTGGCGTACACCTTGTCGGTGAGCCAGGAGCCGGAGGTCACCATGGTGTCGGCGACCTTGGGCATCGGGATCTGGAAGAGGACCTTGGAGGCGGTGTCGGCGGGCACCTTCTCCTTGCCGCCCGAGGTGGTACCGCCCTTGCTGTCGGAGGGAGTCGAGTCGGCGGTCGTCTTCTTGTCGTCGGCTTTGTTGTCCTTGTTGGACGAGGACGAGTACCAGATACCGCCGCCGACGATCAGCGCGATCGCCACGACCGCCGCGGTGATGATCACCGCCGACGCCCCGAACTTCCGTCCGCCGCCGCCCGGTTGGCCCGGCTGCGGGTGCAACGGCATGGTCGGCTGACCGGGCCCGCCCGGCCCCGGGTAGCCGTAACCGGGCTGCTGGCCATAGGGGTTGGGCTGCTGCCCGTACGGCTGCTGCGGGGGCTGGGCGTACGGGTTGGGCTGCTGGCCGGGGTAGCCGTAGCCCGGCTGCTGGGGCGGTGGCGGGGGCGGCGCCTGCGGGTAGCCGTAGCCCGGTGGGGGCGGGGGCTGCTGCGGGGGCTGGTCCTGGGGCGGGCCGAAGCCACCCGGCTGCGGGGGCTGGTTGGGCGGGGGCGGGGGCGGCTGGGTCATGACGGGTACCTCGGGGACGGGTCGACGGAGGCGAACAGGACGGCGGGAGGCGTCACTTGCCGTAGGCGAGCATCAACTTCTCCTTCGCGTCGTCATTGCCGTTCAGCCGGGTCGACGAGATGTAGAAGCGCCCGTCGACGTAGTCGATGTCCCGGGAGAAGAAGCTCGACTCGATCTTCGCGGTGCCCGCCGGCATCTGGAGCAGCTTCGTCGGGGTGTGCGAGGAGCCGGTCGTCGGGACGGACACGACCTGACCGCCCGCGTCGTAGGCCGCCTCGACATAGGCGACGAGCTTTCCGCCCTCGACCTTGACCGGCAGCATCGACTCGTCCGCGGGGGACTTGACGCGCCACTTCTCCTTGCCGGTGGAGAGGTCGATCGCGACGATCTGGTTGGGGCCGGTCGTCGCGTCGGTCGGGAGGTAGAGGGTGTTCGCGTCGGCCGCGACGCCCTGGCAGCCCTGGAGGTTCTGGTCGAGGATCGACAGACCGCAGGAGGGGGCGAAGGCGGCCTTGGAGTCGACCTGCGAGCGGACGGAACCGTCGCTCTTCAGCGTCGAGATGTTCCAGTGCTTGTTGTCCGAGTCGGTCATGTAGAGGACGACCGGGTCCACGGAGTAGACGTGGGACACCGTCCAGCCCTTGGGGATCGCCTTGGTCCACCTGGCCTTGCCGGTCGCCGGGTCGAGTTCCTGGACCTCGTCGTGCTCGGTGGTGGAGCCCGCCCCGCAGGACGACACCACGAGCAGCTTGCTGCCGCCCGCGAACGCGGACGGGAAGCAGGCCGCGCCGTACTTCTTCTTCTCGTACAGCTGCTTGCCGGTGGCGAGGTCGTAGGCCACACCCGACTGCGAGCGGCCCACCATCAGGGTCTTGCCGGTGATGGTCAGCCCGATGCTGAGCGCGCTGTCGAACAGGTCGCCGTCCGCGACGGTCGCGGCCCAGCCCTTCGCCCCGGTGTTCAGGTCGAGTTGCTGGAGGTGGTTGCACTTGGCGTTGTCGCTGACACCGCTCTCGTACGCCACCACGATCTTGTCGTCGGCCGACTTCTCCGGGGTGACCGCGCAGATCTTCTGCGGGAAGGTGATCGTGGCCCAGGTCGGGTTGCCGTTGCCCACGTTGTAGGCGACGAGTTCCTTGTACGCGGCCTTCACCGCCGTCCTGCCGGTGATCCACATGCCGGGGGCGTCGGCGCCGGAACCGGGCGCGTCCGGCGCCTCCTTGTACCAGAGCACCTTCGCCTCACCGGACTTGCGGCCCTCGTTGAGGTTCTCGGGGTCCTTGCCGCCGTCGCCACTGCCGTCACCGGGGTTGGCGGGGTTGTCGGCGCTGCTCGTGCCGGAGGCCGTGGGGCTGCCGCTCTTCTGCGCCACCGGCTTCTTGTCGTCACCGCCGCCGGTGACCGCCCACACCGTGCCGCCCACGACCAGCAGACCGGCGACCGCCGCCGCGATCAGCAGGGCGGGCCTGCCCTTGAAGGGGCCGCGGCCGGAGGGGGGTTGGGGCGGGGCGAACTGCGGGGGCGGGGGCGGGGGGTAGCCGTAGCCGCCGTAGGGGCCGGGCTGTTGGGGCTGCTGGGCGTAGGAGCCGGGCTGCTGCGGCGGGGCGTACGGACCGGGTTGCTGCGGATTGCCGTAGGGACCGGAGCCGTACGGGCCCTGCTGCTGCGGGTAGCCGTAGCCGGGCGTCGGCGGAACGGGAGCGCCGAAGCCGCCGGACGGTGGCTGTGGCGGTTGGTTCGGCGGCGCTCCGTAACCGCCGGACGGCGGCTGTTCGGGCGGCTGAGTCATCAGCGGCTCCCCCTCGTTCACTGATTTTTAGCCACGCCCCGAAGTTCGCGAGGACCCGGAGGCGCGTTCAAGCAGGTCTCAGACGGCCCTTTCTATCACCTGGCTGTCCATGAACAACGGGCCGGTTCGCCCCTGTACCCAAGGGAGAACCGGCCCGTGACAGCGCCGTTATGCGCCTTCACCCACCCTTCACGCGTCCTCGGCGAGTTCCAGCCACCGCAGCTCCAGCTCCTCGCGCTCGCCGCCCAAGTCCCGTAGCTGCGCGTCCAGTTCGGCCACCTTCGCGAAGTCCGTGGCGTTGTCGGCGATCTGGGCGTGCAGCTTGGCCTCCTTCTCGGAGACCTTGTCCAACTGCCGCTCGATCTTCTGGAGTTCCTTCTTCGCGGCGCGCTGGTCGGCGGCGCTCACGGCGGGCGCGGCCTTCTCCACCACGGGGACGGCAGCGGCGGCGACCTCCTCCATACGGTGGCGCCGCTCCAGGTACTCGTCGATGCCGCGCGGCAGCATCCGCAGGGTCGCGTCGCCGAGGAGGGCGTACACCTTGTCGGTGGTGCGCTCGACGAAGAACCGGTCGTGGGAGATCACGATCATCGAACCGGGCCAGCCGTCGAGGACGTCCTCCAGCTGGGTCAGGGTCTCGATGTCGAGGTCGTTGGTGGGCTCGTCGAGGAAGAGGACGTTCGGTTCGTCCATGAGGAGCCGGAGCAGTTGCAGCCTGCGCCGCTCACCGCCCGACAGGTCCCCGACCGGCGTCCACTGCTTCTCCTTGTTGAAGCCGAACGTCTCGCACAGCTGCCCGGCGGTCATCTCCCGCCCCTTGCCGAGGTCGACCCGCTCCCGCACCTGCTGCACGGCCTCCAACACCCGCAGCGTGGGCTTGAGTTCGGCGACCTCCTGGGAGAGGTAGGCCAGCTTGACCGTCTTCCCCACGACGACCTTGCCGGCCACGGGCTGGGTCTCGCCGTCGCTGCGGGCGGCGTCCGCGAGGGCCCGCAGCAGGGAGGTCTTCCCGGCGCCGTTGACGCCGACCAGGCCGACGCGGTCGCCGGGGCCGAGGTGCCAGGTGATGTGCTTCAGCAGCACCTTCGGACCGGCCTGGACGGTCACGTCCTCCAGGTCGAAGACGGTCCGGCCCAGGCGGGTGGAGGCGAACTTCATCAGCTCGCTGGTGTCGCGCGGCGGCGGCACGTCCGCGATCAGTTCGTTGGCGGCCTCGACGCGGAACCGCGGCTTGGACGTACGGGCCGGGGCGCCCCGGCGCAGCCACGCGAGCTCCTTGCGGACCAGGTTCTGCCGCTTGGTCTCCTCGGTGGCGGCGATGCGCTCGCGCTCGGCGCGGGCGAAGACGTAGTCGGTGTAGCCGCCCTCGTACTCGTAGACGTCGCCCTTCTGCACGTCCCACATCTGCGTGCAGACCTGGTCCAGGAACCAGCGGTCGTGGGTCACGCAGACGAGCGCGGAGCGGCGCTCGCGTAGGTGCTGGGCGAGCCAGGCGATGCCCTCGACGTCGAGGTGGTTCGTGGGCTCGTCGAGGACGACCAGGTCCTGGTCCTCGATGAGCAGTTTGGCGAGCGCGATACGGCGGCGCTCGCCGCCGGAGAGCGGGCCGATCACGGTGTCGAGTCCCTGCGGGAAGCCCGGCAGGTCCAGGCCGCCGAAGAGTCCGGTCAGTACGTCGCGGATCTTGGCGTTGCCCGCCCACTCGTGGTCGGCCATGTCCCGGATGACCTCGTGGCGGACGGTCGCCTCGGGGTCGAGGGAGTCGTGCTGGGTGAGGACGCCGAGGCGGAGTCCGCCGGAGTGGGTGACGCGGCCGGTGTCGGACTCCTCCAGCTTGGCGAGCATCCGGATCAGGGTGGTCTTGCCGTCTCCGTTGCGGCCCACGACCCCGATCCGGTCCCCTTCGGAGACACCGAGCGAGACACCGTCGAGCAGGGCACGGGTGCCGTACACCTTGCTGACGTTCTCGACATTGACCAGGTTGACGGCCATTTCTCTCCTGACAGGGGGGACGGTCAGCCTCCCAGAGTAATGCGCGGCGGGAGGCCGACGATCCGCCCAGGTCAGCGGGCCGCTGCCGCCCTGACCTCGGCCAGCAGGTCGTACATCGTCCGGCCCGGGCAGTCCGTCTGGAGCCAGTCCCGGTGGCCGCTGATCGTCTCGTTGTCCTTCTTCACGCCGTTCACCGGGTTGGTGTAGGTGATCTTCGCCTGGGGGTCGAGGCCCTTGAAGCGGGTGATGACCTTGATCAGGCGGATCAGGGAGGACTTCGCGGCGTCGGTCGGGGGCTGGGAGACCAGGTCGCCGACGAGGGCGATGCCCAGGTTGCCGGAGTTGAAGCCCGCCGTGTGGAAGGCGGTGACCAGGTTGCCGTTCGAGTCGAAGGCGGGGACGAGGTCGTCGCCGGAGTGGCGGCCCTCGTAGACGACGCCCGCCTCGTCGATGAGGAAGTGGTGGCCGATCACCTCACATGCGCATTTTCGCAGTTCAGGCAAGGTTTCCGTGGACCCCGCGTGAAGGTCGGGCGATCGCGGTCGCACCGGCCGCCGGACCCTCCGCCGTACGTACCGTCCGGCATGTTCCGGAGGCCGTCAGCGCCTGCGCGACCTTCGCGGCCGACCCGGGGTCGCGGGTGAGGAACGCCGTCGTCGGACCCGAGCCGGAGACGAGAGTTGCGAGGGCGCCCGCGGCGCGGCCCGCGGCGAGGGTGTCCGCCAGTTCCGGGAAGAGCGAAAGGGCCGCCGGCTGAAGGTCGTTGGAGACCGCGGCGGCCAGCGCGTCCGGGTCGCCCTTCGCGAGCGCGTCGAGCAGCGGCTGCGAGGCGACGGGTTCGGGGATGTCGGCCCCTTCCGCCAGGCGGTCGAACTCCCGGAACACCGCCGGGGTCGACAGCCCGCGGTCGGCCATCGCGAACACCCAGTGGAAGGTGCCGCCGACCTCCAGTGGGGTGAGCTTCTCCCCGCGCCCGACGCCCAGCGCCGCCCCGCCCACCAGGCTGAACGGCACATCGCTGCCCAACTCGGCGCAGATGTCCAGCAGTTCGGCCCGCGAGGCGCCGGTGCCCCAGAGCGCGTCGCAGGCCATCAGCGCGCCCGCGCCGTCCGCGCTGCCCCCCGCCATGCCGCCGGCCACGGGGATGTCCTTGGCGATGTGGATGTGCACGGCCTCGCTGCGGCCGTACCGCCCGGCGAGTGCTACGGCCGCCCTCGCCGCCAAGTTCGTTCGGTCCAGGGGGACCTGGGCCGCGTCCGGGCCCGAGCAGGTGACCCGGAGTTCGTCGGCCGGGGTCACGGTGACCTCGTCGTACAGGCCGACCGCGAGGAAGACGTTGGCCAGGTCGTGGAAGCCGTCGGGGCGCGCGGCGCCGACCGCGAGTTGGACGTTGACCTTGGCGGGGACGCGGACCGTCACGCTCACTTACTCGGACTCCTTGGGTTCAGCCTTGTGTTCCGCGATGCGTGCGAACTCCTCGACCGTCAGCGACTCGCCGCGCGCCTGCGGGGACACCCCGGCCGCGACGAGCGCCGTCTCGGCCGCCGCCGCCGAGCCTGCCCAGCCGGCGAGCGCGGCCCGCAGCGTCTTGCGGCGCTGGGCGAAGGCCGCGTCGACCACGGCGAAGACCTCGCGGCGGTCGGCGGTGGTCTTCAGCGGCTCCGGTCGGCGGGTGAGGGACACGAGGCCGCTGTCCACGTTCGGTGCGGGCCAGAAGACGGTACGGCCGATGGAGCCGGCCCGCTTGACCTCGGCGTACCAGTTCGCCTTCACGGACGGGACGCCGTACACCTTCGAACCGGGCGGCGCGGCGAGGCGGTCGGCGACCTCCGCCTGGACCATCACCAGGGTGCGCTCGATGGTCGGGAAGTGCTCCAGCATGTGGAGGAGGACCGGTACGGCCACGTTGTACGGGAGGTTGGCGACCAGGGCGGTGGGGGGCGGGCCGGGGAGTTCGGTCACCTGCATCGCGTCGGAGTGGACCAGCGCAAAGCGGTCGGCCCGCTCGGGCATTCGGGCCGTTACGGTCGCCGGCAGTGCGCTCGCCAGGGTGTCGTCGATCTCCACCGCCGTGACGCGGTCGGCGACTTCCAGCAGCGCGAGGGTGAGCGAGCCGAGGCCCGGGCCTACCTCCACGACCACGTCGTCTGGGCGGACGTCCGCGGTGCGGACGATGCGGCGGACGGTGTTCGCGTCGATCACGAAGTTCTGGCCGCGTTGCTTGGTGGGGCGTACGCCCAAGGCTGCCGCCAGCTCGCGGATGTCGGCTGGGCCCAGGAGGGCGTCGGGGTTGCTGCTCACGTACCTAGGTTACGGGGCGGTTCTTCGTCTGCCGGTCCGCTGTGGCTGGTCGCGCCCACGCGGCAGGGCCGCAAATCGACACAGCCCCGAGCCCCTGGGGGATGGGGGCTGCGCCTCCCATCCCCCGTCCCTCCTCAGCCGTGCAGCCTCGTTCCGCAGTGCGGCCATGGGCTCGCGCCCCTGCGCACGTACAGCTTCTTCGCCCTGAACGTCTGTTCCTCCGCCGAAGCATCCTGGGGTCGGCCCGACCCGCCCAGGCTGTGCCAGGTGTGGGTGTCGAACTGGTAGAGGCCGCCGTAGGTGCCGGAGGGGTCCACCGCGCCGGGGCGGCCGCCGGACTCACAGGTGGCGAGGGAATGCCAGTTGAGCTGGTCGGCGCCCTGTACCGAGGTGGGCATCGGTTTGGTGCCGACCCTCACCAGCTGGGGGCGGGGTTCCTGGACGAGTTCCTCGTCGATGCGGCGCGGCTTCTCCTTGACGCCGTTGACCGTGCGCAGGGCGTAGGTGGTGCGGCGCAGGCCCGGGCGGCCGGCGCGTTCGACGACCTCCGTGCCCTTGAAGAGGGTGGGGTCGTCGGTGCGTTCCACCCGGAAGGGGATCGGCTCCTCGCGGACCTCTCGGGTGCCGGTGATCCGCAGGACCGTGATCGTCTGCCCGTCACGCGGGAAGCTCTCGGGCGGGACCGAGGTGGTGTCCTCGCCGTGGAGGCCGATGCCGGCCTCCTGGACCGCCTCGCCGACCGTCGCCGCGTTGGTGCGGATCGTGCGGGCGCGGCCGTCGGCCATGATCGTGACGGTGCGTTCGGTGCGCACGTCGAGGGCGAGTCCGGCGCGGCCGATGGGCTGGGAGCGGGAGGCCGAGAGGTACGCGCCCTCCGCGCGCACCCCGAGTTGTTCGAGGGCGCCGTCGACCGTGCGGGCCGTGGTCCACACCTCGCGCCGGTGCCCGTCGAGGGTGAGGCGCACGGGGCGGCCGTAGCGGACCGCGACCTCGTCGCCGCTGGCGAGGTCCGCGTCCGGGCCGGGGGCCACCACGTCGTGCTCGCCGACCTCGACGCCCTGCTGGGCGAGGAGTTCGGTGACGTCGTCGGCGAAGGTGTGCAGGGTGCGCGGGTGGCCGTCGACGTTCAGCTCGATCGCCTTGTCCTTGGCGACGAACGCGGTGGTGCCGCCGGCGAGAAAGGCGACGACCAGGGCCTGCGGGACCAGCCGGCGCACGGTGGCCGCCGTGGAGCCGCCCGTGCGGTCGGCTCTTCGTCTGCGGTCCGCCCGACCCGGCGCGACGGTCACCGCCTGGCGCGGGAACACGGGTTCCGGCGCCTCGTAGGCGGGCCGGTACGTGTCCTCGTACACCTGGGTCGCGTCGGTGTACTCGTCGGTGTACACATCGGCGCGCACACCGCGGTCGTACGTCTCGTAGGTCTCGTAGTTGCTCACGCCGACACGCTCCAGAAGGCCAGACGGGTCCGGATCGGGCCAACAGAACCTAGCGGAGCGACCGTCACTCTCCAAAGCGACGCGGCTACTCAGGGTTGTGTTCGAAAGGGGCGGCGGGGCTCGGTGGAGCCTCAGTAGCCGAAGGCTCGGGCCGTGTTCGCCGCGAGGGCCGTCGACAGGGCGTCCTCGTCGATGCCCCGGACGGCGGCCATGGCGCGGACCGTGACCGGGACGAGATAGGGCGCGTTCGGCCGTCCGCGGTAGGGGGCCGGCGTGAGGAACGGGGCGTCGGTCTCCACGAGGACCAGCTCCAGGGGCGCCACGGCGAGCGCGTCCCGCAGGTTCTGGGCGTTCTTGAAGGTGACGGTGCCGGCGAACGACATGAAGTACCCGGCGCTCGCGCAGAGTTCGGCCATCTCGGCGTCACCGGAGTAGCAGTGGAAGACGGTCCGCTCGGGAGCGCCCTCCTCCTTGAGGACGCGCAGCACGTCGGCGTGGGCGTCGCGGTCGTGGATGACCAGGGCCTTGCCGTGGCGCTTGGCGATCTCGATGTGGGCGCGGAAGGAGAGTTCCTGCGCCGCCTTGCCCTCGGGTCCGGTGCGGAAGTAGTCGAGGCCGGTCTCGCCGACGCCCTTGACGTGCGGGAGTCCGGCCAGCCGGTCGATCTCCGCGAGGGCCTCGTCGAGGGCCGTGTCGCCGCCGGGGACACGGGCGCCCTGCCTCGACCAGCCGTCGGGGTCGCCGTGCACGATGCGCGGGGCCTCGTTCGGGTGGAGGGCGACCGTCGCATGGATCGCGTCGTACCGGGCGGCCGTATCGGCGGCCCAGCGCGAGCCCTTCACGTCGCAGCCGACCTGCACGAGCGTCGTGACACCGACCGAGGCCGCCTTGGCGAGCGCCTCCTCCACCGTGCCGGACTGCATGTCGAGGTGGGTGTGGGAGTCGGCGACGGGCACCCGGAGGGGCTCCGGGAGCGGAGGCGCCGCGTTCTTGTCGCTGGAGGCAGGCATGCCCCGATCCTACGAAAGGGGCATGCCCACCCGGTCGCCGGAGGCGGTCAGCTCGCCTTGCGGTGGTGGTGGAAGGGGTGCAGCAGGTCGGACAGGTGCCAGTGGTGGTCCGCAGTCTCCGGCAGCGGGGTCACGGTCTCGTCCGTGGCGTCCGTACCGTCCTCCGTCGCCGCTGCCGCCCGGGGCCGGGGCGCCTGGTACTGCCGCTGCGCCGCGTCCCGTACCGACGACACCTGGCCCGCCCGCATGATGCGCACGACATGCCCGTCGCAGTTGTGGCACGCGGGGCGGCTCAGGGGCGACGGCACGACCTGGCCGTCCGCCACGTACATCACGAACTGGTGGCCGTCGGTGTCGACGTGGTGCTCTATCTCGTATGCCTGCTCCCAGCCGTGCCCGCACCGCATGCAGGCGAAGGAGTACGACTCGTTCACCACGGCGGTGGCAGCGCCCCGGAGGCCGGTCTGCCCTGCGATCTCACTCATGCCAGCTCCTGCTTGACTTCCGCTGGACAAGCGCCCCCGCGAGGGGATTCCCCCCGGAATCCCGATGGAGGCGAGGGACGGGTGCGTCCCTCACTCCAGTGGACGCCTCGGGCAGGGCGAACGCACCAGTCCTGTCGACTGTTGGAGGCGATTTGGACTTTCCTTGTCGAATCGCCCTTCCGACCCGGTCGGGACTTTGCATTCGGCGACCGCGCTTTGCCCCGCCATGGGGCGCACGCTCATGGGAGGAGCGCCCTGCTCAGAGGGGATTCCGCCCCAGCTCAGGGCGGATTTCCGGGCGGGCTCGGCGGGGATTTCGGGCAGGCTTCAGAGGGGCTTCCGCGGAGGTTTCAGAGGGGCTTTTGCGCGGTCTTGGCGGCCACCACCGCATCGAACACCTCGCGCTTGGGAACGCCCGCCTCGACCGCGACCGCGGCGATCGCCTCCTTGCGCCGCTCCCCCGCCTCCTCGCGCACCCGCACCCGCAGCACCAGCTCCTCCGCGCCGAGCTCCTCGGCCTGCTCCGGCGCCCCCTCCACCACGACGGTGATCTCGCCGCGCACGCCCTCCGCCGCCCACGCGGCGAGCTCGCCGACCGGGCCGCGCTTGATCTCCTCGTACGTCTTGGTCAGCTCCCGGCACACGGCGGCCCGCCGCTCGGCGCCGAACGCCTCGGCCATGGCGGCGAGGGTGTCGTCGAGCCGGTGCGGCGCCTCGAAGTAGACGAGGGTGCGCCGCTCACCGGCCACCTCCCGCAGCCGCGACAGCCGCTCGCCCGCCTTCCGCGGCAGGAACCCCTCGAAGCAGAACCGGTCCACCGGCAGCCCCGACAGCGCGAGCGCGGTGAGCACCGCGGACGGCCCCGGTACGGCGGTCACCCTGATGTCCTTCTCCACGGCGGCGGCGACCAGCCGGTACCCCGGGTCGGACACGGACGGCATCCCCGCGTCGGTCACCAGCAGCACCCGCGCCCCGCCCACCAGGGCCTCGACCAGCTCGGGTGTCCGCGCGGACTCGTTGCCCTCGAAGTACGACACGACCCGCCCCTTGGGCTGCACCCCGAGCGCCTGGGTCAGCCGCCGCAGCCGCCGGGTGTCCTCGGCGGCGACCACGTCGGCCCCGGCCAGCTCCTCCGCGAGCCGGGGAGGGGCGTCCTGAACGTCGCCGATGGGGGTGCCCGCCAAAACAAGGGTTCCAGTCACGTTCCCATCCTCGCAGGGCCGACAGATCCGGACGCATCCGGACCGAGACCACCCATGCACGGGACTCACACAGCGCTGTTCCCTACGATGGCGCGGTGACCAGTACCGCGTCCTCCACGGACACCCGGCAGGGCCAGGCCCCTCAAGAGCAGCGGCCGTCGTGGCAGCAGCGGCTGCGCCGTTTCGGCTACACGGCGGGGCCCAGAAGCGACGTACGGGACCGGTTGACGCCGCCGTACGCGGAGCCCAGCCCCCGGCTGTGGGCGGCGCTCGGCTTCTCGCCGGGGCTCGTCGACCGCCTCACCCGCTGGTCGGGCTGGGGCGGCCCGCTGCTGGTCACGCTGATGGCCGGCGTGATGCGCTTCTACCACCTGGGCAGTCCGAAGGCGGTGATATTCGACGAGACGTACTACGCCAAGGACGCGTGGGCGCTGGTCCACCGCGGCTTCGAGGTCAACTGGGACAAGAACGCCAACGACCTGATCCTGAAGACAGGCGGGCACGTCTCGATCCCCACGGACGCGGCCTACGTCGTGCACCCGCCCGTCGGCAAGTACGTGATCGGCATCGGCGAGCTGATCTTCGGCTTCAACCCGTTCGGCTGGCGCTTCATGACGGCGCTGCTCGGCACGCTGACCGTGCTGATGCTGTGCCGCATCGGCCGCCGCCTCTTCCGCTCCACCTTCCTGGGCTGTGTCGCGGGCGTCCTGATGTCGCTGGACGGCCTGGCCTTCGTGATGGCCCGCACCTCGCTGCTCGACGGTGTGCTGATGTTCTTCGTGGTGGCCGCGTTCGGCTGCCTGCTGATCGACCGCGACAGGGCCCGGGAGAAACTCGCGGCGGCCCTGCCCGCCGACGCCTACGGCCGGGTCCGCCCCGACGCGCACACCGGCGACACCCTCTCCCTCGGCTGGCGCCCCTGGCGCTGGACGGCGGGCCTGCTGCTCGGCCTCGCGATCGGCACCAAGTGGAACGGCCTCTACATCACGGCCGCCTTCGTCGTGATGATGCTGCTGTGGGACGTCGGCTCCCGCAAGGTCGCGGGCGCCCGCAACGCGTACGTGGCGGTCCTCAGGCACGACCTCGGTCTCGGCTTCCTGGCCACCGTCCCGGTCGCCGTCGCCGTCTACCTGACCTCCTGGATCGGCTGGATCCTCTCCCCCGCCAACGGCACCGGCGGCTACTTCCGCAACTGGGCCGCGACCGACGGCAAGGGCGGCACCTGGAGCCACGTCCTGCCGGACTGGCTGCGCAGCCTGTGGCACTACGAGCACGAGGTCTACGAGTTCAACGTCGGCCTGCACTCGCCGCACACCTACATGTCCAACCCCTGGAGCTGGCTGGTCGACGGCCGCCCGGTCTCCTACTTCTACGAGTCCCCCTCGCCCGGCGCCGACGGCTGCCCGGTGAACGCCGGCGACAAGTGCGCCCGCGAGGTCCTGGCCATCGGCACACCCCTCCTCTGGTGGGCCGCCTGCTTCGCGATCCTCTACGTCCTGTGGCGCTGGGCCTTCCGCCGCGACTGGCGCGCGGGCGCGATCGCCTGCGGGGTCGCGGCCGGCTACCTCCCCTGGTTCCTCTACCAGGACCGCACGATCTTCTTCTTCTACTCGATCGTCTTCCTGCCGTTCCTGTGCTTGGCGGTGGCGATGTTGATCGGCGCGATCATCGGCCCACCCGGCTCCAGCGACACCCGCCGGGTCACGGGGGCGGTCGGCGCGGGGGTACTGGTCCTGCTGATCACCTGGAACTTCATCTACTTCTGGCCGCTGTACACGGGGACGTCGATTCCTATTGATCAGTGGCGGTCTCGGATGTGGCTGGATACGTGGGTGTAGGTGGGGCCGGGGGGAACGACATGGACGACCACCTCGACGCCGCGGTCAGAGCACTGTCCTGGAACCCCGCGTCACCGGGCAGTGTGCTGCTGCGACTGCTCAAACTTGACCACCGGGACGTGCGGTGGACCCTCACCCAGCGCGCCGACCTGCCCCTGGAGGTCGTCGACGCGATCCTGGCGGACCCCGATCGCAGGCTCCGCCAGGACTTCGCCGACAGCGCCGCCGCCGACCCGGCTCAGCGCGCCCGGCTCATCGACGATCCGGACCCTAAGGTCCTTCTCGCCCTCGCCATCGGGCCGACGCCCTACCGGCGCCGGGTGGAACCGCTGCCCGACTGGGCGTACGAGCGGCTGCTGAAGCACCCCGATGAGGGCATCCGCCACGAGACCGTCCGCTGGTCCAGCGTCCCCGCCCGTGTCCTGGCCGGCCTCGCGGACCACCCGGACAGCGTCCTGCGCAGGGCGTCCTGCCGCGCGTGGGAGGAATTGCCGGACGCCGCGCGGGAGTTGCTGCTCCAGGACGAGGACGTGGAGGTACGGCAGGCCGCCGCGATGCACGTCTGCCACGAGGACGAGGACCGGACGGCGTGGCTGCTCGAAAGCCTCGTCGGCTCCCACCTGCTGTACCAGGTTCTGGAGACCGGACGGCTGAGCCGCGAGCTCGCCGAGCACCTGGTGGCCCAGCCGCGCCGGGCCTCAGTCGCCGCGAACCCCTCCCTCCCCCCGGATCTCGTACGGCAGTTGGCCGTCGACCCGGACCCGCACATCCGGCTCGTCGTCTCCGCCCGGCAGGAACTGACGGAGGCGGAACGCGCGGCCATCGACTACACCGTGGATCCCGAGGCCCGCCTGTCCCCGCTGGACTGGGTGTGGGACGCCCGCGAGGACGTCGACCTCCTGCGCCGGTGCGCGACCTCCGCGCACACCTGGCTGCGCCGCAGCGCCGCGGTGTGCCCGGCCCTGCCACCGGACATCGTCGAACTCCTCGCCCGGGACGAGGACTTCGCCGTACGGCTGCTGCTGTGCGAGTTCCATCCCGAGCCGCCGCCGGAGCTGCTGCTCGACCTGTATCTACACGGCACGCACCGGGCCGTGGAGATGCTGATCGCCAAGCCCGGGTTCCCGTCGGCGGGGTTGGCGGCCCGTTTCCTGGACTCCCCTGATCCGCGCCGGCGTCGGCTGGCACTGCGTGATCCCGCGCTGACCCCGGAGGACCTGGACCGGCTCAGCCGTGACGGGGGGTTGCGCGGGCCGGCCGCCCGGGACCCGCGGCTGCCCCTGCCTCGGATCCGCGAACTGCTCGCCGACCCGGACCTGCTCGGCTCCGTCGCCGGCAATCCCGCGCTTCCCGCCGAGGACATGCACCGGCTCCTCGACGCGGCGGGGGCGCCCGCCTGATCGCTCTTCGGTGGGTCTCCGTTGAGACAACAAAAGGCAACACCCCTCACAGCTTTCCCCCACGCCCCATACAGTCGAGGGACTGATAACGGGGAGGGGAACGACCCATGCGCAAGGGGGTAAAAGCCACCGTCATCGGCAGTGTGTTCGCCGTGATGGTGTCGGGGGCGGGGTACGGGGCGTACAACCTCGTGTCCGCGTTGGGTGGAAGTTCGGGTGTGGGCGGTTCCGGTGGGCCCGCGCCCGTGAAGACCGGGCCGCCGAGCGCGTCGGAGGTCAAGGACACGACGGCGAAGTTCTTCGCGGCCTGGGAGAAGGGGCAGGCGGTGACGGCGGCGTCGTACACGAACAACGACGCGGCGGCCGACACCGTGCTGGAGTCCTACAGCGGGGCCGGGCACATCACCGCCGTGAAGATCACTCCCGGTACGACGACCGGGGCGACCGTGCCGTTCACGGTGAAGGCAACGGTGTCGTACGACGGAAAGTCGAAGCCACTCAGCTACCGGAGCCAACTGACCGTCGTACGCGGCAAAACCACCGGACGGGCCCTCGTCGACTGGCAACCGGCCGTAGTTCACCCGGAGTTGAAGACCGGCGACACGCTCGTCACCGGGGAGTCCGCGAGCCCGGCGATCGAGGCCGTGGACCGGAACGGGACCGTGCTGACCAAGGAGAAGTATCCGTCGCTCGGGCCGATCCTGGACGAGCTGCGTTCCAAGTACGGTGACCAGGCGGGCGGTTCGCCCGGGATCGAGCTGGCGATCAAGCACCAGGCCGAGGGCTCGGCCGACACCACGCTGCTGACCCTGGAGAAGGGCAAGGCCGGCAAGGTGCGCACGACGCTCAGCGCGAGCGCGCAGGCCGCCGCCGAGAAGGCCGTGACGAAGTACTCGGAGTCGTCGGTCGTGGCGCTCCAGCCGAGCACCGGGCAGGTGCTGGCGATCGCCAACCACCGCGACGACGGCTTCAACGCCGCGTTCCTGGGGCAGTTGGCGCCGGGGTCGACCATGAAGATCATCAGTGCCGCCACGCTCATCGACAACGGGCTGACCACGATGAACGGACCGGCGCCCTGTCCTACCACCGCCGTCTGGCAGGAGCAGACCTTCAAGAACCTGACCGGCCTCAAGCCGAACGAGAACGCCACGCTCGCCGACAGTTTCGCGCGCTCCTGCAACACGGCGTTCGTGAAGTTCGCCGACTCGGTCAAGGTGGACTCCCTGACCAAGGAGGCCCAGGACCGCTTCGGGCTCGGCCGGGACAACTGGAAGACCGGCATCCCGTCCTTCGACGGCTCGGTGCCCGCGTCCGGCGGCCCGGACACCGCGGCGAACCTGATCGGCCAGGGCCAGGTGCAGATGAGCCCGCTGAACATGGCGTCGGTGACGGCGACCGCGAAGACGGGCACGTTCCGCCAGCCGGTACTCGTCGCGCAGAGCCTCGACGACCGCCAACTGGCCACCGCGCAGGGCCTGTCGGCGAGTACGTCGACGCAGCTGCGGGCGATGATGTACCGCACCGCGACCAGCGGCACCGCGGCCGGGATCATGGCCGGGCTCGGCCCGAACATCGGCGCCAAGACGGGATCGGCCGAGGTGGACGGGCAGTCGAAGTCCAACAGCTGGTTCACCGGCTACCGGGGCGATGTCGCCGCGGCGGCCATGACGCAGGACGGCGGCCACGGCATCGACGCCGCCGGCCCGATCGTCCGCGCGGTACTGGCGGCAAGTGGCTGAACTCACTCCCCGGGGAAAGTGAACTACCCGCACAGGACGGGACTCTAGGGTGGGCGTGGTCGTTGGGGTGTGTGAGGGCTGAGGGCGACGGGGGCCCAAGGGGATTCGCGGAGGATCGGGAACTGTGGGCACGAGGGGCAAGAAGAAGGTCGCCGCCGAGCGACGGAAGGCGAGACCCGCCATGGTCGGCGGGGTCATCGCCGTGGCCGTCGTCGGCGCGGGCGTGGGCGCCTACGCGCTGTACGACGGCGGGGCGTCCGCCGAGGCACGCACGTCGACCACCGCCGACCACAAGGCCGTCAAGACGGGCCCGTTGACGGCGGCCGAGGTCCAGACGACCGCGAAGCGGTACCTGGCCGACTGGCAGCAGGGCAAGGTCGCCCAGGCCGCCGCCGTGACCGACAAGTCGACGGCGGCCACCGCGCTGCTCACCGGCTACACCAAGAACGCCCACATGAAGGGCATCACCGTCACCGAGGGGACCCCCACCGGCGCCAAGGTCCCCTTCTCCGTGAAGTGCACGGTGTCGTACAAGGGCATCAACAAGCCCATGACGTACGCCACTTCACTCACGGTCGTGCGCAGCGCGAAGGACGGCAAGCCGTACGTCCAGTGGCACGCGTCCGTCGTCCACCCGGATCTAGCGGACGGCGACACCCTGGTGACGGGCGAGTCCGGAACCCCGCCGATCAAGGCCTACGACCGGGACGGCGGCGAGCTGACGACGGCCAAGTACCCGTCCCTGGGGCCGGTGCTGGACGGGCTGCGGGAGAAGTTCGGCAAGAAGGCGGGCGGGAAGGCGGGCATCGAGCTGCGGGTGGTCCGCGGCAAGACGTCCAAGCAGTCCGACAAGACCCTCGTCGAGCTGAGCAAGGGCACCCCGGGCAAGGTGAAGACGACGCTCAGCCCGACCCTCCAGGCGGCGGCCGAGACGCAGGTCAGCAAGCAGAAGAACTCCTCGGTCGTGATGATGCGCCCGTCGACCGGCGAGATCCTGGCCGTCGCGAACGCCTCGCACGGTTTCAACGTGGCCTTCCAGGGCTCGCTGGCCCCCGGCTCCACGATGAAGATCGTCACGTCGACGATGCTCTTCGAGAAGAACCTGATCACCCCGGACGCGTCCCACCCCTGCCCCAAGACGTACAAGCTGGCGGGCTGGACCTTCCACAACGACGACGACTCGGAGATCAAGAAGGGCACGTTCAAGCTGGCCTTCGGGGCCTCCTGCAACAACGCCTTCATCAACTTCGCGCCCAAGCTGTCCGACAGCGATCTGACCACGGAGGCCCAGCAGGTCTACGGCCTCGGCATGAACAACTGGGCCATCGGCGTCCCCACCTTCGACGGCTCGGTCCCGGTGCAGAGCGGCGCCCAGATGGGCGCCTCGCTGATCGGCCAGGGCGGGGTCCGGATGAACCCGCTGAACATGGCGTCGGTCGCCTCGACGGTCGACTCGGGCACCTTCCACCAGCCGTACCTGGTCTCCCCGACTGTCGACAACCGCACGATCGCGAAGGCCTCGCGCACGATGTCGTCGACGACGCAGGCCGAGCTGAAGGAAGTCATGAAGTACACCGCCGACTACGGCACGGCGGCGAAGGCGATGGCCGGGCTCGGCCCCGACTACGGCGCGAAGACCGGTTCGGCGGAGGTCGACGGCCAGAAGAAGCCCAACGGCTGGTTCACCGCGTACAAGGGCGACCTCGTGGCCGCCGGCGTGGTCCAGGCGGGCGGCCACGGCGGCGACACGGCGGGTCCGATCGTGGCGGCGCTGCTGAAGCTGGGCAGCAGTCTCGGAGGCTGAGCCTCAGGTGCCGACAGGTGCGGCGGCCGTATAGGTCCGCCGCAGGAACCGCATGATCGTCTTCGTCTCGAACTGGACGACGGAGACGCCCTGTTCGGAGTGGAACTCGACCACGGCCTGCACCCGTCCGCACGGCCACACGCGCACCTCGCCGCTGCCGGCCGGGGCACGCAGTCCCTCTTCCAGCAGCTCGCGGTCGAAGGTCCAGGCATGCGGTCCGGGCAGGTCGATACGGACGGTTCGCGGATCGGATTCGGGGTCGTACCGCAGGACGACCGGGACGGCGGCGGGGTCCAGCCGGTCCACGTCCTCGTCGGTGACGATATGGGCTCGCGCGTACTGTTCGACTACGGACATCGGGCGGCCCCTTACGCTGAGTGACCTGTGTGAAAGCTATGCATCCGCTTCCACTACCCCAATGTCGCATATTTTCCCGGGAGCGCCCCTCGGGGCGACAGATCTCACATAACGAAGGGGGATCTTCTCGCTCTTGCAAAGAACTCGCAACAACCATCTAAAATCATCCCGTGCATGTCCCTGACGGATTCATAGACGCCCCTGTGTCCGCCGCGACCGGAGTGGTCGCCGCCGGCGCCATCGCCGTGAGCCTGCGCGGCGCGCGCCGCGAACTCGACGAACGCACCGCACCACTGGCCGGGCTGGTCGCCGCCTTCATCTTCGCCGTCCAGATGCTCAACTTCCCCGTCGCGGCCGGCACCAGCGGCCACCTGCTCGGCGGCGCGCTGGCCGCGATCCTCGTCGGCCCCTACACCGGCGTCCTCTGCGTCTCGGTCGTGCTGCTCATGCAGGGCATCCTCTTCGCGGACGGCGGCCTGACCGCGCTCGGTGTGAACATCACGGACATGGCGATCACCACGACGGTCGTCGCCTACGCCGTCTTCCGCGGCCTGGTCAGGATCCTCCCGCGCACCCGCCGCTCGACCACCGCCGCGTCCTTCACCGCCGCCCTGCTCTCCGTCCCCGCCGCCGCCCTCGTCTTCACCCTCCTCTACGCCCTCGGCGGCACCACCGACGTCTCCCTCGGCAAGGTCGCCGGCGCGATGATCGGCGTGCACGTCCTCATCGGCGTCGGCGAGGCCGCGATCACCGCGCTGACGGTCGGCGCCGTGATCGCCGTACGCCCGGATCTCGTCCACGGCGCGCGCGGCCTGGAGCAGCGGCTGAAGCTTCGGGTGAACGGCGAACTCGTCGACGCCGCGCCCCAGTTGGCTCCCGTGCGCAGCACCTCGCACCGCAGGGTGTGGATCACCGGCCTCGCCGCCTCCCTCCTCCTCGCCGGTGTCGTCAGCTTCTACGCCTCCTCGAACCCCGACGGCCTGGAGAAGGTCGCCGCCGACCAGGGCATCGACCGGGCGGCGAAGGAGCACGCCTCGGCCGACTCCCCGCTCGCCGACTACGGCGTGCGCGATGTCGAGGACGCCCGGCTCTCCGGCGGCCTCGCGGGCGTGATCGGCGTCGGTGTGACGGTCGTGGCGGGCACGGGCGTCTTCTGGGCGGTCCGCAGGCGCCGTAGCACCTCGCAGGCGGCCTGAGATGGGCGCGGGCCACGCCCATCGCCTCTACCGGCACGGCCACTCGCGGGTCCACGCGCTGCCGCCGCACACCAAACTGGCCGCCGTGTTCGCGTTCGTGGTGGTCGTGGTGTCGACCCCGCGCGAGGCGATGTGGACGTTCGGCCTGTACGCCGTGCTGCTCGCGTGCGTCGCGTACGCGGCCCGCGTACCCGCCGCCTTCCTCCTCCGCCGCCTGCTGATCGAGATCCCCTTCGTCGCCTTCGCGGTGCTCATGCCCTTCGTGGCGGAGGGCGAGCAAGTCACCGTCCTGGGCCTGGAGTTGAGCGTGAACGGCCTCTGGGGCGCCTGGAACGTCCTCGCCAAGGGCACCTTGGGCGTCGCCGCCTCCGTCCTCCTCGCCGCCACCACCGAACTCCGCGAACTCCTCCTGGGACTCCAGCGGTTGAAGCTCCCACCGCTCCTCGTCCAGATCGCGTCCTTCATGATCCGCTACGGCGATGTCATCACCGACGAGATGCGCCGGATGCGGATCGCCCGCGAGTCCCGGGGTTTCGAGGCCCGGGGCATCCGCCACTGGGGCGTGCTCGCGAAGTCGGCGGGCGCGCTGTTCATCCGCTCCTACGAACGCGGGGAGCGGGTCCATCTGGCCATGGTGAGCCGGGGTTACGCGGGTTCCATGCCGGTGATCGACGAGGTGACCGCCGACCGGACGCAGTGGTCGCAGGCCCTCGCACTGCCCTGTGCCGCCCTTGTCGTATGTCTGTTGGGATGGACCCTGTGACCGATTCCCTTTCCTTGGATGTCTCCGGGCTGGCCTTCGCCTACCCCGACGGCCATCAGGCCCTGTTCGGCGTCGACTTCACGGTCGCGCGCGGTGAACGGGTCGCCCTGCTCGGTCCGAACGGTGCCGGCAAGACCACCCTCGTGCTGCACCTCAACGGCATCCTCACGGGCGGCGCCGGAACGGTGACGGTGGCCGGACTCCCGGTCGGCAAGCGGCACATGGCGGAGATCCGGCGCCGGGTCGGCATCGTCTTCCAGGATCCCGACGACCAGCTCTTCATGCCGACGGTGCGGGAGGACGTGGCGTTCGGGCCCGCGGCGGCCGGGATGAAAGGCGCCGAGCTGGAGCAGCGGGTGCGGACGGCACTGGAGTCGGTGGGCATGGCGGACTTCGCGGACCGTCCTCCGCACCATCTGTCGTTCGGGCAGCGGAGGAGAGTGGCGGTGGCGACCGTGTTGGCCATGGAGCCGGAGATCCTCGTCCTCGACGAACCCTCCTCCAACCTCGACCCCGCCTCCCGGCGCGAACTGGCCGACATCCTGCGGTCGTTGGACGTGACCGTCCTCATGGTCACGCACGACCTGCCGTACGCCCTGGAGCTGTGCCCGCGTTCGCTGATCCTGAGCGAGGGCGTGATCGCGGCGGACGGTGCGACCGGCGAACTCCTCTCCGACGACACGCTGATGCGGGACCATCGTCTGGAGTTGCCCTTCGGGTTCGACCCGCGGTCCGTGACAATGGGCGCGTGACGAACGAGGACCATACGGTTGCCGGGTCGCTGCTCCTCGACGAGCAGCTGTGCTTCGCGCTGTACGCGGCCCAGCGCGCGCTGACGGCCGCGTACCGCCCGCTCCTTGAAGAACTGGAGCTGACCTACCCGCAGTACCTCGTCCTGCTCGTCCTGTGGGAGCGCGGCGAGAGCCCGGTCAAGGACCTCTCGACCGCCCTGCGTCTCGACTACGGCACTCTCTCGCCGCTCCTGAAACGCCTGGAGGCGGCCGGACTCGTCCATCGCGAGCGCGCGGCCCATGACGAGCGCTCGGTGCTGGTCGCCTGCACGGAGCGCGGCAGTGCGCTGCGGGAACGTGCGGCCCGGGTGCCGGGCGCGCTGCTCGCGGCGACGGAGCTGGAGATGCCGGGGGTCGTGCGGCTGCGCGCGGAGCTGTGGCGGCTGGCGGAGCGCGCGGAGGCGGCGGCGGAACGGGCCCGCTGACCTCGGGTTACCGGCGGTTGCTACCCCCTGGTAGCCACTGACGCCGTACCGGCCAGTACCTTGTGCACGATGTAGTTGCACACTCTTGTATTTCCGTCCTGTGTTTCCGTTCTGGGGGAGGTCCCGCCATGGCCGACGACACCGCCGTCGACACCCGCCCGACGAAGATCATGTACGTCGCCGAGGCCACCGCCCACGGCGGCCGGGACGGCTATGTCAGCAGCCAGGACGGCCAGCTCGCCCTCCAGGTCGCGATGCCCCCGGCACTGGGCGGCGACGGCAACGGCACCAACCCCGAGCAGCTCTTCGCGGCCGGCTACAGCTCCTGCTTCCACAACGCGCTGGTGCTTGTCGGCCGCAGGGCCGGCTTCGACCTGGCCGGCTCCACGGTCGCCGCGAAGGTCGGCATCGGCCCCAACAAGCAGCGCGGCTACGGCCTCGCGGTCGCCCTCAGCGTCTCGCTCCCGGTGCTCGACCCGGACATCGCGGCGAAGCTGGTGGACGCGGCCCACGAGGTCTGCCCGTACTCGAACGCGACGCGCGGGAACATCGACGTCACGATCCTGCTTGGTTGAGGTAGGACAGCGGACCGGCGGGACCAGGAGTGCGGACGTGGACGTGAACGGCGTGGTGGCCGCGGGCTTCGAGCCGGTCGGGGAGGCGTTCGCGGCCAACTTCGAGGTGCGCGGGGAGCGGGGCGCGGCCGTGACCGTGTACCGGGACGGGCACCGGGTCGTGGACCTGTGGGCCGGCACCAAGGACGTCGACGGCACCGCTCCCTGGCAGCGGGACACGGCCCAGATCGTCCGTTCGGCGACGAAGGGCGTGGCCGCCGCCGCTCTGCTGCTGCTCGCACAGCGCGGGGAGCTGGATCTGGACGCCCCGGTGGGCGAGTACTGGCCGGAGTACAAGACGGCCGGCAAGGAACGCACCCTCGTGTGGCACCTGCTCGCGCACCGCGCGGGCGTGCCGGTGCTGGACCACCCGCTGACCCCGGCGCAGGCCGCAGACCCGGTGCAGGGCGCCGCGGCGGTGGCGGCGCAGGCGCCGGTCTGGGAGCCGGGCACGGATCACGGCTATCACGCGCAGACGTACAGCTGGCTGACCGGTGAGCTGGTGCGGCGGGTGACCGGCCGGTCGATCGGTGAGTGGATCGCGGACGAGATCGCGAGCCCGGCCGGGGCCGACCTGTGGGTGGGGCTGCCGTCCGGTGAGGCGGGGCGGGTGGGCCGGGTGGCGCAGGTGGAGACGCCGTCGGCTGCGGACACGGGGGTTCTCCGCGTCCGCCCCAAGCGCTCGGTCTCCGAGGCGTACGCGAACCCCGGCTCCCTCACCCGGCGCGCGTTCGGGGCGATCACCCCGATGCCGGACGAGAACGACGCGGCGTACCGGGCCGCCGAACTCCCCGCCTCGAACGGCATCGCGACGGCGGACGGCCTGGCCCGTTTCTACGCGTCCCTGATCGGCGAACTCGACGGCGGTGTGCGGCTGTTCACTCCGGAGACGGTCGAGCTGGCCCGCACGGAACGCTCGACGGGACCCGACCGCGTGCTGGTGGTGGGAACCCGTTTCGGCCTCGGCTACATGCTGCACGGCAGCGCCTCCCCGCTCCTCTCCGACGGCTCCTTCGGGCACCCGGGCCGAGGCGGCGCGCTGGGCTTCGCGGACCCCGATTCGGGCATCGCGTTCGGGTATGTGACGAATTCGTTCCGGAAGAGCGTGACGGCTGATCCACGGGCGCAGGCCCTGGTCAGGGCGGTGCGCACCGCACTGTCGTAGCGCACTGGTACGGCTGCGGCCGTCGGCGTCACAGCCGACGTTCACGACCCTGGGGCAACAATGGGGTATGCGCTGCTGCTTCTCGGCTCCCCTCGCGGCCCTCGCCGCGCTCCCCACTCCCTACGACGTCCTGCGCTCCGGCACGCTCCTCGCCCCGGCGCTCCTGCGTGCCGCCCAGGCCCGTCCCGGGCGCGGCGGATACCGCCAACTGGCCGCCGTCCACCTGGAGTTGGTCACCCTCACCGAGGACAGCGCGATCATCACCTGGCACACCCGGATACCCGGCACCGACGACGGCTTCGGCCACCCGCTCCCCGCGGTCACCGAGGGCGAGGTCGTCTACGGCACCCACCCGGCCCACCTCAACCGGGTCGCGGCCGAGGAGCGGCCCACCGCGCACCACCAGGTGGAGCTGACCGGCCTGGAGCCCGGGCAGACGTACTACTACCGGGCCCGCTCCCGGGGCGTGACCGCCGTACCGACGCCGTTGCAGCACGTGCGCGGGAACGCCGTCGGGACCTCGCGGCACGGCCTCGGCTCCCTGACCGGCACGTACTCCTTCACCACGCCCCAGCCCCCGCCCGGCAGGCACCTGCTGTCCATCGCCCTCTGCAACGACCTGCACCTCGGCGAGACCACCGCGGGCCGCATGGCGGGCTTCCCGCTGCTACGTGGGGTGTCGCAGGCGGCGGGCCTCGCCGCCTATCCGGAGATCATGACCCGGGCCCTGGTCGAGGAGGCCAAGCGGCGCGGGGCGGACGTGCTGCTCGCCGCCGGGGACATCTCGGCGGGCGGGTCACCGGCGGACCTGGCGGAGGCCAAGCGCATTCTGGACGGCTTCGGCACGCTGGGGCGGGACTACCTCGTCGTGCGCGGCAACCACGACCGGGCGGGGAACTCCGCCGACACGTTCCGGGAGGGGTTCGGCGATGGCTTCGGCGGCGGGCCCGGGTACTTCGCCCACGATCTCGGCGGGCTGCGGATCATCGGGCTCGACACGTACGCCAAGGCCGGCAACGGGGGTGACGCGGGCGGGCTCGGTGAGGAGCAGTTGTCCTGGTTCCGGGCGCGGCTCAGGGCGGAGCCGGACCGGCCGACCGTCGTCTTCGGTCACCATCCGCTGACCGTACGGGACTCCGTGTTTCCGGTGACTCGGGGGCAGCAGCTGGATCGGCGGCAGGCTCGGGCGATCGTCGACGCGTATGCCTCGGCGCCGGGGGTGTTTCTTCATCACGCGGGACACACCCACCGGAACAAGCGGACTCTGCTGGTGCGGGCGCCGCATGTTGTGCAGCAGGAGGTGACTGCCGCGAAGGACTATCCCGGGGGGTTTCTGCTGCTGCGGGTTCACTCCGGGGGGTATGCGCTCAACCACTACAAGGCGGGTGGTGTTGAGGCACGGGAGTGGGGGGAGCGGTCTCGGCGGGTGGCTGGGGGGTTGTGGCCGCACCATGCGCTGGGACGGGCGGCCACGGACCGGAACAGCGTTCGGGCCCATGACCTGTCTGGTGTTGGGTCGCTCGGGGTGTCTGTTGCCTGAGTCTGTCGGGTACTGCGCCGTGGGGGCTGGGCGCGCCCACGCGGCGGAGCCGCATATGGATACAGTCCCGCGCCCCTGAAGGCTGGCCCTGCGGGCCGCCTTCAGGGGCGCCGGTGCGTCAGCCGTCGTTTTCCGGGGACGGGAGGTAGGCGCCGGGGACCTCGTCCGGCGTGTAGAGCTTCTTGTCGCCGGGGTACGGCTTGGTCCAGTTGTGGGTCTGGTACCAGGTGTAGCGGTTCATCTGGGTGGGGTTGGCGTAGTCGGGAACCGCGTGGGGGCCTGTGAGGCGTTGGTGGGAGGCCCAGGTCTTCCACCGGGCGGCGAGCGTCTTCTCGGGCGCCGGTACGGAGACCGTCGTCGGCGCTCCCGCCGGGGTGTCCGAACCGCAGGACGGCTGGGGGCTCACGCCGAGGGTGAGGGAGGTGCGGTTGGGGACCGCTGTGAACGGGGTGTTGTCGGGCTTGTCCGTGAAGGCGCCGTACATCGGGGTGGCCGCGCTGTCGAGCTGGTTCATCGGGTGGATGCCGAGGATCTGCTCGATCGTGCGGACCATGGTGATCTGCGAGTAGTAGTGGTCGTCGACCGTGTTGTGGTTGGCGTAGGGGCTGATGACCTGGACCGGGGCGCGGTGGCCGTCGACGTGGTCGAGGCCGGCCTGGGAGTCGTCCTCGACGACGAAGATCGCCGAGTCCTTCCAGTAGCCGCTGTGGGTGATCTTGTCGACCATGCGGCCGACCGCGAGGTCGTTGTCGGCGACCTCGGCCGCCGCGTTGGCCGGGCCGCCGGTGTGGTCGTTGGAGAACCAGAACATGTTCAGGTTCGCCGGGCCGTTCTTGTCGAAGTCCTGCTGCCAGATCTGCTCTTTGTAGATGTCCGGCACGTCGAGGTCGAAGAGCGGGAAGCCCTGTACCGACACGTCGTTGAGGGAGGGGATCGCCGAGCCCGTCTTGATGGGGTAGGCGGTCTGGGCCCCGGTGGCGGCCATGTTCTTGCTGTCGCAGTACAGGTTCTGCCAGGTCGCGCCGGTCGGCTTCGTCTCCAGCGACTGGAACTCGCCGAAGTCCTTGACCGACTTGCCGGCCGCCTGTGCGCCGGTCCAGATGAACCCGGACCTCTGGTGGCCCAGGACGTCGTTCTCGGTGTCGTAGCTGCGCGTGTACTCGCCGGCCGAGGACTCGGTGTACTCCGGGTTGTCCGACTGCATCAGCCAGTTGTGGCCCTCGGCCGAGTTGGTGCCGATGTCGTAGAAGTTGTCGTAGAGCCCGAACTGCTCGGCCAGCGCGTGCTGGTTGGGCGTCACGTTCTCGCCGAACTGGGTGAGCGAGGCGTTGCCGTTGCCCTGCGGGAGGTCGCCGAAGACCTGGTCGTAGGTGCGGTTCTCCTTGACGAGCAGGAAGACGTGCTTGATCGTCGAGGGGTCGCCGATGCGCGTCGGGACCGGGACGGCCTTCGCGCGGCTCTTGCCCTTGGCCGTGGTGACCGAGCCGGGCGTCCAGCCGTTCTGCCTGAAGACCTTGGCCGTCTGGGACTTGACGGTCAGGTCGCCGGGCAGCGTGAACTGCGTCAGGCTCGACGTCGTGTCGTGCGTGTTGTGGCCGGCCGCGTCGGGGCGGAGGGCGTCCACGCCACGGGTGTTGGCGACGACGATCTGCTTGCCGTTGGCCGTGATGCCCGAGGGGAAGTAGTCGGTGGGGAGCAGGCCGACGTAGCGGGCGGGCTGCTGCGGGGAGCTGTAGCGGTAGACGGCGACCGCGTTGGCGCGGCCGAGTGTGACGAGCAGCCGGCCGTCGTCGGTGAGGGTGACCGCGTTCGGCTCGTAGCCGACCGACGCCTCGGGCCACGGCTGGGTGGCGATGGTCTGGACGACCTTGTCCTTGCGGGTGTCGATGACCGACACGCTGTTGTCGGCGGTGTTGGTGACGAACACCGCGCCCTTCTTGGCGTACACGGCGGTCGGGTGCAGTCCTACGGCGATGGTGCCGACGGCGGCCGACGGGTCGGCGGTGTCGATGACGCTGACCGTGCCGGTGGTGCTGGCGCCCGTCTTCGGGTTGGCCGGCACGTCGGTGCCGTAGGAGTTGATGGTGGTGTCGCCGGCCTTCGCCGGGCGCCCGCCCTCGTTGCTCACGTACAACTTGCCGCCGACCAGGGCGATGCCGCGCGGGGCGGTGCCAACTGCCCAGGTCTGCTGGATGGTTCCGGTCGCCGCGTCGATGGCGACGACCTTGTTCTGGCCGTTGACCGCCGAGTAGACGGTGGAGCCGTCGGGGGAGAAGACGGCGGCGCCCACCAGTGCCTGCTTGATGCCGTCGGCCGCGATCGGGACGGCCGTGGGGGCGGCGAGGGTTCCGTCGTCGTTGACGGTGAACTTGGTGTAGCCGCCTGCCTGGCCGAGCCACAGCTGCTTGCCGTCGGGCGAGTAGGTCGGGCCCTCCTGGCCGACGGCGCCGCTGCTGATGCGCAGGTCGTCCGCCGTGCTGGTGCCGATCTTCTGCTTCACCTGACCCGTAGTCAGGTCCATGACCACGAGAGAGGCGTCGCCGTCCGCGATCGAGGCCGCGAGGTGGGTGCCGTCCGGGCTGACCGTCGACGACATGATCTTGCCGTCGTTGATGACCGTGCGGCTGCCGTACGGCTTGATGTACTGGTCGCTGGAGATGACCTGGCCGTTGGCCGTGGTCTGGCCGACCTGCTGGGTGCCGAACCGGTATGTGGAGGCGACCGCCGTGCCCGTGACACCGAGGGCGACGGCGATACCCGTCGTCACCAGCAGTGCCCGGCGGCCGACATGTCTGCCGAAGAGGTTGACCTGTTTCTTCTCGCTGATCCGACGCTGGCGGATTACCTGCACGGAACTGTTCCCTTCACTGGGTTTCGAGCAGTTCGACGTTGCCGTCGAACTGCCACAGCGGATTCGGGGCGTCACCGGTCGAAGTCCGCACCAGGAAGTAGCCGTTGACTTCCTTGGGACCGTCGCCGTCCGCCACGAACCGCCCGTCCGAGGTGATGTCGAGCTGGTAGATCGCCGACCCGGTGACCGCGACGCCGGGGAGGTGCCAGCTCACGACGCAGCGCCAGTCGTTGCCCGCGCCCTCCTGGGCGGCCTGGCCGTCGCTCTTGGTGCAGGCCGCCGAGGTCCGCAGCTGGGCCTCGGTGACGGCGGGCCGGTGGAGTTGGCGCGTCTGGAGGCGGTAGAGGTGGGCGAAGACGGTGGCGAGGGACTTCTGCACCTTCTCCTGCTCGATCCCGGAGCCCGTCGACGGAGTCGCCACGGCGACCGCCCCCACGGTGACGGCGGTCAGCGCGGCCAGCGGCAGCACGCCGAAGGTGAACGCGCGGCGCCCGGAGCCGTCGTAGGCCGGGTTGGTGAAGTCCCGCCGTACGAACAGGAGATGGGCCAGCGCGGTCGTGAGGACGGCCCACGCCAGGCTGACCGCGACGGCGATCAGGAGCGGGGCGAGCTGGGCCGGTCCGGTGAACAGGCCGTTCCAGGCGATGAAGGCGTAGCCGGGCAGGGCGAGGCGCACGGCGACGGGCAGCGGCAGCATCTGGGCGACCTGCATCGCGAGCGCGACGAGCACCGGCAGCAGCAGCCCCGTCGAGGAGCGCCCCAGCGCGACCGACCCGAGGAGTCCGATCGCGGCGAGGGCCAGGGTCGGGGCGAGGGCGCAGAGCCAGGCGAGCAGGACCTTGCCGGCCGCGTCACCGGGTGCGAGCAGGTGGCCGTCGAGGCCGACGAGTGGTTGGTCGCCGACGGCCAGGAGTCCGCCGACCGTGCTGGAGACGGCCAGTCCCGCCACCAGCGCCAGGATGACGGTGACGCTGGCCAGCGCCTTCGCCACGAAGATCCGCGCGGGCGAGCGGACCGCGACCAGCAGATGCCGCCAGGTGCCGAGCCGGTCCTCGGCCGCGAACACGTCGCCGGCGACGAGCGAGGTCAGCAGCGGGAGCGCCCAACTGCCCGCGAACCCCAGCGTGACCAGGGGTCCGGCCCACCCCGTGGCGTGCATCCAACGGCCGAAGAGGGTGTCGGAGGGGAGGGTGCTCTGCCCGCTCACCCCGGCGACGAAGAGCGCGGGGGCGACCCAGCAGGCGAGGACCAGCAGCCGGATCCGCCATTGCGAGACGAGCTTGACGACTTCGAAGCGGTAGCCGCGCGCGACGGAGACGCGGGGCGCTGTGACGGTCCGTTCGGCGACGTCGGTCGCGGCCACCGGTCGGCCTCCTGCTGTTCCTGGTCGGTGAGCGCGAGGAACGCGGCCTCCAACGGCGATACCACCGGGGCGAGTTCACGCACCGCGATGCCCGACCGCACGAGCTGGGCCACCAGTGCGTCGAGGGCGGGTGTCAGCGCGCGTACGACGAACACGTCCGCGTCCTGCCGCACGACGCCGTCGTCGACGATCCGGAGGCCGGCGGTGGCGGCGATGTCGGCGGCGAGCCGGCGCGCGGCCCCGGGGTCGGACGTCCGCAGCCGGTAGTCGAGTTCACGGCTCTCGGCGGCCAGCTTGCCCAACGGGCCGGAGAACACGACCCGTCCGGTGGCGAGGATGGTGACCTCCGAGCACAGCGCCTCCAGGTCGTCCATACGGTGGCTGGAGAGCACCACGGCGGTCCCCTCGGCGGCGAGTCCGCCGAGCACCCCGTGCACCTGTCTCTTGCCCGCCGGATCAAGGCCGTTGGACGGTTCGTCGAGCACGAGCAGCCGAGGTCTGGTGAGCAGTGCGGCGGCGAGCCCGAGCCGCTGGCGCATACCCAGCGAGAAACCGCGCGCCTTGTCGTCGGCGACATCGGTGAGCCCGACCTGGTCGAGCACGTCGTCGATCCCCGCGGTCCGCGCGTCGCCGCCACGGAGGGCGGCCAGCGCGGCGAGGTTCTGCCGGGCGGTGAGCGAGGGGTAGAGACCGGGCCCGTCCACGAAACCGGCGACACCGTCGGGGGCGGCGAACGCCCGCCCGACCTGCCGGCCGAGGATCTCCAGCCGCCCGCTGTCGGCGACGGCCAGCCCCAGCAGCAGACCGAGCAAGGTGGTCTTGCCCGCCCCGTTCGGCCCGACCAGGCCATGGATCTGGCCCTGCGTCACATCCAGATCGACACCGTCGAGCGCGACGACATCGCCGAAGCACTTCGTGATCCCGCCGGCCCGGACCGCGTGGAGTGTCTCCATGAGCCCCTTCTCTCCCGAATCCTCAGGGACCTTAGGGGCACCACACACCACACACACGGACAGCCGTCTGAACGGCCATGGAACGGATCGTCAAGTCGTCGACAAGCAAGGTGAAGGAACGGTCAACCCACCCGCGTCACCCTTCGCGGCGACGGACACGGGGGTCGAGGAGCGGGCGATCAGCCGACGTAGTAACCCTCGACGTCCGCCACCACGTTCACGGTGCCACTGCTGTTGTAGACGTCGATCGAACCGTCGGAACCGACCGGGACGAGGGCCAGGTTGGCGCGGGTGGCGCCGGTGGCGAGGTTCAGGGTGGAGCTGCCGGGCAGGGCCGATCCGGCGGCGTAGGCCGAGAGCCAGGTGCTCGTGGTGGGCTTGACGCCGGTCAGGTTCACCAGCACCGCCTTCACTCCGTCCGGGACACCGCCGTGCCCCGTCACCTTGACGCTGAGCCCGGACTTGGCGCCGAGTGTGCCCTGGGCCGCGCCGGTGCCGTTGCGGGTGTCCAGCACCCGGGTCGGCGAGATCGGGAAGTAGGGCGAGCCCGGGGCGCCCGCCGACGTCGTCGGGTCGGAGACGACATAGCCTTCGACGTCGGCGATCAGGTCGACGCTGCCCTTGCGGTTGTAGAACTGGACCTGCCCGCCGCTGACCGGCGCGACGACCAGGTTGGCGCTGGTCTGTCCGGCCGCGAAGTCCAGTACGGACGTGGTGGGGACGTCGCCGGAACTCGGCTCCACGGCGACCCAGCTGGAAGCGGTGGCATTGGTCTCGGTGACGTTGAGCAGAACGGCGGAGGCGTTGCCGGCGCCACCGGCCGGCAGCGTGAGCGTGACCAGTCCGCCCGGCCCGGCCTTGCCCTTGACGGTGCCGGTCCCCGTGCGGGTGTCCAGCACCCGGGTCGGACCGCTCGCCTGCACGAAGCCCGTCCCGCCCGAGGTGACCGCGGTGGTGCTGTAATAGCCCTCGACGTCACCCACCAGGTCGATGCTGCCCGCGTTGTTGTACAGGTCGACGTAGCCGTCGGGGGCGACCGGCACAGTGACCAGGTTCGGCGTGACCTGGCCGGGGGCCAGGTTCAGGTTGGAGGCGGTCGGCCGGGTGGTGCCGTCGGGGTAGGCGGTGATCACGGTGCCGGCGGAGGCGTTGACGCCGGTCAGGTTGAGGGCGACCGCGGTCACCCCGGTGGCGGGGATGCCGTTGACGCCCGCGACCTTGAGCCGCAGCACCGCGCCCGGGCCGACCTTCGCCCTGGCGGCGCCGGTGCCGCTGCGGGTGTCCAGGATCCGGGTCGGCCCGAAGGGTACGAACGCGCTGCCGACGGTGACCTGCCGGGTGGTCGTGGCGGTGTTCCCGCCGGCGTCCTTGACGGTCAGGGTGGCGGTGTAGGTGCCGGGCTTGGCGTAGGTGTGGCCACCGAAGCCGCTGGTGCCGAGGTCCGCGGCCGGGGTTCCGTCCCCGTAGTCGACCCCGTAGTCGGCGATGCTCCAGTCGTCGGTGGTCCCGGAGGCATTGGCCTGGACGGTGAGGCTGCTGGACGAGGAGGCCTGGCCGAGCGACAGAGCGGGTACGAGCGGAGCGTCGGCGGCGACGGTGACGTAGGCCTTCTTGCTGCCGGCGACGGAGGTCCCGGCGGCCGTGGTGGCGGTGACCGTGACGGTGTAGGAGCCGATCGCCGTGTAGGCGTGGGCGACGCTGGGGGTGGCGGACAGCACCGGGGCGCTGCCGTCCCCGAAGTCGAAGGTGTAACAAGTCGGGTGAAGAAACGGTCAGCCGGCCCGCAGCATCAGCCCGATCCCGGCCACCAGCAGCACGGCGGCGGCGATCCGCGGCGCCCCGAACCGCTCCTTGAAGAAGACCGCGCCGATGGCCGCCCCCACGATGATCGATGTCATACCGGGCTCATACAGTGTTTGTCATGAGCCGATCGAAGTTAGCGAAGGCCACCATCACCCCCGGCGAACCCGCAGCGATCTACTGCCGTATCTCCCATACCAAGGACGAGGATCAGACCGGAGTCGACCGGCAGGAACGCATCTGCCGGGAGATAGCCGAACGGCTCCAACTCCGTGTCGAGGCAACCCACGTCTACGTGGACAACAACCGTTCGGCGTGGCAGCGCAACCGCAAGCGGCCGGGCTGGGACGAGATGTTGAGGGTGATGGCGGAAGGAGAGATCCGGCACGTCATCGTCTACCATCCCGACCGCCTCATGCGTCAGCCCAAGGACCTTGAAGAGCTTCTGTCGATAGCCGACGACAAGCGCGTACTCCTGCACGGCGAGGCGAACCGACGTGATCTGTCGGATCCCGACGACCGGTTCATCCTCCGCATCGAGGTGGCCCACGCGTGCCGCTCCTCTGACGACACGTCACGCCGGTTGAAGGAAGCACTCAAAGATAAGGCCCGCGAAGGCAGACCGCACGTGGGCAACCGTCCGTACGGCTACACGAGCAACGGTCAGGCGATCATCGAGGAAGAGGCGGAGATCGTCCGCGAGGTCTTCCGCCGGTATCTGGACGGTGAATCACCCATGGGCATAGCTCAGGACCTGACCGCACGGGGAGTGCTGTCGTCCAAGGGCAAGACGTGGCAGCCGGAGAACGTCCGGCACCTGCTGTCGTCCAACTTCGTGGCGGGTGTCCGGATCCACCAGGGCGAGGAGGTGGGAACCGGGACGTGGCCCGCCATCATCGATCGCGGTCAGTGGGACGAGGTTCAGCGGTTCAGGGAGTACCGGGCCGCACAGGCCAAGGACAAGCAGAAGCGCCCGACTCGCTACTACGTGCTGCGCGGAGTGGTGACGTGCGCGTGCGGAGCCCGCATGGCCGGCACGAACAGCGTCCGGTACGCCTACTACCGATGCACTCGCGCCGATGACGTCGATCAGCAGAAGTGCGATCGGTCCGTGTCCGCGGTGCCTCTCGAAGCCTTCGCGCGGGATGTCGCGATCAGGGTCCTGACCAACCTGGACACCGCCGGCTACGAGCCCGCCGCGACCACGCGCCCCGAGGCTGATGTTCTCGCCGACGAGAAGGACCGGGCGAAGCTGGAGGAGCTGAAACAACTGTGGCTCACGGACGACGACTTCACGACCGCCGACTTCCATGCCATGCGCGCGGTTGTCCTCAAGCGGGTGAAGGAACGCCAGCGGAAGACCGTGAAGCGACCGATCGTCGTCCTGGAGGGCATCGCCGGGCCGGACGCCGAGACCAACTGGCAGAGGCTGGAAGAGGCTGAGGACTACGAGCGCATGAACGCGATCTATCGGTTCCTGTTCGCTGCCGTGGTCGTTCGTCCGCCTACTCGGAAGGGCAGGGGGTTCGACACGGACCGGGTGGACATCAAGCCGAACCCGCTGGACTAGTCAGAAAGAAAGAACGCGAGTGGTGAGCTACACAGCTCGCTGACGGTGGCCGCACTCTTCTTAACACCCTCCTATCGCCGCTGGCGATCTCTGATATGTCCTCAGAGGTAGCCTTGTTGGATCCACGACAACGGGGGCGTGAAGGCATGTCGTTCGATCAGGAGTGGGCGGAGTTGAAGGCGAAGGCCGCGATGCGGCTGGACGGCACGCCCGACATGGATCCCGGCGGACCGTCGCCCGGAGGCGCTGACCTGATCGTCAAGGCCGACGACATGGGGAAGATCGGCCACGCCGCGTTCCTGCTGCACCAGCACTTGTCGAGCGCCGGCAGGCATGCGCAGTCACACACCGAGGCTGCCGCGAAGAGCCTGGAGAACGACGGGTTCGCCATGGGCGCTGCTCTGGCCAAGGCCGGAGAGGGCTGGCATGGGCAGCTTCAGGTGCTGCTCGACGCCTGCGCGCAGATCTCCAACCATCTCGACTACTCGGTGAAGTCGTCGAAGCAGGATGACCAGTTCGTTGCTGCGGAGATGCAGGTCTCCAAGATCTCTGAGTACCTGGATGTACCGCCGTCCACCTCGGATTCCGACGCACCCCTTGTTCCGAAGGCGGAAGGTCCCATCATGTGACGGCTGTTCAGCGTGGGACCAGGGATTCCGAAGCGGATCGGAACCCTTCGGACATCAACGGCGGCGACGCCGGGAACGGCAGGGGGCTGATGCCGACTTTCGAAGAACTCTTCCATGTCAATCTCTCGGCCCTGCAGTCGGCGGCCGACGACTGGGCTGCCATGGCGGTGCTGCTGAACAAGGTCGCCCAGGAGGCCGGGTGCATGCGCAGCCTTGCCCAGGGCACCGAGTGGAAGGGCGAGAACGCCTCCGTCACCAAGCCGTTTGTCGTCCGGGTGTCGGACGAGTTCACCGACGCCGTCACTGAAGCGGAGAGCATCGGAAACCTGCTGAGTTCCGCACACGACAAGATCAAGGCGGCGAGGAACGAGCTGAAGGTTCTCTGCGAGAACCCGACTGCCGGCATCACGATCCATGCCGACGGCACGCTAAGCCGTAGCGTCCAGCCACAGCGGATGTCGCACGGAGATCCCCAGGTGGTGGTGACGCAGGACGACTTCGACGCCCTGCAGCGGCGCATCGACGCGATCCTCGGCCGGGCAGCGGAAGCGGACTCGACCTGTTCTTGGGGCCTGTGGCAACTCACCAAGGACAAGCACGAGTTCGGCAGCACGTACTACGGCTCTCTCAAGGACGCGAGCACCGACGCCGAGCAGGCGCAGCGGACTCAGACGGACTCGGAGGAGTACACGCCGCCCAAGAAGTGGGGCAGCGGCACGATCAAGCCCGTTGCCGAGTTCCTCGGTTACCGCGCCTGGATGGATGGCGGCGAGGCGCTCGTGAAGGGAGACATCAATGGAGCGGTACAGGGCGCGATCGGCGGCGCCCCCGCTGCGGCTGGCGGCGAGGCCAGCAAGCACCTCGCCAAGGGTGCGCTCCTGAGCGACGTCACAGGGAAGCACCATCGCCCCACGTTCATCAACACGATCGGCAAGTTCGGGGAGAAGATATTCGGCGTGCCGGTCGCCGTGGTCGCGACGGGGGTCGACTTCTACTACACGCCGCCCGGTGCGAACAAGGCACCAGGTGACACCCATGTGGACGCCCCGGCGGAACCGGGAAAGGTGAGGTACCAATGACACACTCCGCCGGCCCGCCCTCGCCGGGTCGCCGCCGTCCAGACCTGCGGCACTGGCTGAGACCCCAGAGCCCGCGAACAGTCGTCATCGGCGTGTGTATGGCCGTCGGTGGGTTGGCCGGTGGGGTGCGTTATGCAGTGGACGGAAGGGGTATCTGGACGGCCCTCGGCATCCTCTGTGTGGGGATTCTCGGGGTACTCATCGTCGTGAGCTACTTCGTCAACCATGCAGACCACTGAGCGCAGACACCGAACCCTTTGGAGTCGATCACCCTAAGACTCCTTCCCTGTATGCCCGAGGAGCCGCGCGAGTCGCGTAGCGCTCTTCGGTCCTATCCGGGTGGGGAACTTGGCCGCTTGGCGCTCGACGGCCCGCACCCACTGTTCGTTGCGGTGTCTGGTCACCGGGGCGCCTCACGCTCTTCGCAGGCGACCTCACGGTTCATGGCGATGTCATCGGCGATTCCAGCGGTGATGAGTGCGGCACCGGGGGTGTGGCCGGAGCCGACGTAGCGCCAGTGCCGATCGGTGATCGAATCGGGGATTTCGGTGTGGCCTACGTGGTGGGCGCGTTCGGCGCGGAGCGCTGCGTAGGTCGTGGAATAGGCGCGGGACTTGGTGAGGATGTGCCCTCGGTAGCCGAGGGTGTGTGTCCAGAGGCGGAGGTTCAGCGGCTCATACTCGGCAAGGCCTCCGAGACGCCAGCACGTGCGCATGAGGGTGCGGACGTGTTCGGTCACGGGTGCGGTGGCCAGTTCGTCCCAGCTGGTAACTCTGTGGTCGATGCCGGCTCCAGTCTCGCTGGCACCCTTGGTGACGTACTTCGCGACGTACGCGGCCACGGCGTCGTCGTCGGGTCCGTCGCCGTCAGCACGCAACGGGCGAGCATCGACCTGGGCACCCCAGCGCAAGGCCAGTTCACCCACGGCCGGGCTGTAGGGCATGCGGACCAGGACCCGCCGAACCGAGGCGCATACGGCATCGATCAACCGGTCGGCCGTTCCCCAAGCAGGAGGCTCGTCGTCAGGTCCGGCCAGGCCGTCGAGCCGAACGACGGCATGGACGTGAACGGCCGCCCGCTTCTGGTACTCGGCAACACGGGCGAAGGACAGTCGGGCGTGCGCCGCGAAGCGGGACTGAACGATGCCGGCCGAGGAGGCCAGGCGGCGCCGTACGTCGATGACGAACCGGTCCCACAGCTTGGAGGCGTGCGCGTGCCACAGCACGTGGCCGGGGTAGTCGTAGCAGTCGGCGCACAGCGGTTGACCGACGACCGGCGCGTCCTGGGCGTGGACGGTCGCGCAGCCGAGGGGGCGCCCGTGTTCGCAGGTTCCACCGTCGCGGCGAGGGCGGCACTGTTCACCAGCACGGTGGACTGAGCCGAAGGACGGGGCGGTGAGGGTGATGAAGAGCCGGGGTCGGTTGCGGATGGTGGCGGGGATGTTCTTGCCGCCGAGGAGACCGGCGCGGACGAGGTGGTAGGTGTCGCCTGCGTGGAGTCGGGAGCAGGGGGCGCAGACGGTTGCGCGTCGGTTGCGGCAGCGGACCAGGAGTCGTTCTCCGGGTTCGGTGCGGGTGTCGTAGTGGTGGAGGATCTCGCCGGTCGTGCCGTCGAGGGTGGTGGTGGAGCCGGAGAGGTGGACGGGGTGGGCGCAGCCGCCGGTTGCGGTGATCTGCTCCAGCCAGCGCGGGAATTGAGGGTCTTGGGCGATGCGGAGTGCGTCGCGGTCTGCTTCGGGGAGCTGACGCAGGCGCGCCGCGCGGTCGAGGGCGGCGCGCCTGTCAGCCGGGGTGAATGCCGGGGTGATGGTGGTGACCTTCCGGGGTGAGCCGCCGAAGCGGCACGGTTGACGGTGGGTGGCGCGGTGTCGGTCATGGGGTCGCTCCCTTGCGTGGTCGGGCGTGGTGCGGTTGGTTCAGCGGATGGTTCCGGTGCCCCGGCAGACGCGGCAGCGCCGCAGTCGTCCGGTCCAGGTCCTACGGGCGCCGTCGCCCTTGCAGAACGGGCACCTCACGCGAGACATGGGCATGGTGGTGGGTCCCTTCTGCTCAGGTGTGGGAGAAGCCGCTGATCATCCAGATGACGAGGCCGTGGATGGTGAAGACCACCGGCGTCTGGCCGAGGTAGACGCCGAAGAGGCCGACGCAGACCGCTTCCCAGGCGCGCACGTCGCGGGAGCGGACGAGGAGGACGGTGATGATCCCGAAGATCACCGCGAACGTGAACGCCGTACCCTGACTGATCACATCTCCGCTGGTCACTTGTCGTCTCCTTCCAGCGCCGCAAGGGCGCGGTCAAGGGCGGGCAGTTCAGGGGTCATGCCGGAGTACTTCCGTGCCGTCGACACGGCCTCTTCGGTCGGGGTGAGGTGGGAGCGGGCTCGGCTCCATCCGCCGTCGGGGCCCGTGCACACGGCCACGCCCCGTTCCTCCGCAGTGATCGTCTGAGCGACGGCGACAGCGTCTTTGTTGAGGTCGCCGAGGGTCATTTCGGCTGTGCCGGGGTCGTTGACGCGGTGGCAGATCCGGCCGCCGAGCTGGGCGCGTAGGGCGGTGACGCCGGGGCCGAGGTCGGAGCCGACGCGTTGGCCGGCGACGACCAGGTGCAGGCCGAGCGCGGCCCCGAGCTGGCCCAGCCGCAGCAGGAGCGTGGAGCACTGCTCGGCCTCCGCCTTGCTCTCACGGGTGCCGTCGGACAGGTACAGTTCCGCGATCTCGTCGACGATCACGACGACCGGTGTGGGCCGCAGTTTCTCGGGCAGTTCCCAGATGGAGCGCACGCCGGCCGACCGGCATACGCTCATGCGCTCCTGCATGTCGACCACCAGGGCGGAGAGCACGGCGACCGCTTCACGTCGGCAGGTGGCCAGCGCGCTCAACCGCCGGGTGAACAGGCCGAGTTCCATGCCGCCCTTGCAGTCGATGCCGACCAGGGCGACGGGCTGCGTCGCAAGTTGTGTGATCAGCCGGGCCAGCAGGGTGGACTTGCCCGAGCGGGTGGCCCCGGCGATCAGCCAGTGCGGCACGAGGCGCAGGTTCATCACCCAGGCCCCGCCGGACTCCATCACGCCGATGAGCGCCGAGAGGAGTTCGGCCGGAGCGGTGGCTAAGCCGGGTCGCTGAAGCGGATCGGCAGCTGTCGCCGTGAGCAGCACCAGGCCACGTTCCGGCGAGGTGACCCGCACCGCGTGGACTCTCCACGCATGAACGAGTGCGTCGGCCGCCTTCATGTACGTCATCGGGGTCTGGCCCGCGTGCAGCCGTACCGTCACGGTCAGGCCCATGCGGGTGGCACGGGGAAAGGAGATCCGGGGTGCTGTCGGCCGCAGCGGATCGCCCTTGACCACCAGG
Organism: Streptomyces sp. NPDC001100; assembly: GCF_053598575.1. NCBI lineage: Bacteria > Bacillati > Actinomycetota > Actinomycetes > Kitasatosporales > Streptomycetaceae > Streptomyces > Streptomyces sp. NPDC001100. The sequence continues at coordinate 67,861 of NZ_JBSFKO010000022.1, forward strand.
TCCCCGAGCAGGCCGCGCGGCGGACGGCGCGAGACGGCGAGGTCGTTGAGCACGGCCGCCTTCCGCCAGGTCGCCAGGACCCGGCATACGGTCACCGGGTAGCCGGTCAGGTACCAGTGCCAGACCGGACGGTGCCGCTGTACCAGGTCGCCGACGACCAGCACCCAGGCCAGCACGGCGAGCGCGAAAGCGAGCAGGATCGGTCCCATCACGCGTCACCGCCCTTGCCCTGCGCACCAGTTGAGTGCGCGGGCGTGATGGCGTCGGCGCGGAAGCTGACGCCGTGCCTCTCGCCCATCGACCACATGAACGCGGTCAGTCCGGTGACCTTGACGATCTGGCCTGCTTCGAGGCCCTTGGGCTGTCCGCTCACGGCGATCTCGATGACGGAGATCCGCCGCCCGTCCGGCCGTACGGTGACCGCGACGGAGTAGACCGGGTTGCCGTCCCGGTCCTTCTTCACCTCCTGTGTCTCGGAGTTGCTGAACTTCACTTCGGGCACGCCTGCGCACCGCAGTACGCCGAGCCGTGCCGTGTCCACGGGTATGGACTGCATTTCTGTGGCCTCCCTGGCCAGTCGGAACGCCAGCTCTGATGCTGACGTCACTTGTCCTTACGAGTTACGACTATGGAGCTCTGTACGGCGAGAGTGCAAGTACTTATGCTGACGAGTGATGTCGCGCGTGCGACGTGCCTATGACCTCAACTCACCCGGAGATGCCGAGATGTCGGAGATCCAGCGGCCCGGAGCCCTCTACCAGCAGGTCGCCGCCGTGATGCGGGAAGCGATCCTGTCCGGCGAGTTCGCCCCGGACTCCCTCCTACCGTCCGAAGCCCAGCTGATGGCCCGCTACGGCGTTTCGCGGCCCACCGTCCGCAACGCGATCTCGGCACTGCGCGCGGAAGGGCTGATCGACGTCCGGCACGGCAAGGGCAGCTTCGTACGCTCCAGCGGACAGCCCTCGCTCACTCTGGAACGCCGCATCAGCCGCAGCAGCGAGGGCAAGTTCGTGATGCCCAACGGCGACATCTGGCAGGAAACCGAACAGCCCAGCACCTACCGCACGCACACCACCAAGGACACCGGCCAGCTCCTCCAACTCGACGAGGAGGAAGCCCTGTTCGGCTGTGACCGCCTGCTGATCGACCCCGCCACCGGGACACGTGCCATGCACCGCACGCTGATCCCGTTCGAGGTCGCCGAGGCCGTCCCGCTGCTCGGCAAGGAACCGTGCAAGCCTCCAGCAGCGATCTACTGGGTCCTCACCCAGGCAGGCCACAAGCTGACGTGGACGGAGACGGTACGCGCCCACATGCCGCTGCCCGACGAGCGCACCGCCCTCCAGCTCCCCGACGCGACCCCGGTCCTGCACGTGGCCCGCACCGCGCACGGCACCGACGACCGCCCCCTGATCCTCGAAGAGCTGCGCGTCGGTGCGGACCGTGCCGAACTCGCCTACCGGATCACCGCCGACAAGCAGCCCGCCCGACGCACCCGCACCTGAACTCAACCGGGCATCGGTCGAAACAGTCTTCACTTCCTCAAGGGCGCGCCTGCGGCGCGCCGGGGCGCCCGGCCGCCCCGGCCGGGCGTGCGGCGTGGCCGCCGGTCCCGTCCGGTCGGCCCACGCCCCACACCGCAGCACACCGTAGGAGTTCGGGCGTCGACCGGCCATCTCGGGCCGGAGTCCACGGGGCTGGGGGTCGCCGGCCGCAGAGACTTTAGGCAGCCACCATGGGGCGAGCCTCGAAGAACAGGGGGCCGATCGGGCTAAACACGGGCAGGCTCCAAGAGACTGCCCGATCCGCTGGCGAGCGTAAGGCCCCCTGTTCACTCGCCCCATGGCAGCTCCCGCCCAAAGTCTCTGCGGCCGGCGACGTGCCCACGCGCACCGCTCACCAGCAAAAAGACTCCTCATCGCGCACCACCGTTGACGTCCGCGAGCGCCTCCAGGAGACCGGCGAGCCGATTCACCGCACCCGGCCACCCCGCCAGGCGGACGACGCCGCGACCATCCTCGTTAGTCGAAGCCACAGCCCGAACAGCAGAGAGTTCGAAGCCCGCGCCCAGGAGCGCCCGGTTCAGTCGGTCGGCAGCCTCGCGCGCCTCGCGCCATCCCGCGATGTAGTCGACGCCGGCCACCCAGAAACCGAAGTCCGAGCCCGCCACGTCCAGACCGTCGTTCGGCCAGTCCTCACCGGAGCCAGTCACCTTGCCCACCTCTGCCCTGATCTAGGTAACGGATCGTCAACTTCTTTTGGGCCAGGGCCAGAACGCAGCACGGCGGCCCCGGTACCATCAGGCACCGGGAACCGCCGTGTTCCCAGCCGGGCCACCCGTTCGCTTACCAGGGCAGTGGGTGGCCCGGCCTATATGGGGGATGTGAAGCGCGGCCCCTCATACGGGAGGGGAGCCCCCCGAATGTCCGAGAGACCGCGCCCCTTTGATTGGCCGGAGTGGTCAAACTCCAGCCGGTAACCGGATCGCCGCCCGCTCCCGATCGCGAGGGAGCAAACAGGGGCGGTGGCCCGGCGCTTGTCAGACCGAGTTCTCAGCCCACAGCCGGTCAAGGTCGAGGCGACACCACACGGTCTTGCCACCCTTCACGCCGGGCGACCACCACACCGCATCAGCCAGCCGCTGAACGATCAACAGCCCGCGCCCTCGCTCCGGCAGCAAGGCCTCTGAGAAGTCCCCCGCCAGCTCCGGTGAGATCCACTCACCAGCCGCCAGCTCAGGTGGATCCGAGTCCTCATCCGAGACACCGATGACCAGTACCTCGGGCACCGTCATGAGCGATACATCGATCCTCCGCGAAGCACCGGGCGTGGCCAGGGCGTCATCCGGCACCGCGTGATGCACTACGTTGCCGACCAGCTCCGACACGATGAGCTGAGCGTCGACAACCGCGTGCTCCAACCCCCAGGTTCGGAGGTAGGAGCCCACCGTGTCGCGCGCAGCCTTGGCGCAGCCGGAGTCCTCGGCATAGAGAGTGAGCGCCCGGAAGTGACCGTTGGACGGGTCGTACACCGACCGGCGCGGAGCACCCTCCGCCGAAGCGTTCACCGGGTGTCTGCTGTGTCGCACTTCCACCGCGTTCCCTCCCGCGCTCCGACGGGCCCGTAGCCCGCTGATCTGTGTCGACCAGTGAACGGCGCAGGAGACTCTGCCGGCAGTGTTCACCAGGGGGTTCACGTGAACACCGGCAAATGCAAAGGGGGTTCAGGAATGAACCCCCCAGGGTGAGGCTGCTGTGACACGATGAATACTCGCCGTCATTCTCGGGTTGGCAGGGGAGCATGAGCCGAGAGCCAAACGCGCAGCTGATCGCGGTCATGGACGAAGCGAAGGTCTCGAACAAAGGCCTTGCGAAGCGCATGACAGACGAGGGCGCCCAACGTGGCATGACCCTGGGAACGACGCATGTCGCCGTGAAGCGCTGGCGAGAAGGCGCAGGCATCAGGCCGCAGACAGCGGCGCTCATGGCAGACGTTCTCTCGAACAAGCTCCGCCGACGCATCACCCCGGGCGATCTCGGCTTCTTCGACCACACCAAGTCGACGGCCCCCGAGCCTGTCGGCTACCCCAGCACCGTTCCCGACGTCCTGTCCGTGCTCGACGGACTCACCCACGAGCACGCCGACGCTCCGGCTTCGAGCCCACTGGCCGTCGCGGACGCCGACCTCAACTCCGCCGTCCTGTCATGGATGATCGCGCGTCCAGACGGCATCCAGGCCGACAGACCCGATCACCGACGCATCGGCATGCGCGACGTCCGCGCGATCAAAGAGGCAGCCGGCCTGTTCATGCAACTCGACTTCAAGTACGGCGGAGGCCACGGCCACAAGGCACTACGCCACTACTTCCGCGAAGACGTACTGCCGCTGCTGAACGCCAGCTACAGCGAGAAGGTCGGCACCTCGTTATTCGGCGCAGCCGCCGAGATCTCCCAGTTGCTCGCATGGACCGCCTACGACGTCGGCAACCACCGACTCGCCCACCGCTACCTGACCTCAACACTGCGCCTGTCCCAGGTCATCGACGACCGCATGTTCGGCGCCCGCATCCTCGGCAACCTCAGCCACCAGGCCAACTACCTGGGCAACCACACCCAAGCCATCCAGCTTTCCCGCGCGGCAGTCCAGAGCGCCAAGGGACGGGCCACCCCACGCGCTATGTCGAACTACTCGGCCATGGAAGCCCGCGCCCTGTCCAACGCGAACGACGGGATCGCAGCAGCCCGCGCGATGAAGGAGGCCGAGCGCCACTTCGAACGCGCCCACACAGCCGAAGACCCGGCATGGCTCGGCTACTTCGACGAAGCAGAACTCATGGGCGAACTCTGCCACTGCTTCCGCGACCTCAAGATGCGCCGAGACGCCGTCGCCCAGGCCCAGCGCGCCGTGGACAGCACCGACCCCAAGTACGCCCGAACCCTGGGCTTCTGCCGCATGGTGCTCGCCCAAAGCCAGCTGCTCAACGGCGAGCTGGAAGCCGCCGTCACCACCGCGAGCCTCGCAGTCGACGGCGGCGACTCCCTGCAGTCCAACCGCTTCCAGCGCTACGTGACCGACTTCCAGCACGAGGTCAGCGTGCATACGGCGAACCCCACCGTGGCCGCCTTCAACGAGAAGGTGCGCGACGCGCTCGACCGCCTGGACGAGGACGACGAGTAGTCGCTACCAGGGCCGCCAGTCCCGCGGCCCGTCGTCATCGCGCAGACCAGCGATACGCCGGCGGTACTCGGCCGCCGTCCCTTCGTCCTCCTGCACGTTCTGCATCAGCCACGTCGTCATACCGAACTCTTGAATGCCCCGCAGAGTCTCGTACCCAGGCCAGTCGTGCAGGTCCCGCCCGTACGCGCCCACGAAGTCGGCGTACTGCTCGTCGGTCTGCCACCCAAGGCTGTAGTGCTCCACAGACGTGACCATCAGATCCCACTCCGGGTGGTCGTAGCAGAAGGCCTCGAAGTCGATCAGGATCACGCGCCCCTGATCGTCGACCATGAGGTTCTGCACATGAGCGTCTCCGTGCACCGGCCCCTTGGGAGTCTCGAACTCCAACTCGGCGAACTTGTCACGTAGTTCCCGCCACCGCTTACGCAAGAAGGCCTTGTCATCATCCGGGATCACGGCTCGATCAAGTCGTAGCTCTTGCTTGTCAAAGGGGTCGAACGACGGGAGCACCAAACCCTCCGGCACGGTCAGAGAGTGAAGATCCCGCAGGACCCCACCCAACTCCCCGTACGTTGCCTTGCGGTTACCTTCGACGATCAGATGCCAGAAGGTCACTGGGTGTCCCTCGATCAAGAACGGCTGCTCCAGATCCTCGATGATGCGAGCAGCTGGGAGGCCTTCCCTCTCCAACCACCGAGACACGGCTACCTCGTTGCGAGCCGTAGGCAACCACTCTTCTCCCCGAGCCACGCGGACGATCACCGGCACGGAGGCCAACCGAAACAACGCGTTCTCCCCGAGGCGGATCAACTCCGCGCCTCTGTCGTCGAGCCCCGCAGCCCGGCACGCGGCGACCATCACCCTCGTAGCCCTCGCCGACGTGAACCCTTCTTCCGTGCGAGCAGCGTCAACCGCCATGCCCGTACCAGCTCCCCTAGTCGCGCGCGATCAACCAGCGCACGCCCACGGGTGACCAACCCGACGCACGCCAGACACGACTACGACGGTACCGAGGTTTCACGAACCCTGACGACAGCTCTTACTCGCGCTCATACGTAGCCGTTGGCGCACGCAGGCAACCCGAAGGCTCTTCACCCTTCGGTTGTCCGAAAAGAATCGCCGAGGTTCAACCGCAAAGCTGTCAGAGATGCCAATTCTTAGAAAGCGTTTCGCGGCGCATGCCTAGTCCACCAGCCCAACATCGAAGGCGTCACGCGAGTCTCGCTGGGCCAAGCGTGTGAGCACTGCCGCCCGATAGGGCTCACGAAGCCTCCCTATCCTACGGATCCCGTAGTGCACCTCTTGAGTAGAAACTGAAATCAACGATGAGAGCCCAGGCATTGTTCCGCTCTGGGTGATTGCAGAGGTGACATAGTTGGCACCTTTACCCGCAATCGCATTAGGCTTCATTTCTTGATACTGAGCCACAGTCTTCGTAACCCACTTCTGGAGCCGCGTGAAACGCTCTCGCCACGAAGGAATAACCACATCTGGACAAATATAGCCCACCCCTAGACTGGAAACTCCCCCGTCACCAAATACGCAGAAATCTAACGCATGAGCCGAAATCAGCCTAATCCTATTGAGTTCGATATTTACACCAGCCCCGGTTTCTCCGTCAAAGAAAGGAATCTCGAATACGTGAGCTCCTCCGCCACCGACCTTCGCCTGAGACTCAAGCGGGAGTGCTCTTATTGGCGCCAGTCGAAGGAAATCGAGGTCGTTGGCCCGCTTTCCGTCGTAACGGACTGAAATGTCACAAGGCTGCCCAAGCAACATGTATAGCTTGGAAGTCTCAGCACACGGAATCTCTGCACGAGCAGGCGAAGCGGAGCGCCCGACACCAAATGAGGTCGCTTCGATCATGAATTTTCGAACTTCAAAGATATCACCGGCCTCGACAGGAAGATGCAACTGCGAAAGATGCTCGGCCTCTTTAAAGAACTCCATTCGCTGAATTTCGGCGAGTTCAGACTGCACCAACTTCTGATCTCTCACCTGGGGAATGCTGACGGTATTCAATTGCAAGATGCTGGCGTTATGTTTGTGCAACTCCGAATTCTTTCGAAGTTCTGCCATCACGCGATCCTGGGTAAAGGCAGAAATCAGCCTAAGAAGTGTGTCAGGTCCCCAGGTGCCATCAAGATGCCTACTGCCGTTCAATGCAGTCTCTAGCGTATACGGGTCTTTGGATTGCACCTCACCCAGCGCGTGATCCCAAGTCTCCTTAATCGCCGACGACACGATTTCCTGCATTCGCTCCAAAGCGGGCACCAAGAGCGTTAGCTTCAGCATCGCAGGGAACCTCTCTGGTTCCTGCGACAAATGACCCTTCGCTATGACAAGGAACTTTGCGGCATCCACGGAAAACTCTTTAGTCAGAGCCCTCCATGCTGCGATCTCTTCGTCTGGGCTGGTAACTGTATGCGTAAGAAGTGCGACTTTCCAGTGCAGATAGTTACCCTGAAGGATGCGTTGAATCTCCGCCTCGCCGGCAGAGCTTGACGCCCCCTCCCGCTCGAAACTCCGATCAAAGAGAAGGAGCGTGGGTTTCCCATCTCCGAGCAGGGTTGAACTCTCACGGCGCCACTGATCGAGGGTCAAAGTGACGAACTCTGGCGGATCAGCCAGCAGAGTACGCAGCGTGACTAGGGCGCTTGCGTCTTCTCCTTGCGGCTCGTCGTCACCTTCGTCGTCGTTACCTAGTTGCTGGGCAACGAGAGCAGAAATCTCAGCGCGCGCATCAACGTCCAAGGAATCCCATACCGAGCGAACAAGCTCTGCCGCCAAGTCTGAGGGTAAGCCATCAGAAATGGGAGCTAATGAAGGATGAGAACTAGCAATCGACGCTAGGGTTTCGGCCTCTAAGCTTGAGCTCTCGATCGCGGCGGCGACCTGAAAGACATCATCCGTCGTTACACTGTAGTAGTCATCTACGCAGATGACTCTCTGGATGTTAGCAAGCGCGATTAGCTCTTGTGCAGCTCGCTTCGCTACTTCAATCTTGACGTCTCGCGATATTCCTTGGGTAGGCACTGAGGTGAGAAGTCCCTGCGGTTCAGACCCCTCCGGACCAGACTCTTCGCAAATTTCAGTTGACACGCATTCCCCCAAGGTCAAGAACGAACCCGTAGAGGCGCCCTTGCGCATTCCTCTGCGGATTCAATGAGATCGTGCACCGATCTGAATCAAGTAGCTGTGTGATGACGTAGAGGCCAAGCCCTCTACCTTCGCCTCGCCCTTTCGATGAGACGAATGGTTCGAAGAGGCTATGCTCCACAGCGGGATTAATTCCTTGCCCATTGTCGCTGACGAAAACAAATGGAGCTTGAACCTCAATATTCACACTTGGCTCCGCAACTAAGCCGAGTCGGTGATCATGAGTGAGCCAATATTCACTATTAAGGATAAGGTTATCGAAGACCTGTGTAAGCTTCCCCTTGTTGACCGCTACTGTGAAATCGTCTTGCGGCAGCCTGTGGAAGCGAATAGAAAGCGGTCCTGATTGCCAGCGCTGCGTATAGTAGTCGACGACTTCATCGCAGAAGGAACTGATCAGGATCTTCTCTCTACGTTCCCGCATGTAACGCAGGGAAGGGTTGAGATGCGCAAGCTGCCGCTTCAGAGCACTACTCGTTGACTGCATGAACTGGAAGTAAGCGGCTACTTTTTGATCGAGTGGCATTTCGGCTTGCATATGCCGCTTGATTTGTCCAGTCCGAACGGATAGTCCCTCAGCGATAGTCGCTACTTCGTGAGAGATTGCCTCCGCAGTCAGCCCAAGGGAGACGGTCTCCCAGGTAAGGCTCAACTGTTCCCGCACCTGTTCCGACTGGTCACGCAAAATCTGAATTACAGCCCGCTCGGCCTCCAGTGAGTCTAGGAGGGCCCCTATTTCGGTCACCGCAGCAGTTGCGCGCAAATGTGCTTGGTTTATCTCGTCCAAGGCATTAGCGATCTCAGGAGACATTGCCATACTAGCGAAAGATGCTTGATCACCATCCAACTCTTCACGGACACGCTGAGCGCTTTCTGCAGCAGCCTTGGAATCGCCTTTTAGAGAGTTAAGTTGGCGTCGCGCCCGAACGACGGTAGTGATCCGCTCATCGACTCGCCGAAGCAATACTTCGGCGTCGGTACTTAGGTCTACGTTTGCCTCCGCCGCACGGAAGCTGCTTCTATATGAGTTATACGACCGGCGTAGCGCCTCCGCCAACTTGTCCGCAAACCGACGCCAAGTTTGCAATAGGAGATTGAAATTTCGATAGGCTGGCGTATCGGCAAAACCTTCACGGTCTGTAGTCTCTGTAAGTTGCGCATTGTACTTCGCGGAGATATCTACAAAACCCAATGTATTCTCAGGACGAAGGGCGTAGTAGGATCCTCCGCTCGTTGCCGATTTCCGGAGACCAAGCCAGTCACCGTCCATGCGGATACCGAATCCGTCGCGGTATACTCGGATTCCACTCAAACTCTTCACGTAAGATCGGAACTCTGACCTATTAGAGAAAGCTGCAATAGATTCATTCCCCAGATCTACAGAGTCGATCTCGCCGGTAAAGGGGCCTGGATCGGCTACTTGAGCATCTGTGCTGCCTACACCACCAATGGACCTCAATTCTTCCCGGTGAGAGAATTCAAGAAAATACCTGCTATCACTTGAGGGCTCCCAGCCGAAAGATTCGACCTGGTTTTTTCGATTAGCTTGCATCCACCTCCAAAAGGACTTTCCATTGTCGTCCCTAATCAGCCGCTGATAAAGTTGTTTGTCTTCCGCTGAAGTGCCCTGTGATGGAGCTAGAAGGTCTAGCTTGAGTGCGCCGTCGATCAAAAACACACCATCTGCATAGTCGAGCCTGAATCGATAGTCGGCTGCTTCCCGAACTTGTGCAGATAGAGAGTAGAGGTCAACGCTGTCTTCATCGATGCTCAAGAAGACGCGAAATCCACGGGTCTGACCATAGGGCGAGATAAGAACAGAGAGCTCACGTTGAAGTGACTGACCATCTCTAGTGGACTTAGCCCATTGCTCGGGTTCCCTCAGCCCAAAGATGGTAAGTGTCGTTCCGGGCTGCCGGCTAGCGGGTCTCGTAGTGAGCTGCAACGGGACAGAGGAAAGCGATCCCTGATCATTGAACGACGCCCAGTCAATGGAGATCTCATGCTCTTGATCTGATCCAAGTGGGCGGGTAATAATTTGCATCTGTTGTCCGAGACGTTGTGCTCCAAGCCGTCCCAAGCCCTTGTCGCCCAGTGGAGTACGGCCAAGCCTGGTCTCTTGGCCCGCCAGTTTCATCTCCCGTTTCCGTGAATTGCTGATCGTCAGCCATCCACGAATTATGTCATCCACATCCATGCCTGCTCCGTCATCTTCCACCCGCATAAAGGTTGGTTGATTTTGGAGCGACTCATCCCCCGCTGACTTACCGGTCCAGATGGTTACGCGGGCATAGCTCGCGTCGGCGTCGTAAGAATTCTTGACAAGCTCCGCCAGGGCTTGCATTGAGTCGGAGATCAGGTCTTCTCCGAGTTTGAAGACCACCGACGGATGCACGTCAAGATGTACTTCTTGCGTGCTGCTGCGCTCGGCCAACTCCCCGTCGGATGTCATTGACACTCCCCATTACTCGCCGGCTGGATTCCCGGCCCTCTCATGACAAGAATGCTTTCGGACGTCATAGTCTCCACACTGGCATTTCGCAGAGCCATTCGTTTGGAATTCTTAGGGATCTTTCGTTCAAGCGTCTCAACGTGATGCCCCCCTCTTTCGACTAGGAGGTCCCTGACTATGGCAACCGTAGGAACGACTACACCGCTAATACGACGCTGCCCCAACGTCCAGAACATCCAACCATTCGGACGCAGAACGCGGAGCATCGAATCGAGGGCCGAGTCTAAATCATTAAAAAAGGCAACCAATCTAAGTTGAGCATTTCTTGGACGATCAGACAAGGAGTCTAGGCACGAACTGAAAGCGCTAGATCGAGCTCGAAGGTAATCCGAGTTCTGCAGCGCGCCTTTAAGCTGTCCACCCAGACTAGCGCTGTCAATAGACCGCGTGTACCTCAGAAGATCTTTCGAGATCCCTGGTACATCAACATGATCGATCCACTGAAGCGGAAGATAGCTATGCTGCCCGTAGGTGACCGTCGTGATGTTATCTCCATATGGCGGAGACGTCATTACAGCGTCTACTCTTGGATCAGAACTCTCTGCATTACCACGAGCGTCGGCTCTTTCGCAAATTACAGACAAATCAGGGTTTCGCTCACGGCCTTCTACGATGGCTAGCGTCTGTTCCGCTAGACGGACGCAGTGTTCGCGCAAAACTCGGGAAAAGACTGCTGGCACGTCAATGACTCTGTTTGCTGTTTCCGTAACGCTGTAAGCGTGCAGCTTTACAGTAGAGGTACGACTATTACTAACTAGCCGAATGGTCTCAGCGAAGGTTACCCATAGAGCCAACCTGGTTGCTTGATCGGCTTCAGTTTGGATAGAGCGCCGCAGCCGGGAGAGTTGAATTGAGACATCGGGGCGAAACCACTTGTCTCGATTATGAAACTTCACAGCAATGGCTTTACTGGAGTCCTCTTGCGCTCTCTGAACTACTCGGTAGGCCGACTCTTCCAGCGATGCAGTGTCATAAGAATATGACTTAACTTGCGAAATAAGTACCGCGAGGGGATTAATGTCCCGGCCACGAAAGGATAATCCTCGACGGATGCTCTCCAATAGGACTGTGCCCGACCCCATAAACGGGTCGTAGATGCGTGACACGTTTGGATCAACCGACATTAAGTCGTCAAGAAGGACTCCCTGCAACTGAGGAACCATCATTGCTGGATAGGCAAAGAGCCCATGGCCATGCTCGCGAGTAGCGTCACCCTCGAAGGTCCAGAAATCTGGCGTATTCGCAGCTCTCCGCCTCAGTTTTTCCGCCAAGCCATTGGTGAGGTACTCCGCCGGCGCTTGCCGATGATCACCGGTCGGGTTCAGAGCAGGGGATCCCGGCTCCTGCTCCGCATAGTCACTCATGTCAGGCTTCCTCCCTGCACCTGCGCGGCGCGGCTTAGGGGCGCCGCTGGGGGCGTAGGGCTGTAACAACGTCAACAAATACGTGCAGTGAACCAGACCCTGAGCCGTGGCGCCAGAACCCAACTCGCTTTCGGTCACCGTAGATTGACGGTGCGTGTGTGATGGCACCGCATGGGCTCAGCGTTTGCTCCGTTGGCCTACATCAACCTTGTGAAGTCTCTATGAGGCTGAGCCTCGCAGGTGATGTCGGGAGTGCGCGCCTCACAACGGATCGCTTCAGGCTCCGCCGCTGTTCAGTAGCTGGCAGTCCGATCGAAGCTGGTGATGTTGAGTTTGATGCCCTTCACACTCTTGAGCGTCGTGGGGTACTCACCCCGGGCGGTCTGGCCGGGTTGGACGTCGGTGTCCAGTTGGGTGCCGTTCGCCAGGCGAGTGCCACTGCCGTCCACGGCTTCCCAATCCCATGAGTAGTCGGACTTCTCACCGCTGTTGTTCTTGATCGTCCAAGCGATCCAAATATTGTTGATGCCGGCTTCTGAGCGGTCGTCCAGTTGGAAGCTCACGAGGTCCGCTCGTTCGCTCTTGCCATGGCCCTGGCTCTGGGGCGTCTGCTTCGTCTCCCGCTGTGGCTCAGCGCTGGCGGTCCCGCTGGGCGCGGGCGTGGTGCTCTCATCGCCACTCCCCAGCGCGATGACCAGCACAACCACGACGACGACAACCAGCGTGGCCAGGGCTCCAGCACACCCCCAAAGACAGCCACGACCCCGCCGTTTGCTCTGCGGAGGTCTGACAGGAGGCGCCCACTGCCCAGAAGGGCGAGGACGACTGTCCCGGCTCTCCCACTGAGGACCATTCACCGGCGACTCACTCGCTGGCATGGCGGCCTCCTCCGTAGCGGATACCGCCACGCTAGGAAGCCAGAGCCCACCCCGCGAACCAAGAGCAGCCACTCAGGCGACGACCAACCCTGTACTGCGTCCTCCTGCGCCGTCAGCCCTCAGACCCACTCCACCTCGGACTCGACAGCCGAAGAGCCCCCAGGCGTCGGCAGAGGCGTTCTCAGCACCTTCCCCACGATCGCCCGCCGCTCACTCCGCGCACCCAGCGCGCCCAGGACGGCAGCCACCTCTTCCTCGCCGCCGTCCCCCAGCACCTCCGCGATCCGCCCCAACGCCTCACTCACGTCAGTGCGTGTGTCCGCCGGCCGGACCGTCCTTTTTGACCGTCAGCGGCAGCAACTTCTTCCCGCTGTCGCTCAGTTGTGGCCATGTATCGAACTGCTGACACAGCGCTAGGGAAAACCACCGGTGGGCAGGGCATCGCGGAAGCGTCAACACACCCCGTCAGTGCTTTCGCACGGCGCAGCATTCTCCTCGCTCGCGTCAGGAGACGCAGCCACGGCATGATCCTCGTCAGCATCAATAGATCTGGGGGACCTATGCCTCGCACTGCCATGCTGCTCGCCGTCGCACTACTTGCCAGTCTCACCGCCTGCGGAAGCAGAGACGACGCCAGACATCACGACGCACGCCCGAAGAGCACCCCAACCGCCGGCCAAGGAGACCGCTACCTCAAGGCAGCCCGAGACATGCCGTATACCGAGGGCAAGCCAACGGATCAGGAGCTTCTCGCCTTCCCGCCGAAGTGGTGCAACGGCCTGGCTCAAGGGCACAGCGTGGGAGATCTCTTTGATCTGCACGGGGACGACCTGTACCCAGCCGGCCAGCACTGGGGCTTGGAGCAGGCCGACGCCAACGAGCTACTGGTAACGGCCGTGAACGTCTACTGCCCGGACTACTGGAAGCGGGTGACTCAAGACATCAGATCCAACGGCGGCCTCTGAGCGCCGCTGCAAGCAGCGCACGCCGCTAAACCCACTCCACCTCGGACTGGATGCCCACACGGCTCCCAGGCCCCGGCAGCGGCGTTCTCGGGACCTCCTGAGGGACGTGCCGCGCCTCCAGGACCCCAAGATGCCGGAGCGCGGCGGCTACATCGTCCTCGCTCGCCCCCGCCAGGACATCAACGAGCCGCTCCAGAGGCTCACTCACCTCAGTGCGTATGTCCGCTGGTCGGACCGTCTTTCTTGACCGTCAGCGGCAGCAACTTCTTCCCGCTGTCGCTCAGTTGTGGCCATGTATCGAACTGCGGACAGATGGCGCAGTTGAAGCAAGCAGCCATCCGCCTTGGCCGCGCCGATCAGGCAGGCAGGCAGCCCCGGTCTGCTCAAGGCTCTGCTGTCATGTGACCCGCTTGATCGATCAGTGGACGATGACACCTGGGACGAGAGCGACAAGGCCCGACACGACGCTCGCCATGCCTGACAGTGTGACGATGGTGGCCTTCCCGTCCGAGAAGAGACCCGAGCAGAACTGTCGAAGCTGGCGGCGGACGATGAGCAACTTCAGCTTCTGCCAGCGGTGTTGTCGGATGTAGCAGCCCAGGAGAAGGCCGGAGGCGTTGTTCCGGCAACCGTCCTCCCGCCCGCGCACCGGAGCGCCACACGTCACAGGAGCTTGGAAGAAGCACCATGCTGCGGTCGCGGCCGAAAGGACGATGACTATCACCGGGCCAGCGGCGGAGTTGATCCATGCGGCTATCAATAGGAACCCCGCCAACACGCCCCACCACTGGCCCAGCCCGCCAAGCCCTTTTGTTCTTGCCCCCGAAGTCGCCATGGAGGGGACTTGCGGCTCGGCTGCCGTAGTCATGCAGGCCTGACCCTGTATTGGCCTGATGGCTGCGGAAATAGGCGGGTTCTTGCGCGGCGCCTGCTGAACTGGGATCAGGGCAGATGCACGCCCCGCATACCCATCAAGCTCCCTGAGTAGCAAAGTTATTGCTGCATGAGCAGGACTTGACCGACGACTCGCGCAGGGCGGCGATGGGTGCGAGGTCCGCTCGGGTCTGGGCCCACAGGACGAGTCCGTACGCCAGCACGGACAGGGCGGCACCGAGGAAGCCGACGGCGGCGAACGGCATTAGCTCCGAGAGGAGTTGACCGCGTCGGAGGAAGAAGGCGTAGGCCGGGATCATCCACCCTTCCGCCGCCATCAGCCAGGCGATGTACCCCAGCGAGGACCCCGAGGCGCGTACCCCGAGCCCGTCCACGACGGTGTACGCCGCGATCGACAGCCCCGTCGCCAACGCGGCACCGATCGCCGCCCAGTTGGGCCGCCGCCCGCGCATCCCCCACAGCGCGACACCGGTCAGCCCCGTGCACGACAGCGCGATACCCGCCGCCGCCCATCCGTCGGGCACCTCGTGCGCGAAGACGGCGGCGAGGACCGTGACGACGAGGGGCGCGGTGCCGCGCGCGATCGGATAGGCCTGCCCGAAGTCCCCGAGCCGGAACGACTTCATCAGCAGCAGCGTGTAGGCGAGATGGATGAGCGCGGAGGCCCCGATGTACGGCCACGCGCCGGCGTCCGGAAGGGCCGTGAACGGCACGAGGACGAGCCCGATGACCGTCCCGCCGCCCGTGATGAGCGTGAACCCGACCAGCTTGTCGGTGATTTGGTGCGCGAGGGCGTTCCAACAGGCGTGCGTGACGGCGGCGAGCAGGACAGCGGCGGCGACCAGCGGCGTCACGAGATCTGCTCGCGCACGTCCACCAAGGTGGCACCGGCGTACGCGACAAGTTCCTTCGGTTCCATGGGGAACACGGCGTGCGGATTGCCGGCGGCGGCCCACACGACGTCGTGCGCGAGCAGCGAACGATCGGCGAGCACACGGGTCTTCGTACGGTGCCCGAAGGGTGGCACGCCTCCGATGGCATAGCCGGTCGTCTCCCGTACGACGTCTGCCTTGGCCCGCGTGACCTTCTCGACGCCGAGCTCCTCCCGGACCCGCTCCACGTCCACCCGCGATGCCCCGTCCATCAGCACCAGCACCGGTACCCCGTCCGCCGCGAAGATCAGGGACTTGCAGATCTCGCTCAACTCGCATCCGATCGCGGTGGCGGCCTCCGCTGCGGTACGGGTCGCGCCCGGGAAGCGCCGGATGCTGCTGAGGAGTTCCCCGAGTCCCAACTCCCGGAGGGCTTCGGCGAAACGAGGGTTGGCGCCTGAGTCCGGGTCCTGGGTGTTTTCGGTGGCGTTCGTGGTCATGTACGGCACGCTAGCGGGGGTGTACGGGGCCTGCGACTGAGTTCTTGACGTGGGGCCACTCGCTTCTTTGTCAGTGTCGGGCTTCCGCGGGCCGAGTAAAGGGCGCTGCGCTGCGCTCCGCGTCGCCTGCGGCGATGGCCCTGCGGGCCACCCTTGACTCGGTCCGCTCCAGCCCGTTTTAGAAGCGAGCGAGCGGCCGGGAGGAACGGGGGGCCGAGGCATGCCGGTCCCTTGCGTGTCCTGCGTTGCGGGCCGGAGCTACGGGGCGCGTCCGCGTCTCGCCGGCACGCCGGGCCGGCTCAGCGGCCAACCGCCGGTGGGAGGGAGGGGAGGAGGAGGGGCGAGACCTCCCGGGGGTGGGGGGTGGTCTGGAAAAGTGTGTCGCTTTGGGTGGAAAGTGACACACTTTTCCAGACCTACCCCCACCCCCTCCATCGGCCGCTGGGGCGAGGTCACGTTGTGAGGGCGACGTCCTTCGTCGTCTCGACTCCTGCCTTGCGGCCTGGGCCGGTGTGGTACTTCCAGTAGAGGTTCGTGTGGGCGATGACCTGCTCCGGCGGCGGCGCACCCCACTGGCTGAGGTCGGTCGTGGTGTGGGCGTCGCCGACGAGTGTCACGTCGTAGCCGCGCGTGAACGCGCTGTGGAGTGTGGAGCGGATGCACTGGTCGGTGGACGCGCCTGCCACGACGAGGTGTCCGACCTGGGCGGCGGCCAGTATCTCTTCCAGGGGGGTGTCGTCGAAGGAGTCCGGGTAGAGCTTGTGGATCAGGGGTTCCTGGTCGCCGGGGGTCAGTTCGGGGACGAGCTGCCAGCCCTCGCTGCCCTTCGGCACGTTCTCGTCGGAGTGCTGGACCCAGATGACCGGGACGTCTTCCTCGCGTGCCCGGTCGGCGAGCGCGGCGATGTTGGCGACGACCGCGTCACGCTCGTACGCGTCGCCCACGACGGCGACCTGGACGTCGATCAGCAGGAGTGCGGTGCGGGGCCGTTCTGCGAGTGTGGTCATGCTCGACACGCTAGTCCGGCCCACTGACATCGGCCCGGTTCAGATCGGTCTGAAGCTCGGTTCCACCGGTCCGGTCTCTCCGCGTTCGGCCAGTTCGGCCAGGTCCTTCGGTTCCAGGAACTCCGGTTCGTCCGGATCGAGTCCGTGGTGCGGGTCCAGGGTCCGCAGTCGCTCGACGAAGTCGAGGACGAACGCGGTGAACAGCCCATCGAAGACCTCCGGTTCCAGGGCGTGGCTGTCGGTGACGACCTTCCACCGGTCGGGGTCGGGGTCGCAGGGCCAGAAGAAGTGTTCGTTGCCGGAGCGGTCGTAGCCCCAGGAGATCAGGCCGCCGGGTTCCGGGTGGACGGGGAAGGTGTGCAGGTCCGGGGCGCGGCGCCGGGCCTGTGCGTGCCGCTCGTGGACCTGGCGCATCCGAGCGAGGAGGGGGCTGTTGCCGCGCGGGTGGAAGATCACCAGCTCGTCGCAGATGACGCCCGTGCCGTAGGTGTCGAGGAACGTCTTGAAGTCGGTGGGCAGTGGTGAGGCGACGTACGCCTCGGTCTCGGTCCAGTCGTCGGCGGACGGATCCCTTGTCTCCGGCGACGGGCCGAGCAGCCGTACCAGTTCGTCCAGTGCTGTCACGGCCGTAACCCTGGCACCGACGCGATCTGCCGCGCCACCCGAACTCGGTGGCGCGGCAGATCAGTTGTCCGGTGCCTCAGTGCCTCGCGGCAGCCGCCTCAGGCCCGGACCAACTCCCGGTCCTCGTCGGGATCCGAGTCCTTGGAGTCGAGGGCGCGCAGGCCCTCGCCCTCGACGTCGACGTTGGGCAGTACCCGGTCCAGCCACTTCGGCAGCCACCAGGCCCGCTTGCCGAGCAGGGCCAGTACCGCCGGGACGATCGCCATGCGGACGACGAACGCGTCGAAGAGGACCGCGACCGCCAGGCCGAAGCCGATCATCTTGACCATGGACTCGCTGGAGGTGATGAAGCCCGAGAAGACCGCCATCATGATGACCGCCGCGGCCGTGACGACCCGGGCGCCGTGCTTGAACCCGGTGACGACGGCCTGGCTGGGCTTCTCTCCGTGGACGTACGCCTCGCGCATCCGGGTCACGAGGAACACCTCGTAGTCCATCGCCAGGCCGAAGACCACGCCCACCAGGAAGATCGGCATCATCGACATGACCGGGCCGGTCTCCTCCACGCCGATCAGGCTTGCCAGCCAGCCCCACTGGAAGACGGCGACGACCGCGCCGAGCGAGGCGAGCACGCTGAGCAGGAAGCCGAGGGCCGCCTTCAGCGGGACCAGGATCGAGCGGAAGACCACGATCAGGAGGAGGAAGGCGAGGCCGACGACCAGGGCCAGGTACGGGATCAGGGCGTCGTTGAGCTTCTGCGAGAAGTCGATGTTCATCGCCGTGGTGCCGGTGACCAGCACCTGCGCGTCCGTGTCGGCCTTGATGCCGGCGCCCTCGCCCCGGATGGAGTGGACCAGGTCCTCGGTGGTGACCGACGACGGCTTGGAGTCGGGCACGACGGTGATCGTCGCGGTGTCACCGGCCTTGTTGAACATGGCCGGACTGACCGAGACCACGTCGTCGAGGGTCTTGATCTTGTCGGTCACGGTCGTGACCGCGGCCTTGGGGGCGTCGCTGTTCTTGGCGTCCACGACGATCATCAGCGGGCCGTTGAAGCCGGGGCCGAAGCCCTCGGCGAGGAGGTCGTAGGCCCGTCGCTGGGTCGTGGACGTGGGCTGCGAGCTGTCGTCGGGCAGGCCCAGCTGGAGCTGGCTGGCGGGCAGCGCGATCGCGCCGAGGCCGAGGACGCCGAGGATCAGGACGGCCGCGGGACGCCGTACGACGAAGCTCGCCCAGCGGGTGCCCATGTTGGGCCTGGCCGCCTTGGCCGCCTCCTTGGCGCTGCCGCCGCCCAGCCACTTGGCCTTCTCGCCGGTGGGCCTGATCCTGCGGCCCGCGTAGCCGAGCAGGGCCGGGATCATGGTCAGGGCGATGAGCACCGCGACCACGACCGTGCCCGCCGCCGCGACGCCCATCTTGGTGAGCATCGGCACGTTGACGACCGCGAGACCGGCCAGGGCGATGACGACCGTCAGACCGGCGAAAACCACCGCCGAGCCTGCCGTGCCCACGGCCCGGCCGGCCGCCTCCTCGCGTTCGCGGCCCTCGGCCAGTTCGGCGCGGTAGCGGGAGACGATGAACAGCGCGTAGTCGATGCCGACGGCGAGGCCGATCATCAGCGCCAGCGTCGACGTCGTCGAGCCCAGGTCCAGCGTCTTGGCGAGGGCGGTGATCGTCGCGACGCCGATACCGACCCCGATGATCGCCGTCAGCAGCGGCAGACCGGCCGAGACGAGTGAGCCGAGAGTGATCAGGAGGACGACGGCGGCCAGCGCGATACCGATGATCTCGCCGACGCCCATCTCCGCGGCGGCCTGGAGCGCGTCACCGCCGACGTCCACGGTCAGCCCTGTGGCCCGGGCCTGGGCCGCGGTGTTCTCCAGGGCGTCCTTGCTGGAGTCCTTGAGTTCCATGCCGGCGACGTCGTACTTCACCGAGGTGTAGGCGACCGTCCCGTCCTTGCTGACGGCGTTCGTGGTGAACGGGTCGCTGACGGAGACGACCTCGGAACCGTCGGCCAGCTCCTTCACCGTCTTCTCGACGGTCGCCTTGTTGGCGGCGTCGGTCATCTTCTCGCCGCTCGGCGCCTTGAAGACGACGCGCGCGGTGGCGCCGTTCGAACTGGAGCCGGGGAAGCGCTGGTCCAGCAGGTCGAAGGCCTTCTGGGCCTCGGTGCCGGGGATGGAGAAGGAGGTGGAGCCCGCGGCGGGCGCGCCGGCCGCGCCGACTCCCGCGAGTGTCAGCAGGGCGATCCATATGAGGGCGACGAAATGCCGTCGCCTGAAGGCGAGCCGGCCGGCTTTGTAGAGGAACGTGGCCACGAGGGCGTACTCCCGGTCAGGTCGTGGGGTTCTTCGGGGCAGGTGTGACCGGCCGGTTGGGGACACGGCTGATCGGCCCGACGACGTGAGCGGTTACGTCAGGTGGGCTTGCTGGGTGGTGTGGGGTGTGTCAGGTGGTGGGTGCGCCCAGTGCGGGGAGCACTACGGCGTCGATGTACGAGGTCAGATAGGCCTTGGTCGGCGGCAGGTCCTCGATCACCGTGCGGGTGGCGAAGGCGCCGATCATCATGTGCACCACGAAGTCCAGCGCGGGGCAGTCCGCACGGACCTCGCCCCGGTCGACTGCGCGCTGCATGACGACGCGGAACTCTTCCATCTCCGGTTCGACGAGCAGCTCCCGGAAGGCCTGCAGCAGGTCCGGGTTGTTGTGCGTCGCCATGGCCAGACCCCGCATCAGCGCGGAGTTCTGCTCGATCCGGCAGTCGTCCTCGCGGGCCACCATGGCGTGCATGTCGCCCCGGAGTGTCCCGGTGTCGACATCGGTGGGCCGGCCCGGCTTGCTGTGCCGCACCGCTTTGGCCACCAGCTCGGCCTTGCCGCCCCACTGGCGGTAGAGGGTCGCCTTGCTGGAACGGGTGCGGGCGGCCACGGCGTCCATGGTCAGGGCGTCGTAGCCGACTTCGCGGAGCAGGTCGAGCACGGCCTCGTACAACTCGGCCTCGCGCTCGGGTGTGATGCGACTGCGACGCGCCGTTGCGACTTCAGTCATGCGACTCACCTTCCAGCTCCGAACGACACGGTTTCGTACATGACGAATGTAGCGCACCCTTCTACGAAACGAAACCGTTTCGTACGTGTGCTGAGTCACCGGCCGGGTCACCTCGGTGATTTTTCATAAGTTGCTCCGGTCCGTCCCGCGGAAAAGCATAGGGACGTGAGCTATCTGCGCCTGCCGCACCTCAACGGAGACCTGCTGAGCTTCGTGGCCGAGGACGACCTCTGGCTGGCCCCTCTCGACGGCGGGGGCCGCGCCTGGCGCCTCACCGTCGACCGCACCAAGGTCGGCCACCCCCGCTTCTCCCCCGACGGCCGCCATCTCGCGTACACGACCTGGCGGAGCCTGGTCCCGGAGATCCACCTCGTCCCGGTCGACGGCGGACCCGGCCGCAGACTCACCTACTGGGGCAGCCCCGACACCCAGGTCTGCGGCTGGACACCCCCCGACAGGGCAGGAAACTCCGACATCCTCGCGGTGGCCTCGCACGGCGAGCCGTTCTCCTACTTCACCTGGGCCCACAAGGTCCCCACCGACGGCGACCCCGGCGGTCGGCTCCCCTGGGGCCCGGTCTCCGACATCCAGCTCGCCGACATCGACGGCGAGCACCGGACCCTCCTCCTCACCGGCACCCCGCCCCACGAACCCGCCGCCTGGAAGCGCTACCGCGGCGGCGCCATGGGCCGCCTCTGGCTGCACGGCCGCCGCCTCCTCGCCGACCTCGAAGGCCATCTGCACTCCCCGATGTTCGTCGACGGCCGCATCGCCTTCCTCTCCGACCACGAGGGCATCGGCAACCTCTACTCCTGCTCCTACGACGGCTCCGACCTCCGCCGCCACACCGACCACGACGCCTTCTACGCCCGGCACGCGGCCAGCGACGGCACCCGGGTCGTGTACCAGTGCGCCGGCGACCTGTGGATCGTCGACGACCTGTCGGCGGCCTCACTCCCCCGCAAGCTCGACGTCCGCCTGAGCGGCCCGCGCCCCGGCCGTCGTACGTACCAGGTCCCCGCCGCCCAGCACGTCGACGGCATCTCGGTCGACGAGACGGGCCGGGCGAGCGCCGTGGTCGTACGGGGAAGTCTGTACTGGCTGACGCACCGCGACGGGCCCGCCCGCACCATCACCGACACTCCCGGCGTACGGGTCCGGCTCCCCGAGATGCTCGGCTCGGGCGGACAGGTCGCCTACGTCACCGACGCGGACGGCGAGGACGCGATCGAGATCGCCTACCTCCCCCGCGCCACCGGCGACCGCGCCCCGCGCCGGCTCGCCTCCGGCGAGGTGGGCCGCGTACTGGAGCTGGTGTCGGACCCGGCGGGCGAGCGTCTGGCGATCGCGGCGCATGACGGACGGTTGTTGCTCCTGGACGCGACGGAGGACTCCAACGGCGAGGTCACAGAGCTCATTTGCTCCATCAACGGGCCGGTACGGGACCTCGCCTTCTCCCCCGACGGCAGCTGGCTGACCTGGTCCCACCCGGGCATCGGCCGCTCCCTCCGCCAGATCAAGATGGCCCGGACGAAGGACCGTCTGATCGTGGACGTCACCAACGGCCGCTTCGAGGACGAGAATCCCGTCTTCACCAGGGACGGCCGCTACCTCGCCTTCCTCTCCTGGCGCGGCTTCGACCCGGTCTACGACGTCCACACCGGCGACCTGTCCTTCCCGCTCGGCTGCCGCCCCTACCTCGTCCCCCTCTCCTCGGCCACCCCCTCCCCCTTCGCCCTGACCCCGGAGGGCCGACCCGCCGCGGGCGGCCTCGACGCGGCGGAGGACGACGAGGGCGCGGACGGCGCGGTGACGGTGGAGGTGGAGGGCCTGGAGAGCAGGGTCACCCCCTTCCCGGTCTCGGCCTCCAAGTACTCGGCGCTGTACCCGGTTTCGGGCGGCGGCCTGGTCTGGCTGCGCTGGCCGATCTCCGGCGCGCTGGGCGAGACCTTCGCCAACCCGGACGACACCAGCGGCCGGCCGACCCTGGAGTACTTCAACATCAGCAAGGCGAAGAAGTCCGAACTCGTCGACCACCTCGACTGGTTCGCGGTGAGCGGCGACGGCTCACGGCTGGTCGTGGTGGACGAGGACGAACTGCGGGCGGTGCCCTCGACGGAGTCCGGCGACGGAGACTCGACCGTCTGGATCGACCTGCGCCGCATCCTGCACGAGGTCGACCCGCCCGCCGAGTGGCGCCAGTCCTACGAGGAGGCGGGCCGCCTGATCCGTGCTTACTACTGGGACCCGCAGATGTGCGGTATCGACTGGAACGGCGTCCTGGACCAGTACCGCCCCCTGGTCGAACGCGTCGCGACCCCCGACGACTTCGCGGACCTGCTCCGCGAAGTCCTGGGCGAGCTGGGCACCTCCCACGCCTACGTCACCCCGTCCCGCCGCAACGAGGGCCCGCCCCACTACCAGCGCCGCCAGGGCCTGCTGGGCGCCAACCTGGTCCGCAGGGAGGGAGGCTGGACGGTCGCCCGCATCCTCCCCGGCGAGTCCTCGGACTCCAAGGCCCGCTCCCCACTGGCCGGCACGGGCATCCGCGAGGGCGCGGTCCTGACCCACGTCGACGGCCGCCCGGTGGACCAACTCACCGGCCCCTACCCCCTGTTGGCGGGCGCGGGCGGCACGACGGTGGAGCTGACGTTCACCCCGGCGGAGGGCGAGGGCAGGGCGAGAAGGGTCGCCGTGGTCCCCCTCATCGACGAACGCCCCCTCCGCTACCAGGACTGGGTGGCCAAACGCCGGGCGGTGGTACGGGAGTTGAGCGGCGGCCACTGCGGCTACCTCCACATCCCCGACATGGGCGGCTCCGGCTGGGCCCAGTTCAATCGCGACCTGCGCCTTGAGGTCTCCCGCCCCGCCCTCATCGTCGACGTACGCGGCAACGCGGGCGGCCACATCAGCGAGCTGGTCGTCGAGAAACTCACCCGCACCATCCTCGGCTGGGACCTGACCCGCAACGCCCAACCGGTGTCGTACGCGTCAAACGCCCCGAGGGGGCCGGTGGTCGCGCTGGCGGACGAGGCGACTTCGTCCGACGGCGACATGATCACAGCGGCCTTCAAGCTCCTGAAGCTCGGCCCGGTCGTAGGCCAACGCACCTGGGGCGGAGTGGTCGGCATGACCGGCCGCCACGAACTCGGCGACGGCACGGTGATCACGGTCCCGATGAACGCGGCCTGGTTCGACGCCTACGGCTGGTCGGTGGAGAACAGGGGCGTGACCCCGGACCTGGAGATCCTCCGCACCCCACTGGACTGGGCGGAGGGCAGACACGCCCAGCTGGACGACGCGATCAAGCTGGCCCTGGATCTGCTGGCGATCCATCCCGCGGCAACCCCACCGGACCACTCGGCCGTCCCGGACAGAAGCAGACCGAAGTTGCCGCCACGCTCCTGAGAGACAGAGGGGCAACTCACCTGGGGGCGCGGGGAACTGCGCGCCCAGCCCCGACGCACCCGCGCCCGACAACGAAACGTGGGACGCCCCAAAAACCCAGGGCGCCCCACGCAATCGGACAACGACTAAACGTCGTAGTCCTGGTCCATCCGGTCCTCTTCACGCTGCATGCGCTCGGAGGTCTCGTCCCGCTGCTGACCCCGCTCGGGCATCTCGTCCCGCTGCGCGCCGCGCTCCCCGCGCTCGCGCCCCTGGCCCGCCTTCTCCTTGGCCTTGTTCGCGAGCTCTTCGGCCTTGTCCTGGAACTGGTCCTTCATACCCATGTGGGTTCACTCCCGTAGTGGGGGGAAACGGCCCTTGACCGGGCCTCGACCAGATTCACACGCCCGGTCACCCCGCGCATCTCGATCAGTCACCCTCCGTAGCGCGCGCAGCCTCATCCGCGGCCCCACCTGCACCGACGAGTCCGGACCGCATCCCTTCCAGCCGCGCCCCGAACCGCCGCATCTCCCGCTGCCCCACCGCGCCGATGATCCCCGGCAGATACCCGCGCACGCCCTGCGTCCCCCGCAGCCACCCCTGCCCGTACACATGGCTCGACCGCCGCTCGATCCCGGCGACGATCCGGTCCACGGCCGGCCCCAGCGGATACGTCTTGTTGGCCGGCCACGGCAGCCGCTGCCTCAACTCCCGCATGACGTCGTCCTGATCGGCCCCGCGCACCATGTCCGTGTCGGTCCAGGACAGATACCCGACGCCGACGCGTACGCCCTTGTGGCCGACTTCGGCGCGCAGGCTGTGCGCGTACGCCTCGACACCCGCCTTGGACGCGCAGTACGCGGTCATCATCGGCGCGGGCGTGATCGCGGCCAGCGAGGCGATCTGCAGCAGATAGCCGCGGCTCTCCATCAGCACCGGCAGGAACGCCCGCGCGGTCACGGCGGAACCGATCAGGTTGACCTCGATCACCCGCCGCCACGCGACCGGATCGGAGTCGACGAAGGGGCCGCCGCTGGCGACACCCGCGTTGGCGACGACGATGTCGACCTTCCCGAACCGCTCCTTGACCTCGGCGGCGACCCGCGCCATCGCCTCGTGATCGGTGACATCCGCGTACCAGGAGGCGCTGTCGGTGTGCAGCCGCTCGGCGACCTGCTTGAGCGCGTCCGGCTCCAGGCCGACCAGCGCCACCTTCGCGCCGCGCGCGGAGAGCTTGCGGGCGAGCAGTTCGCCGACGCCCCGCGCGGCCCCGGTCACGACCGCGACCTGACCCTCCAGGCTCACCCTGTTGCTCATGCGCCCTCCTTGATCTGATCGCTCGGGTCCAACTCGATGTAGGCGGCTGCCAGTTCGCGGATCTTCCCGGTGACCAGCTCCGGCGCCTCGACGGGGGTCATGTGCCCGAGCCCCGTCAGCTCGGTGCTCCCGACGCACTGCGGCAGTGCGGCGACCAGCGCCCGCGCGTGCACCGGCGGTGTCATCCGGTCCGCCGTACCGACGACGACGACCGTGGGCACCGCCAACTCCCGTACCCCGCGGTCGAGTTCGAGGGAGTCGAGGACCTGCGACCACGCGTGCCGCACCGTCCTCGGACACGCGTGCACGATCCGCGCGCACGCCTCGACCATGTGCGGCGCGGAACCGGGTCCCATCGTCGCGTACTTCAGGATCCGGCGCGCGGCGGGCGTGACCGGCCCGAGCGGCGCCCGCGTCCCGAGGACCTTCCGGGTCAGCCGGGTCCGCGTCCGCCCGGCCCGCATCGGCACCACGAGCGACTCGTCGACCAGCCGCGAACTGCCCGTACTGCACAGCAGCACGGCCACCGCGTGCTCCCGGAACCGCGCCCGCCCGGCCGCCGCCAGCACGGTCATCCCGCCCATGGAGTGCCCCACGACCACGGCCTTCTCACCGGGGGCGAGAGTCGCTTCGAGTACGGCTTCCAGGTCGTCGGCGAGCGCGTCGGTGCTGTAGGCGAGGGCCGCCGGACTGCGCCCGTGCCCGCGCTGGTCGTAGACGACGACCCGGTGGTCGACCGCCAAGTCCCTTGTCTGCGCGGCCCAGAAGGCCGTGGAGCAGCACCAGCCGTGCGCGAGGACGACGGCCGGCGCACCCTCGGGGCCGTGCACCTCGGCGTGCAGCCGGGAGCCGTCGGCCGAGGTGACGGTGAGTTCGCGGACGGGGACGGGCGGGGCGTACGGCCCGGACGTGACGTGCAGGAGCCGGCTCATACGGCGGCCTCGGCCTTCTTCTCGGCGGGCGCCCGCACGACCTCGTACTCCGCGAGGTTCACGCGCCGGGTGGCCGTGCGGAACTCGGTGGTCGTGCCGGGCCAGATGGTGGTGTTGCGGCCGTTGGCATCGAGGTACCAGCTGGTGCAGCCGCCGGTGTTCCACACGGTGCGCTTCATGCGTTCCTGCACGCGCCGGTTCCAGGCGTCCACGGCGGCGGGCCGGGCGTCGAGGGCGACGCGTCCGCCCAGGACGTCCAACTGCCGTACGTAGTCGGCCATGTAGTTCAGCTGGGACTCGATCATCAGGATCATCGAGGAGTTACCGAGGCCGGTGTTGGGCCCGATGATGGTCATCCAGTTGGGGAACCCGGCCGCCGAGGCGCCGCGCAGCGCCTGCATTCCGCCCTGCCAGGCCTCGGCCAGCGTCCGCCCGTCCGCGCCGACGACCCGGTCCGCGATCGGCATGTCCGTGACGTGGAAGCCCGTACCGAAGACGATCGCGTCGACCTCGGCCGTACTGCCGTCGGCACCGACGACGGTCGAGCCGCGCACCTCGCTCAGCCCGCTGGTGACGACGTCGACGTTGGGCCGGGCGAGGGCCGGATAGTAGGCGCTGGAGAGCAGGATGCGCTTGCAGCCGATGCGGTAGTCGGGGGTGAGTTTGGCGCGCAGGGCCGGGTCCTTGATGGAGCGGGCCATGTTGCGCCTGGCCAACTGCTCCACCATGCCCAGTTCGTTGGGCCGCTTGGTGAACGCCTGGACCTGCAACTCCCTGAGGCCCCACAGGAGTCCGCGGCGGGCCTGGGTGGTGAAGGGCAGCGCGCGGTGCAGGGCGCGTTCGGCGCCGCTGATGGCGCGGTCGACGCGGGGCATGACCCAGGGCGGGGTGCGCTGGAAGAGGGTGAGGCGTTCCACCTCGGGCTGGATCGACGGCACGATCTGGATCGCGGAGGCGCCGGTGCCGACCATGGCGACGCGTTTGCCGCGCAGGTCGTAGTCGTGGTCCCAGCGGGCGGAGTGGAAGACCTTGCCGGGGAAGGAGTCGAGCCCCGGGATGTCCGGGATCTTCGGGTCGGAGAGCGGCCCGGTCGCGGAGACGACGAGGTCGGCGGAGTACGAGCCGCTCGTGGTCTCGATGTCCCAGCGCAGCCGGTCCGCGTCCCAGGTCATCATCTTCACTTCGGAGTTGAAGCGGAGGTGGGGCCGGAGCCGGAAGACGTCCGTGACGTGCTCCAGGTAGCCGCGGATGTGCTCCTGCCCGGAGAAGGTGCGCGGCCAGTCGGGGTTGGGCGCGAAGGAGAACGAGTACAGATGGGACGGTACGTCGCAGGCGCACCCGGGGTAGCTGTTGTCCCGCCAGGTCCCGCCGACGCTGTCGGCGCGCTCCAGGACGACGAAGTCGGTGACGCCCTCGCGCCGCAGCCGCACCGCGGCCCCCAGCCCGCCGAACCCGGACCCGATCACCGCCACCCGCACGTGCTCGTGTTCGGTCATCCCGTGCCCTCCCATACGACCGCGCAACCGCGCCAGTGAACACTGGCACAATCGGACTGTAGAGCAGCTCCGTACTCATGGGTAGGGGGCGGGAGCCGGAAAGTTACCGACGGTACGACGTAGGGTGCGTGGGTGGCGGAGAAGGCAGAACAGAAGCGCGAATACCGCATGGAGGAACTGGCCGAGCGGGCCGGCATCACGGTGCGCACCCTGCGCTTCTACCGCGAGCGCAAACTCATCCCCCCGCCCCGCCGGGAGGGCCGTATCGCCTGGTACGACGAGACCCACCTCGCCCGCCTGCGCACGATCTCGGCGCTCCTGGAGCGCGGCCACACCCTCAACGGCATCGCGGAACTCGCCGAGGCCTTCGACCACGGCCGCAACGTCGGCGAACTCCTCGGCCTGGGCGCCCCCACCGAGGAGACCCCGGTCCGGCTCACCCCGGAGGCCCTCGCCGACTACTTCGGCGACCAGGCCACCCCGGAGAACTTCGCCGCCTCACTCGAACTCGGCTACCTCGGCACCGACGGCAGCGAGATCGTCCACATCAGCCGCCGCCTCCTCGACGTCACGGCCTCGCTGGTCCGCGAGGGCATTCCCCTCGCCGACGTCCTCGACGCGGGCCGCCGCGTCCGCGCCCACACGGAGTCCCTCGCCGAACTCTTCGCCGACCTGGTCCTCGCCCAGGGCGGCACACCGGAGGACCTGCAACGACTGCGACCGCTGGCGAAGAGCGTGGTGGAGGCGGAACTGTCGATGGCGATGGACCGGCGACTGCAACAGCGCGGCCAGGACCCTCAGAGGTCGTAGACGACCGTCACCGGCGCGTGGTCCGACCACCGCTCGTCATGCGTCGCCGCCCGCTCGACATACCCCTTGACCGCCTTGGCGGCGAGCCCCTGTGTCGTCACGTGGTAGTCGATGCGCCATCCGCTGTCGTTGTCGAAGGCCCGCCCCCGGTACGACCACCACGAGTACGGCCCCTCCACGTCCGGATGCAGCGCCCGTACGACATCGACGTACGCGCCGTCCGCCGCGTCGAAGACCCGGCCCAGCCACTCGCGCTCCTCCGGCAGGAAGCCGGAGCTCTTCTGGTTGGCGCGCCAGTTCTTGAGGTCGGCGGGCTGGTGGGCGATGTTCCAGTCGCCGCAGACGACGACCTCGCGCCCGTCGGCGGCGGCCCGCTCGCGCAGGTCCTTCAGATAGGCGAGGAACTCGTCCATGAAGCGGATCTTCTCGTCCTGCCGCTCGGTGCCGACCTCGCCGGAGGGCAGGTAGAGGCTCGCGACCGTGACGCCGGGGAGGTCGGCCTCGACGTAGCGTCCGCTGCCGTCGAACTCGGCCGACCCGAAGCCGACCCGGACGCGGTCGGGCTCGCGGCGGGTGTAGAGGGAGACGCCCGCGCGGCCCTTGGCGGCGGCCGGCGCGTGCACCACGTGCCAGCCCTCGGGGGTACGGACGTGCTCCGGCAACTGCTGCGGCTCGGCCCGCACCTCCTGGAGGCAGAGCACATCGGCGGAGGTCCCGGCGAGCCACTCCACGAAGCCCTTCTTCGCGGCGGCCCGCAGTCCGTTCACATTGGCAGAGGTCACCGTCAGCAAAACACTCTCCTCGACACGGCAGGTGACCCGGTCGTCAGGACACGTTGTCCGAGGTCACAGTGGGCACTCCGGCACGATACCGGCACACTGGACGGAGCCCGGATCCCGCTGACGAGTAGGTCTACGAGTTTTCCCCATGCAGATACGCACTGTTCCCTTCGACCACCCCGACGCCGTGAAGCTGAACGACGAGGTCCAGGCGGAGTACCACGTCCGCTACGGCGACGGCGGCGACTCCACCCCGCTCGCCCCGACGGACTTCGAGCCACCGAACGGCATCTACCTGATCGCGTACGACGAGGACGACAGACCCGTCGCCACCGGCGGCTGGCGCTCCCAGGACGCCAACGGCGAGGGCAACGAGGACGGCGACGCCGAGCTCAAGCGGATGTTCGTGGTCGAGCAGGCACGCGGCCGGGGCCTCGCCCGCCGCATGCTGGCCGCCCTGGAGGAGAACGCCCGCGCCGCCGGCCGCACCCGCATGGTCCTGGAGACCGGCACCAAGCAGCCCGAGGCCATCGCCCTCTACACGTCCAGCGGCTACGAGCCCTGCGTGAAGTTCGGCTACTACCGCCACTTCGACGACAGCCGGTGCTTCGCAAAGGCACTGTGACATCGGGTACCTGTCGGCTCCTCGGGCGACAGGTGCCCGGGCCGGGAAGGCAAAGATCCCGCCCGATCTTCCGATCGGACGGGATCCTGTTGCTTGCGGAGCTTCCGCCATGCGGGTCTCCGCAGGGGACACCGTCGTGGGTCAGGACGGCGACGGTACGTCCGTCACGGTCTGCCCATGCGGGTGAAGGACCCGTCGGGGCGTACGAGGTGTCGCCAGGTGAAGGACATACCGTCCCCTTGGAGCGTGGCGCGAACGGACACGATCTGCGGGATGGGCTGCCCAGGTCCGTCACGCAAAGCAGCCGGTACTCCCCGAAGGCCACCGGTCCGGTCGGCCGCTTGCCGCTGCCGGTTCCCCGCATGCCGTGCGGCTTGCGCCGGGGGCCCGACGCCCGAACGATCCCGTGGGCCGGGCGTGGTGCCTGCGGCAGCAGTCCCGGCAGGGCGTTGGTACCCGACGGGCACCCGGCCACCCTCGTGGCGTCAGGATGATCACATCTGCGAACATGTTCCGGTCATCCACGCCGAGTCGCGCCCCGCGTAGCCATGCGCCCGCGCGAAGGAGAACAGCACCCCATGTCGCAGCCGCCACTGCCACCTCCCTCGCAAGGCCGTCCTCCGCAGCCGCCCCCGTACCCCCAACAGGCCGGGCCGTATCAGCCCTCTCAGCCCTCTCAGTCCTACGGCCCCTACCAGCCCCCTCAGCAGCCACAGCCGGGCCCGTTGCCACACCCTCAGAATCCTTATGCCCAGCCTCAGTTCCCGCCCCCGCCCCAGCAACCGCCCACCCGTGGACGGCGCCTGCCGTTCGTGCTCTGCGCAGTGGCCGCCGTCCTGGCTCTCCTCGCCACCGGCACGGTCCTCATGCTCCGCGGCGACGACTCCACCTCCTCGGACGGCAAGGCGAGCGCCACCTCCCCGCACCCCACGCCCACCCCGACCACCATCAACGGTCGTCAGCTCCTGGACGTAGACCCGCCCGAGCCGAAGAGCTCCAGCGACTACGTCCAGACTCCCGGAGCCTGGCTCACCTCCCGCGCCTACGCCACCGGCGCCGAGGAGGCCGTCACCGGCTACGACCTGACCACCGGCAAGCGCGCCTGGACCGTCCCGCTCTCCGGCGGGCTCTGCGGGGCCTCCCGCAACGTGACCTCCACCGGTCTCGTCGCCGTCGTGTTCCACGCGACCAAGGACACCGTCAAAAGTCGCTGCACGCGGTTCGCGGTGATCGACGTGAACAAGGGCGTCAAGGTGTGGGAGAAGCCGATCACCGACGAGAGCGTCAGCCTCGGGCTCGGGCTGAACGTCGCGATCAGCGACACCGTCGCGGCGGCCGGTTGGCCCGGCGGGTCCGCCGCCTACGACACCTCCACCGGCGCCCCCGCGTGGACCGCCCCGGCCGACGGCTGTACCCAGGAGGAGCACCTCGGCGGTAAGGAACTCCTCACCCTGTCCTACTGCAAGACCTCCACCGGCATGAAGTTCCGCATCGGTGAGCGTGATCCGGGCACCGGCAAAGCGACGTGGCGGTACGAGGTGCCGAAGGCCAAGGGCGCCTGGCTGGTGTCCAGTGAGCCGCTCGTGCTCGGCCTGCTCCAGAACGACGAGGGCCTGGACGCCGACCAGTTGGTCACCGTCTCCGACGAGGGCAAGGTGCAATCCACCATCCGACTCGGCGACGACTACGTCGCGGGGTGCGGTGAGACCGGCGGCTGCGGCGCCACGGTCGTGAGCGGCGACACCGCCTACCTCGGCAGCGACCCCCACAACTACTCGGCGGGCAACCGGATCACCGCTTTCGACCTGACCACCGGCAAGGCCATCCGCAGCTTCCCGGCCCCGGACGACTCGACCCTCGTTCCGGTGCGCGCCGAAGGCAAGGCCCTCGTCGCCGTGCAGAAGGCCGAACCCGCCACCCCCGCCCGGGTCCTGCGCCTGGACCCCGCCACCGGCAAGAGCACCACGTTGATGGAGATGCCCAACGAGCTGTCGCTCAACAGCACGCTGCACTCGTTGATCAGAAACGATGCCAAGGAGCCCATGCTGTACGACGACGGGCGGTTCTTCCTGCACACGGGCAGCGGCTACTACGCGGGCGAGACAAGCCCCGATCCGATGACGCTCGCTTTCACGACCTGGTAGGCATCCGTCGGGCAGTTCGGGAATGAAGGCGCTGGATCAAGGCCTACCGTCGCGTCCGCAGCCACGACGAAGGTGCCAACGGGCGGTTCAAGAGCGGGAAACTCGACATCGGCAACCCCCAGCACCGGGACGCCCCCGGCCAAGTCGCCCAGGCACTGCTCCTCGCCGTCATGCTCACCATCGCCACACGCCCTCTGACCGACCTCGCGCCGAACAGCCCCCCATCACAGCTCAGCACGCCGATCAATCCGGTCGGCGTGCTTCCCCGTGCCCAGGCTCAAGCAAGAACGCGCAGCATGCCCACCACGCCGCGCGGCCACCCGCGCCCGGACCTTTCGTACAGGCCAGAAACGACGAGATCCCGCCCGATCTTCCGATCGGACGGGATCTTGTTGCTGTGTGGACCTGTGGGGATTTGAACCCCAGACCCCCTCGATGCGAACGAGGTGCGCTACCAGACTGCGCCACAGGCCCTTGCAACGAGTGAAACTCTAGCATCCCCCTCAGGGTGCTTGGAAATCCGTTCCTTGCCTGGTCACTCGTTGGCCGCGCGGGGCCGTTCGCCGTCCTCGTACTGGTCGAACAGCGGGGTGCGGCCGCGCTCACGGGCGCGGCGGGCGGAGGCGGCGCGGCGGGCGTCGGTGCGGCCGTCCGGCGTCGCCTTGTCGTCGTCCGACAGGCCGTCCGCCTCCTCCTCGTGGGCCGTCGGCTGCGCTTCGTGCTCCGGCGCCACCGAGCTGGAGCGCGCGGAGCTCCACGCGTCGGGCGCCCCGAGGTCCACGTCGGAGGTCGCGCGCGGGGCGACCGGTGCGGTGACGTATGTCGGCAGCGGTACGGGTACGGGGTCCCAGCTGTCGCCCTGGCCGGGCCGGCGCTGCCGCTCGCGCTGCTGGTCGACCCACTCGGCGTGGTCGGTCTGCTCGACGAGGGCGCGGCGGTCGGCGGCGAGGGCGGACATCCCGGGGTCCGTCTCCGGTTCGGGTCCCTCCTCTGCGTCGTCGATGCCGGCGTCCACGGTCGCGCGCCGGCGCGGCTGGCGCTCGCGCAGTCGCTGCGCGGCGGCCTCGGCCTGGCGGCGGTCCATCTGGTAGGCGAAGCGGCGGCGTTCCTGGGAGCGCAGGTAGGCGATGTACCCGCTGAGCAGGATCGCGGGTACGCCGGGTGCCCACAGGAAGGTGAGCCCGCCGACAGCCGCGACGATCGCGCCGAGCGTGAAGGCGAGGAAGAGCATCACGGTGGTACGCCGACGGCGCGCGAGCACCTTCACACGCCGGGCGCGTGCCGCGGCGGCTTCCTCGGCGGGCGTACGCCGTCCGACCGGGACGCGCCTACGGGCCGACGCCGGGGCGGACTTGGACGCCTGCGCGGAGGCCGGGGCCGGGGCAGACGCTTGCTGGGGTGCCGGTTTGGCCGCCTGCTCCCGGGCCTGATCACGGACCTGGTCGCGGGCCTGACCCCGCGCCTGGTCCCGTGCTTGGTCGCGCGCCGGTTCTCGACCCGGCTCACGCGCCGACTCGCGCGCCGGTTCGCGCTCCGTTTCCCGCGCCGCTTCCGACCGGTCCGGACCCGGTCGGTGGACCTGTGCGTGCACCTGGGGACGGGCCGGGGGCATGGCGAAGGCCCGGACGTCCACCGAGTCGGTGACGGCGTCCGGCACGACGGCGCTGGGCTCCCCCTCCTCGGTGGAGCGCGCCCGCAGGTCCTTGGCGTACCGGCGCTCCATTCCCGCCCGTCCGGACAGCAGCCGGATGGCGGTGCTGAAGCGTTCCGTCGGACGGGCCTCGTTCAGCTCGTCCTGCCTACGGAGCCACATCGGCACCAAGTAGGCGGCCCAGGCCCCGACAATGACTGCGTAGATGAGGCCGCTGCTGCTCACGCCTCACACGGTAGAGGGGTTTGCGTGAGGCCATCTGCCAATTGAGCCGGTGTGTCGCACGATCTGGCTGATATTTCGAGCTTTTTTTGTGACCGATGCGATCAACAGGCCGCGGAGTTGGCGAATTCATTGCCCCAAGGCGGTCATCCGTCGATCACTTTCGAACACTTATTCCATTTCCGGGGATCCGTGCTTCCGGGCCCAACAGGCTCCCCGTTACGCGGGATTGTCGTGCGGTGTGCTCCGGGAGCGTGCCCGCTGCCAGCGGGCCAGCAACCCTTCGGGGACCTCTTCAGCGGTGAGCGCGAAGACGAGATGGTCGCGCCAGGCGCCGTCGATGTGGAGATAACGGGGCCGAAGCCCCTCCTCACGGAATCCGAGTTTCTCGACGACCCGGCGGCTGGGCCCGTTCTCCGGGCGAATGCAGACCTCGATGCGGTGCAGTCCCACGGCCCGGAAACAGTGGTCGACGACGAGTGCCACGGACGTCGGCATCACTCCGCGTCCGGCCACCGACTCGTCCACCCAGTAGCCGATGTGGCCCGAGCACATCGAACCCCAGGTGATCCCGGCGACCGTCAACTGCCCGACCAGCCGCCCCTGGTACTCGATGACGAACGGCAGCATCCGGCCCGCGTTCGCCTCGGAGCGCAGGTGCCTGACCATCTGCCGGTAGGTCGGCCGGTGTGCGACCGGCCCGCTGGGCGTGGGCGGCGGAATGGTCGCCTCCCAGGGGCGCAGCCAGTCCCGGTTGCGCCGGTTGACCTCGCGCCAGTCCCGCTGGTCGCGGAGTTTTATCGGCCTCAGGACGATGTCGCCGTCCACCAGCACGGCGGGCCAGGATGGGCTGTTCAGCTCGCACCCCCACTGGTGTCGGCGGGTCTGGGGTGATCGCCGCCTCGGATCTGGTCGACGGCGTGCGCCAGCAGGGGTTCCAGGACGGCGAGGCCGTCCCTCACCCCGCCGGTGGAACCCGGCAGGTTGACGATCAGTGTGCGTGCGGCGACTCCGGCCAGGCCCCGGGAGAGCGCCGCGGTCGGCACCTTCTCCCGGCCGAAGGCCCGGATGGCCTCGGCGATGCCCGGCACCTCGTAGTCGATCACCGCGCGGGTCGCCTCGGGGGTGCGGTCGGTGGGCGAGACGCCGGTACCGCCGGTGGTGACGACGGCGTCGTAACCGGCTTCTACGGCGGCCCGCAGGGCGGCCTCGACCGGGTCGCCGTCCGGAACCACCTGCGGTCCGTCGACAGCGAAGCCGAAGGCCTTGAGGCCGTCCGCGATCAAGGGGCCGCCCTTGTCCTCGTAGACCCCGGAGGCAGCGCGGTTGGAGGCGGTGACCACCAGGGCGCTGTACGACGCGAGCGGCGCACCGCCTGCCGCGTCGCCGGGCGTCATGTCCGGCTCCAGTCGCCCGACTTGCCGCCCGTCTTCTCCTCCACACGTACGTCCGTGATGACCGCTCCCTTGTCGACCGCCTTGACCATGTCGATCACGGTGAGCGCGGCGACGGAGACCGCGGTGAGGGCCTCCATCTCGACGCCCGTGCGGTCCGTCGTCTTCACGGTGGCCCGGATCCGTACGGAGTCGTCCGCGACCGACAGATCCAGTTTCACACCCGACACCGACAACGGGTGACAGAGCGGGATCAGATCGGGGGTGCGTTTGGCGCCCATGATCCCCGCGATGCGCGCGGTGGCCAGGGCGTCGCCCTTGGGGACTCCCTCGCCGCGCAGGAGTTCGACCACGCGGGGCGAGACGAGGACGCGTCCGCTGGCGGTGGCGGTGCGCGCGGTCACGTCCTTGCCGGACACGTCGACCATGCGGGCGGCGCCCGCGTCGTCGATGTGCGTGAGGCGGTCCTGCTCAAGGGGTCCGGGGGTGTCCCCCCGGAAAGGCTCAGTCATGCTGTGCGGCGCTCCCGGTCCGGGCGTGTTGTGCGCGACACGGTACCGCCAACCAGGAGTGCTCAGCCGAGCAGGACCACCTCGACCTCGGTGCCGGGCTCGACGGACTCGACGTCCTCGGGGACGACGATCAGCGCGTCGGCCAGCGCGAGGGCCGCGACCAGGTGCGATCCGGCGCCCCCTACGGGGGTGACGGCACCGTCGGCGTACGTCCCGCGGAGGAACTGCCGGCGACCCTTGGGCGAGGTCAGCGCCTTGTCGGCGGTGAGGGTGGCGCGGGTCCTGGGGCGGTGGACGTCGTCGAGGCCCATCAGGGTGCGGATCGCGGGGCGGGCGAACAGCTCGAAGGAGACGTACGACGACACCGGGTTGCCGGGGAGGGCCAGCAGCGGGATGTGGTCGGGGCCGATGGAGCCGAAGCCCTGGGGTTTGCCGGGCTGCATGGCGAGCTTGCGGAAGTCGATCCCGGCGCCCTCCTCGTCCTCGTCGCCCACGGAGGACAGGGCTTCCTTGACGACGTCGTACGCCCCGACGCTCACGCCGCCCGTGGTGACCAGGAGGTCGGCGCGGACGAGTTGGTCCTCGATGGTGGAGCGGAGGGTGTCGGCGTCGTCAGCCACGGCGCCGACCCGGTAGGCGATGGCGCCGGCGTCGCGGGCGGCGGCGGTGAGGGCGAAGCTGTTCGAGTCGTAGATCTGGCCGTCGCCCAACTGCTCGCCGGGCTGGACGAGTTCGCTGCCGGTGGACATGACGACCACGCGCGGGCGGGGCCGGACGCGGACCGTGCCGCGGCCGACGGCGGCGAGCAGGGCGATCTGCGGCGGCCCGAGGATCGTGCCGGCGTCCAGGGCGCGGTCGCCGGCCTTCACGTCGCTGCCCTTCGCGCGCACGTGCGCGCGTGCCTCGGCCGAGCGGTAGACGTGCACGTGTCCGCCGGCCGCCTCGGGGGCCTGGCTGCGGGCGCGCATGCCGGTGACCGGTCCTTCGCCCAGGCCTCCGTCGGTCCACTCCACGGGGACGACGGCCTCGGCGCCGGGCGGGAGTGGGGCGCCGGTCATGATGCGGGCGGCCTCGCCGGGGCCCACGTGGAGGGGTTCGGCCTGGCCCGCCGCGACGTCACCGACGACCGTGAGGACGGCCGGGTACTCGTCGCTCGCGCCCGCGACGTCCGTGACCCGCACCGCGTAGCCGTCCATCGAGCTGTTGTCGAAGGGCGGGAGCGAGACCGGCACCGTGATGTCCTCGACCAGGACACAGCCCTGGGCGTCGAGCAGTTGCAGCTCGATGGGTTCCAGAGGGCGGACGGTCGCGAGGATGTCCTCCAGGTGCTCGTCCACCGTCCAGAGGTGGTCGGGTCCCGTGGTGCGGTTCGCGGCGGTGCTCAACGTTGCTACATCTCCTCGGCTACGTAACTGCGAAGCCAGGCGCGGAAGTCCGGGCCCAGGTCTTCACGTTCGCACGCGAGTCTGACAATGGCACGCAGATAGTCGCCCCGGTCGCCGGTGTCATAGCGGCGGCCCTTGAAGACGACGCCGTGCACGGGGCCGCCGACCTTCTCGTCGGTGGCCAACTGCTGGAGGGCGTCGGTGAGCTGGATCTCGCCGCCGCGGCCCGGCTCGGTCTTGCGCAGTATGCCGAAGATGTGGGGGTCGAGGACGTAGCGGCCGATGATCGCGTAGTTCGACGGGGCGTCGGCCGCCTCCGGCTTCTCGACCAGGCCGGTGACCTTGACGACGTCGCCGTCCGCGGTGGCCTCGACGGCCGCGCAGCCGTAGAGGTGGATCTGTTCGGGTGCGACCTCCATGAGGGCGACGACGCTGCCGCCGTGCTGCTCCTGGACCTCGACCATGCGCGCGAGGAGGGGGTCCCGGGGGTCGATCAGGTCGTCCCCGAGGAGGACGGCGAAGGGCTCGTGGCCGACGTGCGGGGCCGCGCACAGGACCGCGTGGCCGAGGCCCCTGGGGTCGCCCTGGCGGACGTAGTGCATGGTCGCGAGGTCGCTGGACTCCTGGACCTTGGCCAGCCGGCTCGCGTCGCCCTTCTTCTGGAGGGCGGATTCGAGCTCGTAGTTGCGGTCGAAGTGGTCCTCAAGAGGGCGCTTGTTGCGTCCGGTGATCATGAGAACGTCGTCGAGCCCCGCCGACACGGCCTCTTCGACCACGTACTGGATCGCGGGCTTGTCCACGACCGGCAGCATCTCCTTGGGAGTTGCTTTCGTGGCCGGCAGGAACCTGGTGCCGAGACCGGCTGCGGGAATGACAGCCTTGCTGATCCTGGGGTGCGACTGAGTCATGCCCGAACCTTATCCGGTGCCTTTGTGCAGAATCTGTGGCTCCGGTTAATACGCTCTCATATGAGCATATTGGAAAGGATACGGGTGGGACCTGTGCGTCACCTAGGACATGAACCCGAGCCTGACAAGCGAATGTTGCGTCGAGAGTTCCTCACGGTGAGGAACAGGTTGACGGCCGATGACGTGCGGGAATCCGCCACGGCACTCGCCGACCGCGCGCTGGAGCTGCCCGAGTTGGCGCACGCGCGCACCGTGGCGGCCTACGTCTCGGTGGGGGGCGAACCGGGAACGCTCGCCCTGCTGGACGCGCTCCGCGCGCGGGACGTCGATGTCCTGCTCCCCGTGCTCCTCCCGGACAACGACCTGGACTGGGGCGCCTACGGCGGCGAGGGCTCGCTCGAACGGGTCCAACACGGCGGAAAGATGGCCCTGTTCGAGCCCTCCGGGAAGCGGCTCGGCCCGGACGCGGTGACGGCCGCGGACGTTGTCCTGCTGCCCGGTCTGGCGGTCGACGGGCGCGGGATGCGGCTGGGGCGCGGCGGCGGGTCGTACGACCGGGTGCTGGCGCGGCTGGAGCGGGCGGGCGCGCATCCCGCGCTGGTGGTGCTGCTGTACGACTCCGAAGTCGTCGCGTCCGTCCCCGCGGAGGCGCACGACCGGCCGGTGCGGGCGGCGGTGACACCGGGTGGTGTGCACCGGTTCCCCGGGAACTGAAATGGCCCTCCACGCGCGCGTGGAGGGCCATTTGGGAGAGTCAGCCGCTCACGGCTTCAGCACCAGGGTGTCGCTCGTGCTGTTGTCGATCGCCTTGGAGGAGAAGGACCACGGCAGCAGTTCGCCGTTGACCCACTTGCTCGTCTGGTCGGTGTAGTGCGCGCTGAAGGCGTGTCCGGAGGCTCCGGTGAGGTTGATCCACTTGGACTTGTCGAAGTTGTCCAGGTTGACCACCATGCGCATCGACGGTACCCAGACCACTCCGTAGCCGCCGGCCGCGTTCCAGCCGGTGGCGTTGACCGTGGCCTCGCCGCCGCTGAGCTTCCAGGGGCCGCGGTTGAGGACGTACTGGACGATGGCGGGGCCCTCGGTGCCCAGGGTCTGGTTCTTCAGGAACAGGCGGTGCAGCCGGCCCCAGCTCCAGGTGTCGATGTCCTTGCCGAGCTTGGCGGTCAGCTCCCAGCGGGCGTCGATCATGGCGCGCTTGAAGAGCTGGTTCATGTTGCTCGCGCCCGGCCGGGTGCCCGACTTGGGGGTCGTCCACCAGTCGCTCGTGGGGTCGTCCATCAGCTTGCGGACGACCTCGAACCAGCGGTCGCCGCCGTCCGGCTGCGCCTGGTCCGCGTCGCGCTCGCCGCACTCGCGCACCTTCTGGTTGGTCTCGTCGGCGGGACCCGTCGTGTCGACCGGCGAGACGAAGATGCACTGTCCCTTGACCCGCAGCTCCTTGGGCAGTTTGTTGCCGAAGGCGAGCTTGAGGATGTTGCGCCAGACCGAGTTGAAGTAGGCGGCGGCCGCCGAGTCGGCGTCCTGGGTGTAGTCCCAGCCCTCCAGAAGCTTCTGCGCCTGGCGCACGTCCGGGTCGGGCTCGTCGATCTTCAGCAGCTTGGGCACCAGCAGCTTGGCGATCTCGCTGCTGTCGTCGAGCTGCATCTGCCGCATGTCGTCGGTGGAGATCTTGCCGCCGCCGCCGATCTTCGACTCGATCAGATCGGTGATGCGCTGGCTGCGGGTGCCGTAGCCCCAGTCCGTGGTGAGCGTGTACGGGTACTTGTTCTTGTCGATCACCGCCTGGTTCGCGGTGACGATGTAGCCGCGCTTCGGGTTGTACTCGTACGGCAGCGCGGCCTGCGGGATGTAGCCGGTCCAGTCGTACTTGGAGTCCCAGCCGGGCACCGGCAGCGAGCCGTCGCCCTTCCCGCGCACGGGGATCTTTCCGGGCAGCGTGTAGCCGATGTTGTTCTTGGTGTCGGCGTAGACGAGGTTCTGCGAGGGCACGTCGAACTTCGTGGACGCCGCGCGGAACTCGTTCCAGTCGGACGCCTTGTCGATGGCGAAGACGGCGTCCATGGTGGTGCCCGGGTCCTCGGCCGTCCAGCGCAGAGAGATGGCGTAGCCGTCGCCTCTGTCCGGGGCCGCGGTGTCGACGGTGGCCTTCTTGCCGACCTTCACGAGCTCGTCGTTGCGGTCGGACAGCAGCGGGCCGTTGTTGGTCTCGCGGACGACGATCTTCTTGGAGGCGCCGCCGGCCACCTTGATGGTCTCCGTGCGGCTGGTGAAGGGCTTCGTCGTGCCGTCGTACAGGTAGCCGTCTCCGGAGAGCTTCTCCAGGTAGAGGTCGGTGGTGTCGACCCCGGAGTTGGTCATGCCCCAGGCGATGTCCTGGTTGTGGCCGATGACCACGCCGGGCATGCCCGCGAAGGTGTAGCCGGTGACGTCGTACTGGCACTTGCTGGAGATCGCGCGGCAGTGCAGGCCCATCTGGTACCAGACGGACGGCAGCGACGCCTCCAGGTGCGGGTCGTTGGCCAGCAGGGGCTTGCCGGTGATGGTGTGCTCGCCGCCGACGACCCACGAGTTGGAGCCGATGCCCTGGCCGTTCACGCCGACAGCCGTCGGGAGGTCGTCCAGGACGTTCGAGAGGCCCGCGAGCTGGCTCGTGAGGGCCGAACCGGCCGAGGACGACGTGGAACCCGTCGTGCCGCTCGTGGACGTGCTGGAGGAGCCGTCACCACCGTTGAACGTCTTGGTGTACTCGTCGTACTCGCCCACGGTGACGATCGGCTTGTTGCGGCTGTACGGATACTCCGGGTACAGGTCCGCGATCTGCTGGGGGCCGAGGCGGGAGGTCATCAGCGCGCGGTCGATCTCGTCCTGCATGTTGCCGCGCAGGTCCCAGGCCATCGCCTTGAGCCACGAGACGGAGTCGACCGGGGTCCACTTCTCGGGCTTGTAGTCGTTGGTGAAACCGAGGGCCGCGTACTCCAGGGAGATGTCTTTCCCGTCCTTGCCCTGGAGGTAGGCGTTGACCCCCTTGGCGTAGGCCTGGAGGTACTTCTTCGTGGAGGCCGACAGCGTGGTGTCGTACTCCTTCTTGGCGACCCGGTCCCAGCCCAGGGTGCGCAGGAACTCGTCGTCCTTGACCTGGCTCTTGCCGAACATCTCGGACAGCCGCCCGGCGGTCATGTGCCGTCGTACGTCCATCTCGTAGAACCGGTCCTGCGCCTGGACGTAGCCCTGCGCCATGAACAGGTCCGCGTCGGAGGACGCGTAGATCTGCGGGATGCCGTAGCTGTCGCGCTTGACGTCGACGGGTCCCGACAGGCCGTCGAGGGTGATCGAACCCGTGGTCTGCGGCAGGGAGGCCCGGACCGTACTGACGGACCAGTAGGCGCCGTAGGCGATGCCCCCGATGATGGCCATTACCAGGACGAGAACCAATAGACGGGCTTTGCGCCCCTTTTTCCTGCCGGACTTGCCGGGCTTATGACCCGATGAGGCGGTGGTGTTGGGGGGCATCGCTGTCCTTGCTGTCCTAACGCGAGCGGCAGGGCGGGCTGTGCTTTTGACTGAGCGCTGGAGCAACCATAGGCGCAGGCTTCGGAGCGACTTGACGCGGAGTCGGGTACCAGCGCGGACGGGCGTTCGATCTTGCCTCGGGAAGTGTCAAGAAAGCGTCAAGAGTTAGGTAAGGTAACGAAGTACTTGGATGCGTGGCGCCGCAGTCTCGCGTCCCCTGTACATGTGCTGCCGCCCCGGACGCGCGTCAGCCGAGGAAGGGAAGCCTTCTGACTGTCCACCACCTCGACCAGCTCCTGCTCGTCTGCTCGCTCGTCCTGCTCGTCGCCGTAGCGGCGGTCCGGATCTCCTCGCGCAGCGGGCTCCCCAGCCTGCTCGTCTACCTGGGGATCGGCATCGCCATGGGCCAGGACGGCATCGGCGACATCCACTTCGACAACACCGAACTGACCCAGGTCATCGGATACGCGGCCCTGGTCGTGATCCTGGCCGAGGGCGGCCTCGGCACGAAGTGGACCGAGGTCAGGCCGGTCCTGTCGTCGGCCGCCACGCTGGCGCTCGTAGGGGTGGCGGTGAGCGTCGGCGTCACGGCCGCGGGCGCGCACTACCTGGTCGGACTGGAGTGGCGGCAGGCGTTCATCATCGGGGCGGTGGTGTCCTCGACGGACGCGGCGGCGGTCTTCTCCGTGCTGCGCCGAATCCCCCTCCCCGCGCGCGTGACGGGCACTTTGGAGGCCGAGTCCGGCTTCAACGACGCCCCGGTGGTCATCCTGGTCGTCGCCTTCTCCACGGCGGGCCCGGTCGAGCACTGGTACGCGCTGGTGGGCGAGATAGCCCTGGAGCTGGCGATCGGCGCGGCCATCGGCCTCGCGGTGGGCTGGCTCGGCTCCTGGGGGCTGCGGCACGTGGCGCTGCCCGCCTCCGGTCTCTACCCGATCGCCGTGCTGGCGATCGCCGTCACCGCGTACGCGGCGGGCGCCCTGGCGCACGGCAGCGGCTTCCTGGCGGTCTATCTCGCCGCGATGATGCTTGGCAACGCCAAGCTGCCCCACTGGCCCGCCACGCGTGGCTTCGCCGACGGGCTCGGCTGGATCGCCCAGATCGGCATGTTCGTCCTGCTCGGCCTGCTGGTCACCCCGCACGAACTGGGCGACGACGTCTGGCCGGCGCTGATCATCGGCCTGGTGCTGACGATGGTGGCCCGGCCGCTCAGCGTGGTGGTCAGCCTCACGCCGTTCCGGGTGCCCTGGCAGGAGCAGACGCTGATGTCCTGGGCCGGGCTGCGCGGCGCCGTGCCCATCATCCTGGCGACCATCCCCATGGTGAACGGCGTCACCGGCAGCCGTCGCGTGTTCAACATCGTCTTCGTCCTGGTCGTCGTCTACACCCTCGTCCAGGGACCGACGCTGCCCTGGCTGGCGCGCACGCTGAAGCTGGGCGAGGGGCCGGAGGCCGCCGACCTCGGCATCGAATCGGCGCCCCTGGAGCGGCTGCGCGGGCATCTGCTGTCCGTCGCGATCCCCGCGGAGTCGAAGATGCACGGCGTCGAGGTCAACGAGCTCAGGCTGCCGGCCGGGGCCGCGGTCACCTTGGTCGTACGCGATGGAAAATCGTTCGTTCCGCTGCCCTCGACGGTCCTGCGGCGCGGCGACGAGCTCCTGGTCGTGGCGACGGATCCGGTCCGGGACGCGGCCGAGCGGCGGCTGCGGGCGGTGGGCCGAGGCGGGAAGCTGGCGGGGTGGCTGGGCACGGACAACGCCGCGGCCGGTCATTAAGGGCATGTTTCGTACGGTTCACACGTTCACCAATCGCAGGTGAACGCGCGCGTGGTGCCCGTTTTCACAGGTCCACCGGGCTTCGCTCCCTGTACGATGAAGGCACATTCTGATCGAACCAACTCTGCCTGACGCAGTGCTGGCGCGACCGTATGGCGGCCGAACCCCTCCTCCGCAGTGGGCACCGGTATCTACCGCAGTTCCGCGCAAGAGGACAGTGCTCGGCGCCCCCCGCACGGGGCGCGCTACCAGGTGGCAGAAAGGCACGGGGCCGTGGCATCCACGGTCACCTCCAGGACGGGATCCCGTCCTGGATACGGGCAGCTGCTGCGTACGCGCGGCGCCTGGACGTTCCTGCTTCCCGGCTTCGCGGCGCGCCAGCCGTTCGCGATGCTCACCATCTCCATCGTGCTGCTCGTGCAGCACACCACCGGCTCCTACGGCGCTGCGGGCGCCGCCGCGGCCGTCACCGGCGTCTCCATGGCCCTGTTCGCGCCCTACAGCGGGCGCCTGGCCGACCGCCACGGGCAACGGGCCGTACTGATCCCCGGCGTCCTGGTGCACTCCCTGTCGGGCCTGACGTTCACCGCGCTCGCACTCGGCCACGCACCCCTGTGGGCACTGTTCGTGGCGGCCGTGCCGACCGGCGCCTCGGTGCCGCAGATCGGGCCCATGGTGCGCGCCCGCTGGGGCGT
Organism: Streptomyces sp. NPDC001100; assembly: GCF_053598575.1. Taxonomy (NCBI): domain Bacteria; kingdom Bacillati; phylum Actinomycetota; class Actinomycetes; order Kitasatosporales; family Streptomycetaceae; genus Streptomyces; species Streptomyces sp. NPDC001100. Next base: position 111,909 of record NZ_JBSFKO010000022.1, read on the forward strand.
GAAGCTCCAGGACTCGCCCCTCATGACGACCGCCGCGGCCTTCGAGTCCGTCACCGACGAACTCACCTTCGTCTTCGGCCCGTTGCTCGCGACCGCCCTGTGCACCACCGTGAACCCGGCGGCCGGCCTGGTCACGGAGGCCGGGCTCACCCTGGCCGGCGGTCTGATCTTCGCCGCCCAGAAGGGCACCCAGCCCACGGCGACCGCCGACGGGCACGCGCGCGCGGAGCACGTTTCCGCGTTGCGCGTCCCCGGAGTGCGCGTACTGATCGTGACCTTCCTGGGCATCGGTTCCGTCTTCGGCGGCATGCAGGTCTCCCTGGCCGCCTTCACCGAGTCGATCGGCGAACCCGGCCTCAACGGCGTCCTCTACGGCACGTTCGCCGCCGGCAACATGCTCTCCGGAGTCGTCTGCGGTGCCGTCGCCTGGAAGGTCGCCCCGCAGCGCCGCCTCCTGGTCGGTTACGCGGCCCTCGCGCTGACCGCGTCCGCCCTGCGGACGGCTCACTCGGTGGCGCTCCTGGCCGGCCTCGGCCTCCTGGTCGGCATGTGCATCGCGCCCGCCCTGATCACCGGCTACACCCTGGTCGAGGGACTCGTCCCGGCCGGCGCCCGCACCGAGGCCTTCACCTGGCTGACCGGCGCGGTCGCTCTCGGCCAGGCCGCCGCCGTCACCGTCGCCGGACAACTGGAGGACCGCCTGTGGGGCGGCGCCGGTTTCCTGGTGCCAATGGCCGGTACGGTGCTCGCCCTGTGGACCCTGATCGCGCTCCGGTCCCGCCTCGCGACCCGGCCCCACAGCCGCACCGTGGCACGTGGCGTCGGTCACCGCGTGCCGGTGGCAGTGGACTGATCCCCGGGAATAGGTCAGTATGGACGCTCGTTAGCACTCATTGAGTGAGAGTGCCAGGAGGAAGACACAGTGCCGACCTACCAGTACCAGTGCACCGAGTGCGGCGAGGGCCTTGAAGCGGTCCAGAAGTTCACCGACGACGCGCTGACCGAGTGCCCCAATTGCGGTGGCCGCCTGAAGAAGGTGTTCTCCGCGGTCGGCATTGTCTTCAAGGGCTCCGGCTTCTACCGGAACGACAGCCGCGGCTCCTCGTCGAGCAGCTCGCCGGCCACCTCGAAGCCGTCGACGTCCACGGACGCCAAGCCGTCCACCCCGTCGACCTCTTCCTCGTCCTCGGACTCCAAGTCGAAGTCGTCGAGCTCGGGCTCCTCCAGCGGCAGCAGCAGCTCCGCCGCGTAGAGCACCCAGGCCGCACGAGACTTCTCGACCGCGGGACCCTGTCGTCGTACGACGGCAGGGTCTTCGGTTTTTTCCGAGCCGGTTTCCACGCCCGTCCCAGGCCGGATTCTGCGCCTTTTCGGCGGCCGCTAGTGTGCTGCTCATGGCGAACGCAGAGATCGGCGTAATCGGCGGCTCCGGCTTCTACTCGTTCCTGGACGACGTGACCGAGATCCAGGTGGACACGCCCTACGGGCCGCCCAGTGACTCCCTCTTCCTCGGCGAGATCGCCGGCCGGCGGGTCGCGTTCCTGCCCCGGCACGGGCGCGGCCACCATCTGCCGCCGCACCGCATCAACTACCGGGCGAACCTCTGGGCGTTGCGCTCCGTGGGCGTACGCCAGGTCCTCGGCCCGTGCGCGGTGGGCGGCCTGCGCCCCGAGTACGGGCCAGGCACGCTGCTGGTGCCGGACCAGCTTGTGGACCGTACGAAGTCCCGGGCCGCGACGTACTTCGACGGACTGCCGCTGCCCGACGGCACGGTGCCGAACGTGGTGCACGTGTCCCTGGCCGACCCCTACTGCCCGACCGGCCGGGCGGCGGCCCTGAAGGCGGCACGCGGACAGGACTGGGAAGCGGTCGACGGCGGCACGCTCGTGGTGGTCGAGGGCCCGCGCTTCTCGACCCGCGCCGAATCCCTCTGGCATCAGGCCCAGGGCTGGTCGGTGGTCGGCATGACCGGCCACCCCGAGGCGCCGCTCGCCCGTGAACTGGAGCTCTGCTACTCCTCGTTGACCCTGGTCACCGACCTCGACGCGGGCGCCGAGACCGGCGAGGGCGTCTCCCACGACGAGGTGCTGCGGGTGTTCGCGGCCAACGTGGACCGGCTGCGGGGCGTGCTGTTCGACACGGTGGCCGCGCTGCCGGAGAACGGGGCACGGGACTGTCTGTGCGCGAACGCGCTGGGCGGGATGGATCCCGGGTTCGAGCTGCCGTAGTCGAGCGGAGTCCGGAGGTGCGGAACTTCCCGTTCGGGTGAGGCAGTTGTCCACAACCGGCGGGTAGCACACGGGCTCCGGCGGACCGCGACGAAATCCCGCAACGTGGGACCGCAAACCGATCCCTCGTCGCAGGTGGTGGTCCACATGTCCCCGTCCTCTTCCGGCTCTCCTCCCATCTCCCCTTCCTTTCCGCGCCCGTTGGGCACGGACGCCCCGGCCACGTGCGAGGTGCCGCACTTCGCGCCGGTGCGGGTGCGCGGCGGGTGGTACCAACTGCGCCGGCTGCTACGGCACCAAAGGCGGGCCGTGGCAGCCGGCCTCGCGGTGACGGCGGTCGCGCTCATCGCGGCGGGCCCGCGTGATACGGCGGAGGCGCGGCACGGCGACAGGCCCCGCAGGCATCCGGTGGCCGATCCGGTACGGCAGCAGCGCCGGGCGGTCGAGTGGGTGTCGGCGCCGGTACGAATCGCCGACGCCGCCACCGTCCGGCTGCTGCGGTCCGGCGACCGGGTCGATGTGATCGCGGCACAGGACACGGCTGCGGGCGGTGACGCCGAAGTGGTCGCGCGTGGAGCGAGGGTGACGAAGGTCCCCGAGCCGCTCGACGAGGCGGCCGGCAGCGGGGCGTTGGTGGTGCTGTCGGTGCCGCGTGCCACGGCGGCGCGGCTGGCCGGTGCGAGTGCTACGGCACGGCTGGCGGTGACGATGTGTTGAGCCGCGCTCTTCGTATCGTGAGCAGCGCCTTCCGGCGCCTGCGCGAATTCGTGTCAAGTCCCTCGTTCGAGCTACCGAATTGGACACGGCGGCCACGCCTTGACGTAGGTTGCGGAGCTGTTCGTTCCACACCGTGCGCGTGCGAGAAGAGGCTCCGAGTTGAGCGAGAAGAAGAAGGAACTGGGCGTCTGGCAGGGGTTCAAGACCTTCCTGATGCGCGGGAACGTCGTCGATCTGGCAGTCGCGGTGGTCATCGGCGCCGCCTTCACGAACATCGTCAACTCGGTGGTGAAGGGGCTCATCAACCCGCTCGTCGGCGCGATCGGCACACAGAACCTCGACAGCTACAGTTCGTGCCTGAGCGACAGTTGCTCGGGCGACAAGGGCATCCAGCTGATGTGGGGCTCGGTCCTGGGCGCCGCCCTCAGCTTCGTGATCACCGCAGCGGTGGTCTACTTCCTGATGGTCCTGCCGATGTCGAAGTACCTGGCCCGGGTGGAGGCCCAGCGCAAGGCCAAGGAAGGCACCCACGAGGTCCTCGAGATCACCGAGCTGGAGGTCCTCAAGGAGATCCGCGACGCGCTCGTCGCCCAGCGCGGCGACGGACATCGGGAGCCGTAGCCGACAGCCCGGACGCGGCGGCAGCTGGCGGCTCGGACGCGGGCGCAGCCGACGGCTCAGATGTGGTGGGGCGGCTTCTCGTCGAGGAAGCGCTTGAGGTCGGCGGCGCCGCCCTCGCCATCGGTCCGCTCGCCCCACCCGCGATCCGTGTCGTCCGAGGAGGGCCGGCTCAAGGGGTCGTCGAAGACCAGCGCGGGCTTCGGGCCGATCGGGTCGCGCGGCTCGGGGGCGGGGGCGGTACTCATACCTCCAGGGTACGGCCGAGAGGGCGCCTGACGCCGCCGCGGGCCGAGCGGTCGGTGCCGGTCGAACCGGCCGCCTCTGAAATCCCCGCCGCTATCTGCTGTGCTTGTCCGCATGACGTCCGAGATTCCGAGACCCCTGCGCCCGCTCGTCGCCCGCGGCCGGGACGAACCGCACCGGGTCGCCTCGCCGCTGGAGCTCTTCTTCGACCTGTGTTTCGTCGTGGCCATCGCGCAGGCGGGCGTCCAGCTGGCGCACGCCGTCGCCGAGGGGCACGCGGGGCAGGGCGTCCTCAGTTACGCGATGCAGTTCTTCGCGATCTGGTGGGCCTGGATGAACTTCTCCTGGTTCGCCTCGGCCTACGACAACGACGACGTGCTCTACCGGGTCGTGACCCTGGTGCAGATCTCCGGCGTCCTGGTTCTCGCGGCCGGGGTCTCGCGGGCCTTCGAACACCACGACTACCTGGTCGTCTGGCTCGGCTACGTGATCATGCGGCTGGCGATGGCCACGCAGTGGCTGCGGGCGGCACGGGCCGCCACCGGGCCGGAGCGGACGATGGCCTTGCGGTACGCGGGCGGCGTGCTGCTCTGCATGGTCGGCTGGACGGGCCTGGTGGTCCTGCCGGAACCGGCCCGGGGCTGGGTGTTCCTCGTGATGGTGATCGCCGAGCTGTGCGTGCCGCGCTACGCGGAGAAAAACTTCCCTACGCCGTGGCATCCGCACCACATCTCGGAACGGTACGGGCTGTTCACGATCATCGTGCTGGGCGAGACGATCGCCGCGGCCACGGTCGCGGTGAAGTCTGGAGTGGACGAGCACGACGCGCTGGGCGAGCTGCTGCCCATCGCGGCGGGTGGGCTGCTGATCGTGTTCGCCGCCTGGTGGATCTACTTCGTGGTGCCGATCCACGGCCATCTCCGGACCAACCGGCAGGCGTTCCTGTGGGGGTACGGCCACTATCTGATCTTCGCCTCGGCGGCCACGATCGGCGCCGGGCTGGAGGTGGCGGTCACGGAGGCCATCGGCAAGGCGCACATCTCCACGCTGGCCGCGTCGGCCGCGGTGACCGTGCCGACGGCGCTGTATCTGCTCAGCGTGTGGGCGCTGCACGCCCGTCACTACAAGGTGGGCGTCGCCCAGCAACTGGTGCTTCCGGTCTCGGCGTTGCTGGTGACCTGCTGCACCTTCCTGGGCTCCTGGGCAGTGCTCGCGGCGGGCCTGGTGTCGGCGCTGACGGTGGCGGTCGGCACGACCTTGACCGCACTCACGGCCGGCGCGGAAAGCAGGGCCGAGGCTACGGCGAAGGTGGGCTGACCAAACCCGACAACTGGCCGAGCACCAGCGGAACAACCCCCGACACCCAGCCGACCAGCACCCCAACAACCGCCCCCACCGCGCCGCCGGTCCCCGGATCCGCCGCGCGCTGCGTGAGACTGAGCTCCATGACAGTTGACGCATTGACGGACGTGGCCGGGGTGCGGGTGGGCCATGCGACGCGGTCGGGGGACGGTTGGCTCACCGGTACGACCGTGGTGCTCGCTCCGGAGGGCGGGGCGGTGGCCGCCGTGGACGTACGCGGTGGCGGGCCCGGCACCAAGGAGACCGACGCGCTCGATCCGCGCAACGTGGTGCAGCGGGTGGAGGCGATCGTGCTGACCGGCGGCAGCGCGTACGGGCTCGACGCCGCGTCCGGGGTGATGGCCTGGCTGGAGGAGCAGGGCCGCGGGGTGCGGGTGGGAGCGGAACCGACGCATGTCGTGCCGGTGGTGCCCGGGGCCTGTGTCTTCGACCTGGGGCGGGGCGGCGACTTCAGGGCCAGGCCGGACGCGGCCACCGGGCGGGCCGCGGTGGAGGCCGCCGCGATCAGCGGGCCGGGGGTGCGGGTGCGCGAGGGGTGCGTGGGCGCCGGTACGGGCGCCGCGGTCGGGCCGATGAAGGGTGGTGTCGGGACCGCGAGCATCGTGCTGGAGTCGGGGATCACGGTGGCCGCGCTGGTGGTGGCCAACGCGGCGGGATCGGTCATGGATCCCGAAACGGGCGTCCTGTACGGGGAGTTGTTCCAGGGGCGCGTGACATATCCGGAAGCGCACGTCCACGAGGTCGCGCGCCGGCGTCTCGCCGAGACCGCGGCAAAGCACACGCCTCCTCCGCTGAACACCACGCTCGCGGTGGTCGCCACCGACGCGGACCTGTCCAAGGCGCAGGCGCAGAAGCTGGCCGGAACGGCGCACGACGGCATCGCGCGTGCCGTACGGCCGGTGCATCTGCTGCACGACGGGGACACGGTGTTCGCGCTGGCCACCGGAGCCCGGCCGTTGGACACCGAGAACCCCCTTGCCCTGAACGACATCCTCGCGGCCGGCGCGGACGTGGTGACCCGGGCGATCGTGCGCGCGGTGCGTGCCGCGGAGTCGGTGGACGGGCCGGGCGGGGCGTGGCCGTCGTACGAGGAGCTGTACGGGAGGCGGTAGGGGCTCTGTGGTGGTGGGCGTCCGGTGTTTCCGGGGAGCCGTCCCGGTGTTTGTCGCGGTTCTGTCACCGGATGGCGTTCGTGGGGAACGGCGGGAACCCGTGCGGGGGCGGGGACCCTCTTTGTCCACGCATCGCAGCGGATCACGCACATCACACGAACCTGGAGCAGCCCGTGACAACGCCGGACATAGCAGCGCGGCGCGTACTGGGGGCCATCGCCGCCCTGGTGGTCGGCACCCTCACCCTCAGCGCGTGCGGCGGCAACGCCAGCGCGGATTCCGACACCAACAGCAAGGGTGGCGGCGGGACCTCCGCCAAGACGTCCACCGCGAAGATCGTCATCTCGGCGAAGGACGGTTCGACGAACGCGTCCATCAACGCGACCGGCGTGCAGGTCAGCAACGGCAGGCTGACCGACGTGAAGATGACGGTGGCCGGGTCGGGGCAGGCCTTGGAGGGCGTGGTCTCCGCGAACGGCGCGAGTTGGAAGCCGAAGGAGCAGTTGGAGCGCGGTACGAAGTACCAGATCTCGGCGACCGCGAAGGACGCGAGCGGCAAGACCTCCGCGGCCAACTCGATTTTCACGACGGTCAGTTCGAGCAACAGCTTCATAGGGACCTACACGCCGGACAACGGGACGACGGTCGGCGTGGGCATGCCGGTGTCGTTCACCTTCGACAAGGTGATCGGCGACAAGAAGGCCGTGCAGTCGCACATCACGGTGACGTCCAGCAGCGGGCAGCAGGTCGTGGGGCACTGGTTCGGGGCGCAGCGGCTCGACTTCCGGCCGCAGGAGTACTGGAAGGCCGGTTCCAAGGTCACGATGAAGATCGACCTGGACGGCGTGGAGGGCGCGAACGGCGTCTACGGCGTGCAGAAGAAGACGGTGACCTTCACCGTGGGCCGTTCGCAGGTCTCCACGGTCGACGTCAACACGCAGACCATGACGGTCGTCCGGGACGGCCAGACCCTCAAGTCGCTGCCGATCTCCTCGGGCAGCCCGGAACACACCACGTACAACGGTCAGATGGTGATCTCCGAGAAGTTCACGCAGACGCGGATGAACAGCCGGACGGTCGGGCTGGGCGGGGAGTACGACATCCCGGACGTGCCGCACGCGATGCGGCTGACCTCGTCGGGGACGTTCATCCACGGCAACTACTGGTACGACAAGTCCAATCCGCCCTTCGGCCAGACCGGCACCAGTCACGGCTGCGTGGGTCTCGCGGACGTGCAGGGCGCGCAGGGCGCGACGAACGCCAAGTGGTTCTACGACAACTCGCTGATCGGTGACGTCGTGATCGTGAAGAACTCCCCCGACAAGACGGTCGCCCCGGACAACGGGCTCAACGGGTGGAACCTGGCGTGGAGCGAGTGGACCGCCGGAAGTACCGCCTGACCGGCAGGTTTTGACGGATCTTCGGGCCGCGCGGGAACATCTCGCGCGGCCCGCGCGTTTTCCGGGCATACGTTTTCTCGGTTCACAGGAATGATGTCCGACCGAGGGGCTACGGTATGCACCCACAAGGTGACATGCAGCAACGCCGGGAGAAGCCTTGAGCGTTCCGTACGACACGGCAGCGTACGAACCACCCGAGTCGCACGAGTCTCCGGAGGAGCACCTCGCGCGACTGCTCGGCCGTGCCCTGAACTCCTTCGAGCTGCCGGACGAGACGATACGGCAGGTCCTGGACTGCGCGCTGGCGTACGACAGTTCGCTGCACTCCGCGCACCACAGCGCGGGTCTGCATCGGGAGACGTACCGGCACACGTGGCTGCTCACCGACGGTTCGGCGCTGACCCTGTGGGAGCTCGTCCACAACACCGTGCTGGGCCGTGAGGCGCAGCATGAGGTGTACGTCGACGAGGAGGAGTTGCGGACGGCGACCGCGCGGCTGCCGATGCCGCCGGACACGACGGACTTCGAACTCCCGGTGCTGGTGCACCTGTCACCGATCCCGGAGCCCCGGCACTCGTATCTGGCGGACAACTCGGCGGATCATGCGCGCCGTTTACTGCGCCGCGCGGAGAACCCGGACCGGCCGGACGAGGAGACGGCGGCGCTGCTGGCGACGGCGTTCGCGCACCAGATCATCCAGGCCTTCGGCCGCCCGTACCGAGCGGGTCGCGCGGCGGTGTGCTTCTCGCTCTACGAGCACGCGTTCCTGCTGCCCGACGGCGCGGAGATCTCCCTGTGGGAGGTCGAGCACACGGCCACGCCGGACGGTCGTCACATGTGCGAGGTGTACGTCAGCGAGGACGCGGCCCGGGATGCGATGGAGCGGCGGGCGGCGCAGGTCTCGTAAGGCTCCGGGCCCGGCTCAGCGCCCGTCGCTGAGCTGTCGTACGAGGCCCGCGAAGGCGTCGCGCTCGGCGGGGGTCAGTTCGACGGACTCCAGGTGGGGGGCGGTGTCGCGCTGTCCCGGGAGGCCGTGGAGCGGGTGGGCCGTGTACCCGACGGTGGGTTCGGCGAGGGCGCGGCGCAGGATGCGGGTCAGGCCGAGCACCCAGGCGACGGTCGCCAGGGCGAGAACGGCCACGCCGGTCAGCTGGAGGATCGAGACGTGCTCAGGCATGCGTTCCAGTAGACACCACGGTCCGGGACCGTGGTCCCGGACCGTGACGAATCTCGCAGTTGCCGTGAACACCTCACGGCGGTCCAAAAGCCGCTAGGCGGCGACCGGTTGCTTGGCGTCCGCCGCCGGGGCGGTTATGTCCTCCGGTGCTCCGGGGGCGGTGCTGCCTGCGGACGGCTTGCGCATGCCCTTCAGTACGACGACCAGGGCGGTGGTGACGCACATGCCGACCGCGATGGCGATCAGGTAGAGGAACGGGCTGCCGATCAGCGGGACCACGAAGATGCCACCGTGCGGGGCGCGCAGGGTCGCGCCGAAGGCCATCGACAGGGCGCCGGTGATCGCGCCGCCCACCATCGAGGACGGGATGACCCGCAGCGGGTCGGCCGCGGCGAACGGGATGGCACCCTCGGAGATGAAGGAGGCGCCCAGGACCCAGGCGGCCTTGCCGTTCTCGCGCTCGGTCTCGGTGAAGAGCTTGCCGCGCACGGTGGTCGCCAGGGCCATCGCCAGCGGCGGGACCATGCCGGCCGCCATGACCGCGGCCATGATCTTCATCGCGGAGTCACTGGGGTTGGAGACCGCGATACCGGCGGTGGCGAAGGTGTACGCGACCTTGTTGACCGGGCCGCCGAGGTCGAAGCACATCATCAGGCCGAGCAGGGCGCCCAGCAGGACGGCGTTCGAGCCGCTGAGGCCGTTGAGCCAGTCGGTCATGCCCTTCTGCGCGGAGGCGATCGGCTTCCCGATCACCACGAACATCAGGAACCCGACGATCACCGTGGAGATCAGTGGGATCACCACCACCGGCATGATCCCGCGCACCGCCTTCGGGATCTTCACCTTCTGGATCGCGATCACCACGCCACCGGCGATCAGACCGGCGGCCAGACCGCCGAGGAAGCCGGCGTTGATGGTGGAGGCGATCATGCCGCCGACGAAGCCGGGCACCAGACCGGGCCGGTCGGCCATGCCGTAGGCGATGTAGCCGGCCAGGACCGGGACGAGGAAGCCGAAGGCGACGGCGCCGATCTGGAACATCAGCGCGGCCCAGCTGTCGGTCTGCGTCCACACGAAGTGCTGCATGACCGAGGGCGCGGACTTGATCTCGTAGCCGCCGATCGCGAAGCCGAGGGCGATCAGCAGACCGCCGGCCGCGACGAACGGGACCATGTAGCTGACGCCGGACATCAGCCACTTGCGGAGCATCGTGCCGTAGCCCTCGCCCGGCTCGCCGCCGCGCTCGACGGGGGTGGCGGCGCCCGCGCCGGCGGTCACCTCGCCTCGCTCGGCCTTGCCGCGGACCTCGGTGATGAGTTCGGCGGGGCGGTTGATGCCCGCCTTGACGCCGACGTCGACGGTCGGCTTGCCGGCGAAGCGTTCCTTCTCCCGTACGGGCACGTCGTGGGCGAAGATCACGGCGTCCGCCGCCGCGATCACCGCCGGGTCGAGCCGGGTGAAACCGGCCGAGCCCTGCGGCTCCACGACGAGGTCGACACCGGCTTCCCGGCCCGCGTTCTCCAGCGACTCGGCCGCCATGTAGGTGTGCGCGATACCGGTGGGGCAGGAGGTGACGGCGACGATCCGGAACGGACGGTCGCCCTCCCCCGCCGTCTCCGTGCTGCCCGCCGCGGCACCGGCGGAGGCCGCCGCCGGTGCCGCAGCGGAGTCTTCGGCGGCGCTCGTGGAGGACGCCTCGTCGCCGCGGATCAGCGCCGCCGCGCTCTCCGCGTCGCCCACCGACCGCAGCGCGGAGGTGAACTCGGCGTTCATCAGCTGCCGGGCGAGCGCCGAGAGGATGGTGAGGTGGGCGTCGTCGGCCCCGGCGGGCGCGGCGATCAGGAAGATCAGGTCGGCGGGGCCGTCCGGGGCGCCGAAGTCGACGCCCTCGGCGCTGCGCCCGAAGGCGAGCGACGGCTCGGTGACGTACTCGCTGCGGCAGTGCGGGATGCCGATGCCGCCGTCGAGGCCGGTCGGCATCTGCGCCTCGCGGGCGGCCACGTCGGCGAGGAAGCCGTCCAGGTCGGTGACCCGGCCCTGGGCGACCATGCGCTCGGCGAGGGCACGTGCCGCCGCCTCTTTGGTATCGGCGGACAGGTCGAGGTCGACCAGGTCCGCGGTGATCATCTCGCTCATCGCGGGCTCCTTCGCACGCGTATCGCCCGGGGGTTGTGGTGGGCGGGGGTGGGGACGGGGGTACTGCGGTGGGTCGCGGTGGGGGTGGCGGCGGCGCTTAACAGCGGGGAGTGCCGCCGGCCGGTGGCCGGTTCGAGGGGCGCCGTGGAGGCCGTGGAAACGTTCATGCGACGGGCTCCGTGAGTACGAGGTCCACCGGGACGTCGGCCGTGACCGTCACGGCGGCCGGGTCGAGGTCGGCCGGGGTGGGCATCACGCTGCCGGGGAGCTGGACGGCCGCCGCGCCGTGGGCGACGGCCGAGGCGAGGGCCTCCGGGCCGTGGCCGCCGGCGATCAGGAAGCCGGCCAGCGAGGAGTCCCCCGCGCCGACGTTGCTGCGTACGGCGTCGACGCGCGCGCTGCCGTACCAGGCGCCCGAGGCGTCCACCAGCAGCTGTCCGTCCGCGCCGAGGCTGGCGAGGACCGCGCCCGCGCCCAGCTCCCGCAGTTCCTCGGCCGCCTTGACGGCGTCGCCGACGGTGGCGAGGGGGCGGGAGACGGCCTCCGCGAGTTCCTCGGCGTTGGGCTTGACGACGTCCGGGTGTTCGCGCAGGGCCTCGATGAGCGCGGGTCCCGAGGTGTCCAGGGCGATACGGACGCCGGCGGCGTGCGCGCGGGCGACCAGCTCGGCGTACCAGGACGGTGCGAGGCCGCGCGGGAGGCTGCCGCAGCAGGCGATCCAGTCGGCGTCACGGGACTGCTGCCTGACCGTCTCCAGGAGCAACTCCTGTTCGGCGGCGGTCAGTTCGGGGCCGGGGGCGTTGATCTTCGTGAGGACGCCGTCCGCCTCGGCCAGCGCGATGTTCGAGCGGGTGGCCCCGGCGACCGGGACCGGCGCGACCTCGATGCCCTGCGCGTCGAGCAGGCTGGCGACCAGCGCGCCCGGAGCGCCACCGAGGGGCAGCACGGCGACCGTGCGCTGCCCGGCGGCGGCGACCGCGCGCGAGACGTTGACGCCCTTGCCGCCCGGGTCCATGCGCTCGCCGGTGGCCCGTATGACCTCGCCGCGGTCCAGGGAGGGGACCTCGTAGGTGCGGTCGAGGGACGGGTTCGGGGTGACCGTGAGGATCATGCGCGCACTACTTCCATGCCGCCGCGCTCCATGGCGGTGGCGTCTTCTGGGCTGAGCCCGCTGTCGGTGATCAGGAGGTCCACGTCGCTCAGGGCGCCGAAGCGGGCGAAGTGCTCCTGCCCGTGCTTGGCGGAGTCGGCGAGCAGCACGACGCGCCGGGCGGCGCCCATCGCCGCGTGCTTGACCGCGGCCTCGGCGAGGTCGGGCGTGGTCAGCCCGTGCTCGGCGGAGAAGCCGTTGGCGGCCACGAACACGACGTCGGCGCGGATCTCGCCGTACGCGCGCAGCGCCCAGGCGTCCACGGCGGCGCGCGTACGGTGCCGCACGCGTCCCCCGACGAGGTGGAGCTGCATGCCCGGGTGGTCCGCGAGGCGGGCCGCGATGGGCAGGGAGTGGGTGACGACGGTGAGCTCGGCCTCCAGCGGGACGATGCCCGCGAGGCGGGCCACCGTCGTACCGGCGTCGAGGATCACCGTGCCCTGCATGGGCAGTTCGGCGAGGGCCGCCTTGGCGATGCGGTCCTTCTCGTCGGCTGCCGTCGACTCGCGTTCGGCGAGGTCCGGCTCGAAGTCGAGCCGGCCGGCCGGTATGGCCCCGCCGTGCACCCGGCGGAGCAGGCCCGCGCGGTCGAGGGCCTTCAGGTCGCGGCGGATCGTCTCCGCGGTGACCTGGAACTCCTCTGCCAGCGACACGACGTCGACCCGGCCGCCGTCACGGGCCAGCCGGAGGATCTCCTGCTGCCGCTCCGGTGCGTACATGTCCGTTCGCCTCCGACCTGTGCCCGAACTTGTGGTTTCGCTCGGAGGCTACGCCCACATTTCTGGAAAGTAAACAGGTTCGGGCATGAGGTGGACATGAACGGGCAGAGGTGACGCGAAGAGGGGATCAGGGGGCGGGATCAGCTGCGGCGCAGGTCCTTGATCTTCTTCTCGGCGGCGAGGACGGCGCGCACCAGTTCACCCCGCGCGGTCTCCTGCCGCATGGCCTGCACGAGCTGGGCGCGGTGCTCCGGGACACTGACGCGCCCTGCCGGACCCGGCTCCGGCAGGGCGGTGGCGACGTAGTCCTTCACGCACTCGACGGCTTTCCGCAGCTCGGGCCGGAGGGCCTCGGTGGTGTCGGCTATTCCCTCGATCATGTTGCCGGTCTGCGCTATCTCGGCGAAGTCGTCGGCGGTGCAGGGCTTGCGCGTGAGGCGGCACTGGGCCTTGTAGAGATCGGCGAGCCACTCGGCGGGCTTGTCGTATTCGGCGTTCGTCTCGTCCTTGCGACGGATCCGCCGCGTCCAGGCGAAGACCCGTCTCTGGTGCTGGTACGTCAGAACGCCGACGAGACCCCCGCAGAGGGCGGAGGCGACGGGCACCAGAAGGGTGCTGGTCATCATGCTGTTGTCCGTTCAGGCGTGGGCGTCAGTTCCCGGCGGCGAGGTGACGCAGCGCGTCCACGTCGTGGACGACGAACCGGCGGTACCCGGCCTCGACGATCCCGTGGTAGCGCAGGGTCCTGATCGCGTTCTCCGTGGTGGAGACGGCGAGTTGGAGCGCGGCGGCGAGGTCCTTCTGGCTCGGGCCGGTGATCGTGACGCGGTCCGCGCGGGGGCCGGCCGAGCCGGCGGTGTCGGCGAGGTGCGCCAGGAGCCTGCTGACCCGTTCCAGGGGTGGCCTGGTGGCCATGGTGTAGACGAGTTCGTCGCTGCGGTTGCGGTCCTCCAGGCTGCGCAGCAGGGCACGTTGGGCCTCGGGACGCTTGCGCAGCAGGACGTTGAAGTAGCGGGCGCGGCAGGGGACGACCAGGGTCCCGGTCAGGCATTTGGTGCGGACGGCGCAGTCGTCGGTGAGGAGCTTGGCCTCGCCGACCAGCTGGCCGCGGCCCCGGAACCGGGTGACGGTGGGGACGCCGTCCCCCTCGCCCAGCGGGAAGCGGTCCTGTCGTACGACGCCGTCCCAGATGATGTACACGTTCTCGTCGGCCGGGCCGATCGGCAGGTGCTCGTCGCGCGCGAAGGCGCGGCCGCGCAGGCCGGCCTGCAGCAGCGCGTGCCAGTCCTCGGCCGCCAGGCGCCGCAGGAAGCTTCCCTCGGGCTGGTTCCCGTGGTCCTGGAGGAGGTCGGGCGGGCGCGCGGTGTCGACGGTCGAGGGCACGCTCACTCCCCCGCTCCCGCGTACGCGTCCTGCGGTACGCGGTGGTGGCGAGGTATCACGGTACGCATGGGGTCTGATTCCCTTTCCCTGTTTCTCTGTTCTGTTGAGGTTCCGGAACCCCGCCGGTCGGCGCGGTTCCGGAGTGACGGGTCCGGCCTCCCTCTCCGGGAGGTACGGCAATCGCCCGGTTGGTGAGTCCGGGCGGACGGAAACAGCAGCGGGACAGACCGTACCGCTCGTCGCGAGAGATAAGCCAGTCGCGATTCCCGAGCCACCGCGACGATTAGCGATCATGGTCGAAACCCCCTCGCCACGGGGTTTTACGACAGGATCCCGCGCGCAATCCGAATGGAAAAGTAGCCACCCATTGCGTAATTACCAAACCGCTTATCCCCGTTGTTCGCGTTCCCCGGGAGACGCAGCGGGGAGCTTCTTCGCCGGGCGACATATGACGTCCACACAAACGGGCGGCAAAGACGAGAGGCCCCGGGGCACCACCCCCAGGACCTCCCGGAAAGGTCCGGACCCGTCAGGATCAGACCGCTGCCCAGTAAACACCACGGACCGCCTTTGGGTCACTCCCCATCAGGCAGGAAGCGGCCTCCGGCGCCGGAAGGCCGACCCACATCCCCTACCTTCGGGGACGTCACCGACAGCACCCCTTTCCGCACACGCCGTCGAGACGTCCCACCCGGCCGCACGCTTTACCCCTTTTGCGTACGCGCGAGCAAGACCACCCCTATCCTCACCGGGGTGGGACGACTTCCCCACGTGACGGCAATCGATCAAGACTCAACAGATTCGGCCAGGACACTCCCTCCCGGCCGACGTCCGAAGCGGCCCACAGCACACCCGGCGAATTAACCGGACGACACCCCCGCAATTCCTTTCCGAGAAGCAATCCGGACCGACAAAGAATACGGAGATCCCCGCCAGGAAAGGACTGCCGTCCATGAATCGACGGTTCACCACAGCACATCATCAAATATCGACTAGTGGATAAGGGCATCAGCGCCCGCCCGCATCACCTCACACCCCCCAGCCCCACTCCCGCCCCACCTTTCACCCTGTCAGTTTTCTTGTGGAGCCGCCGAGTTGAGCGCCCGGGGCCACCCCGAAGCCGGAGCGTCCGGTCCAGAAGCCATGATTTCCGTACAGAGCATGGCGTTCGGTACCGGGTCCGCCGTCGGACCGGCCCGGCGTGCGCCTCCCTTCGCGCACCGGCGTACGCCAACTCCGACGACTCACGCCGAGCGCCCCGCCCCCGGTACGGCCTCGGGGCGGGGCGCTCGACTGCGGTGCGTCGGCGGACGGCATCGGCGGATCGGCGGAGAGCGTCAACTCCCGTCGGAGGTAGCCGCCTTGGCCGCCGCCTCACCCGCAGCCGCCCTCCCCGGCAGCGCGAACATCAGCAGGAAGATCAGGCCCATCACCGCGGCCACCCAACCCAGCGCGTTCTGGAAGGCGTTGACGAACGCCGGGCCCACCTCGGCCCGGGTCAGCCGATCGCCGATCGAGCCGAAGAAGACCACCGACACCAGCCCGAGCCCCAGCGCGTTGCCCATCTGCTGCACGGTGTTGATGAGTCCGGACGCGGAACCGGCGTACTCGCGCGGCACCTCGGAGAGGATCGTGTCGGTCAGCGGGGCGAAGATCAGGCCCATGCCGGCGCCCATCACGACCAGCGGGAGCGCCATCTGCCAGGAGGCGATGGCCAGTCGGTACCGGTCGGCCTCCCAGAGGTAGAGCAGCACACCCGCCACCATCACCAGCGCACCGGCCTGGAGGACGTTGCGTCCGCCGACGCGCGGCACCAGCTTCTGCACGGACATCCCGGCCGCCACCGAGCAGGCGATCGAGAACGGTACGCCGGTCAGCCCCGCCCTCAGCGGGCTCCAGCCGAGGCCGATCTGCATGTAGAGCGTCCAGACGAGGAAGAAGATGCCGAGTCCGACGCCGAAGACGGTCTGCACGGCGATACCGGCCGCAAAGCTCTTCACCTTGAACAGGGAGAGTTCGACGAGCGGGGAACCGTCCCGCTCGGCCTTCCGCTTCTCGTACGCCACCAGTGCGCAGAAGACACCGATCGAACCGGACATCGACACGAACCCCCAGGCGGGCCAGCCCAGTTCGTCGCCCCGGGTGAGGGGGTAGAGCAGCATCAGCAGCCCGAGGGTGACCAGGGCGACGCCCACCAGGTCCAGCTTCAGCGCGCGCGGGGCCTTCGACTCGGTGATGAAGCGGCTGCCGAGGACCAGGCCGGCGATGCCGACGGGCAGGTTGATCAGGAAGATCGGGCGCCATTCGAGGCCGAAGAGGTTCCACTCGGTGAGCAGCGCGCCGAGCAGCGGTCCGGAGACCGCGCCGAGGCCGACGATCGCGCCGAACAGGCCGAAGACCTTGCCGCGTTCGTGCGCCGGGAAGGTGGCGTGCACGATCGACAGCACCTGCGGCACCATCATCGCGGCCATCCCGCCCTGCAGGATGCGCGAGGCGACCAGCATCTCCGGGTTCGCGGCGAAGCCGCAGAGCGCGGAGGCGAGCGTGAAGCCGCCGATCCCGAGCAGGAACAGCCGCTTGCGGCCGTAGATGTCGCCGAGCCGTCCGCCGGTGATGAGCCCGGCGGCGAAGGCGAGCGCGTAGCCGGCCGTTATCCACTGGATCTGGCTGAAGGAGGCGCCCGCGTCCCGCTGTATCGAGGGGATCGCGACATTGACGATCGTGACGTCGACGAGGTCCATGAAGGCCGCGGTCATCACGATCGCGAGGGCGAACCAGCGCCGCCGGTCGGCCGCGGCGGCCACGGGGACTGCGAGGGCCGGGCTGTCCACAAGGGTTTCGGTGGAGGTCATGTCCTGAAACTACGACCCCATTAGGTCAGATCGTGTCCTAGTTCTACGGCATCCTCGAACCCATGACGACGGACACTCCGGCCCGGCTCCTCCAGCTCCTCTCCCTCCTCCAGACGCCCCGCGAGTGGCCCGGCGGCGAGCTGGCCGACCGGCTCGGGGTCTCCCGCCGCACGGTCCGCCGGGACATCGACCGGCTCCGCGAACTCGGCTACCCGGTGCAGGCGACGCTGGGCGCCGACGGCGGCTACCGGCTGGTCGCGGGCAAGGCGATGCCGCCGCTCGTCCTGGACGACGAGGAGGCGGTGGCCATCGCGGTCGGACTGCGGGCGGGCGCCGGGCACGCGGTCGAGGGGGTGGACGAGGCGTCCGTACGGGCGCTGGCCAAGCTGGAGCAGGTCCTCCCCTCGCGGCTGCGGCACCGGGTCGCCACCCTCCAGGCCGCCACCACCCCGCTGACCAGTGGCGACGGGGCGAGCATCGCGCCCGAGACGCTGACCGTGATGGCCTCGACGGTGGCCGGCCGGGAGCGGCTGCGGTTCGCGTACCGCGCGAAGGACGGTACGGAGTCGCGCCGCGTGACGGAGCCGTACCGGCTCGTCTCGACCGGTCGGCGCTGGTACCTCGTGGCCTACGACCTCGACCGCGAGGACTGGCGGACGTTCCGGGTCGACCGGGTGAGCGAGCCGTTCGCGACGGGGGCGCGGTTCACGCCGCGCGAGCTGCCGACGGGGAGCGCGGCGGAGTATCTGCGGCAGTCGATGTACCGGCAGCAGGCGTCCTACGAGTACTCCGTGACGTTCGCCGCGCCCGCCGACGTCGTCGCCGCGCGGGTTCCGGCCTGGATGGGTACGCCAGAACCGCTGGACGAGCACAGTTGCCGTCTGCGGGCCACGACCGGCGACGAGGTCCGCTGGCTGGCCGTCCGGCTGGCCCTGCTGGAGTTCGGGTTCACGGTGCAGGAACCGGAGGAACTGGTGCGCTGCGTGCGGGAGTTGGGGGAACGGCTGAGCAGGGCGGCGGGGAGGGAGTAGGGCCGCCTCACCCCACGCCCCGCACCGTCCCGATCTCCCTCCAGGGAAAGTCCCGCAGCGCCCGCAGGTTCCGCAGTGCCGACTCCGCCGGACCGGCGAGGGTGCCCGGGTGTTCCTTTCCGGTCGCCCAGCCCTCGACGGCCGTCCGTACGGCGGCGCTCGCGACGGCGGCGGCGAAGCGCAGCTCTGGTGAAGTCGCGTCGGGGGCGTCGGCGGCGAGGGCGGGGTCGCCGTGGGTGACGCGTTCCAGCAGGACCTCGCCCAGGGTCCGTTCGGACGCCTGGCAGACCTCCGCCCACACCCTGCGCAGGCCGGGGCTGGACTCCGCCATGCCGATCAGGGTGCGCGCCCAGGTCCAGGAGGTCGTGGAGACGCCCACTCCGGGGGTCAGCGTGTGGCGTACCCCGTGTTCCAGGGCCTCCGGCACCGACAGTGCGGGCGGGGCCGCGCGCACCGCGTCCGCCCAGCGCTGGGCGCCGGCCGCGTAGAGCGGGGCGACGGCCTCCTCCTTGGTGGCGAAGTAGCGGTAGAAGGTGCGCGGGGCGATGCCGGCGCTCTGGGCGATGTCCTCGGCGCGGGTGGCCCGCAGCCCGTGTCTGGCGAAGAGTCCGGCCGCCGCCCGGGCGATCTGCATCCGGGTCTCGGCCTTGCGCCGCTCGGTCAGCGAGAGCGGTGCGGAGGAGGAGTCGGGACGGGGATCCGGGGCTGGGGTGGGGCTGCTCACACCGGCAGGCTATGCCGCTGTGGCACAATCTGCCATTCGGCGGGCCACCCCGGTGTTCAGGTACGGGGTGCCCCGCCGTCCCAGCATGTCCGCACCTCACCCCGCCCCTCCCGCGCGTGCGAAAGAGCCGGGCCCCGCGCGTGAAAAAGAGCCGGGCCCCGGCGCCTGGGGGGACAGGTGCCGAAGCCCGGCTCGGGAGAGTCCCGGCGCCGGGGGGGGGGATTTGCGTCGGGACGTGGCTCAGTGGGTCACGGGGTGCCGCCCATGGCTCCAACTCCTGGGCCCTGAAGTCTTGTTCCCAGGGCCCCGCACGTTGAAGCGGCTTTGCGCGGCCATGTTTGCGCGGTCTTCCGCCACCCGGCGTACGCGGCCGGGTGCGCACCGGGGTCGTACGCGCCCCGTGGCTGCCGGGCCGCCCGACAGAGAGCTGGGCGGCCACGCCCCCGGCAACCCCTCCGGCGCCCCCGCCGGAGGGGTTGCTGCTCAGGGCCTTTCCTACGCCGCCGCGTCGAAACCGGTCTGGCTGGCCAGCTTCTTCAGTTCCAGCAGGGCGTGCTTCTCGATCTGGCGAATGCGCTCGCGGGTCAGGCCGTGCTCCTTGCCGACCTCGGTGAGCGTGCGCTCCCGGCCGTCCTCCATGCCGTACCGCATCTTGATGATGGAGGCCGTGCGCTGGTCGAGGCGGCCGATCAGGTCGTCCAGTTCCTCGCTGCGCAGCAGGGTCATCACGGACTGCTCGGGCGAGACCGCGGAGGTGTCCTCCAGGAGGTCACCGAACTGGGTGTCGCCGTCGTCGTCCACCGACATGTTCAGCGAGACCGGGTCGCGCGCCCAGTCCAGGACGTTCGTCACGCGCTCCGGAGTCGTGTCCAACTCGGCGGCGATCTCCGCGTGTTCGGGTTCCCGCCCGTTCTTGCGGTTGAACTCGCGCTGCACCCGGCGGATCCGGCCCAGCTCCTCCACGAGGTGGACGGGCAGGCGGATGGTCCGGGACTGGTCGGCGATGGAGCGGGTGATGGCCTGGCGGATCCACCAGGTCGCGTACGTCGAGAACTTGAAGCCCTTGCGGTAGTCGAACTTCTCGACCGCGCGGACCAGGCCCGCGTTGCCCTCCTGGATCAGGTCGAGCAGGGGCAGGCCGCTACGGGGGTAACGGCGGGCCACGGCCACGACCAGACGGAGGTTGGACCGGATGAAGACGTCCTTGGCACGCTCCCCTTCGGCGACCAGGGCCTCCAGCTCTTCGCGGGTGGCGTCCGCCTGGGACTCCTCCTCGCCGTCGAGGACCTGGCGCGCGAACACGCCCGCTTCGATGGTCTGCGAAAGCTCGACTTCCTTGGCGGCGTCGAGCAGCGGTGTGCGCGCGATTTCGTCGAGATACATGCCGACCAGGTCGCGGTCGGCGATCTCGCCGCCATGGGCGCGAACACTGCGTGCCACGCCGGAGGTCTCGCCGGAGGCGGACTTACGACGGGCGACGGCACGGGTTGCCATGCGTGCTCCCTTGCGATGGTGGGTCAGCAGGTGTTCGTCGGATGCTTCGGCACTCTTCTCGTGTGCCCTGCATCTGATGGAAACAACGACTGGAATCCGGACAGAATTCCCGACCCGCTCCCCTATTTTTCTGATCTTGCAGTACCCTGTCCGGCCACAAGGGAGGCATGATGCCGTCGGAACGTACAGAGGTGCAGGTCAGGCCGGGGGTCGAGGATGACCTCGTCGCCCTCACCGACATCTACAACCACTACGTACGCGAGACCCCGATCACCTTCGACACCGCCGCCTTCACGCCGGAGGAGCGCCGTCCTTGGCTGCTCTCCCACCCTGAAGACGGTCCATACCGGCTGAAGGTTGCCGTCGAGGGGACCTTCCAAGGAAACTCACAGCGAATCCTCGGCTACGCCACATCCAGCCCTTACCGGGCGAAGCCCGCCTACTCGACCTCGGTCGAGGTCACGATCTACCTCGCCCCGGACTCCGGCGGGCGCGGTGTCGGAACGCTGCTCTACAAGGCCCTGTTCGCGGACCTGGCGGCCGAGGACGTCCACCGGGCGTACGCGGGCATCGCACAGCCCAACGAAGCGTCCACGCGGCTGCATGAACGCTTCGGTTTCCGGCCGGTGGGGACCTACCGGGAGGTGGGCCGCAAGTTCGGCCGCTACTGGGATGTCGCCTGGTACGAGAAGGAGTTGTAGCCCTTCCCGAAGGGAAGGGCCTTTTGCCGCGGGCTCAGCCGAAGGCAGGCGGCCTCAGCCGAACTGCACCGACCGCTTCGCCATCCCCATCCAGAACCCGTCGATCACAGAGGGGTTCAGCGACTCAGGGGTGTCCAGTTCGCCGGCCGCTTCCGCCGCACCCATGGTGACGAACAGCGGGGCGAAGTGCTCGGTGCGCGGGTGGGCGTAGCGCCCGGCCGGTGCCTTGTGGAGGAAGTCGAGCAGGCCGTCCCAGTCCCGGGCCTCCAGGGCGCGCCTGCCCCAGTCGTCGAACTCGGAGGACCAGGTGGGCACTCCCCCTCCGGCGTGGCGCAGGGCGGCCAGGTTGTGGGTGAAGAAGCCGGAGCCGACGATCAGGACGCCCTCGTCGCGCAGGGGCGCCAGCTTGCGGCCGATCTCCATGAGCTTCACCGGGTCGAGGGTCGGCATGGACACCTGGAGGACCGGGATGTCGGCGGCCGGGAACATCTCGACGAGCGGGACGTACGCCCCGTGGTCGAGGCCGCGGTCGGGGACGTCCTGCACGGGGATGCCCGGGGCACGCAGCAACTTCCGTACCGACTCGGCGAGTTCGGGGGCGCCCGGGGCGTCGTAGCGGACCTGGTAGTAGTGCTCGGGGAAGCCCCAGAAGTCGTAGACGAGGGGGACCGGGTCGGTGGCGCCGAGGGCGAGGGGGGCCTCCTCCCAGTGGGCGGACACCATCAGGATCGCCTTGGGGCGGGGGAGGTCGGCGGACCAGGCGGCGAGTTCGCCGGGCCAGACGGGGTCGTCCGCGAGGGGCGGCGCGCCATGGCTGAGATAGAGGGCGGGCATGCGCTCCGGTGCGGCGGTGGACATGACGGTCACTCCCCAGGGTCGAACCGTGATCGAGCTCGGCACTCGAACTCGTTGCTTGAACTCTCAAACTTCCTGAGGAGAGCTTACGCCGCATTTGTTTAACCTTCAAGAAGAGCTCTCGTACAGTGGAGTGCATGAACACGGCACCCACTTCCGCAGAACCCCGCTGGCTCACCGCCGAGGAGCAGCGCGTCTGGCGCTTCTACATGCACGCCAGCACCCTCCTGGAGGACCATCTGGACCGCCAGCTCCAGCGGGACGCGGGCATGCCGCACATCTACTACGGCCTCCTCGTCCAGCTCGCCGAGATCCCGGGCCGCCGGCTGCGGATGACCGAGCTGGCCATGAACGCGAAGATCACCCGCTCCCGGCTCTCGCACGCGATCGCGCGGCTGGAGAAGAACGGGTGGGTGCGCCGCGAGGACTGTCCCTCCGACAAGCGCGGCCAGTTCGCGGTGCTGACCGACGCGGGGTACGAGGTGCTCAGCCGGACCGCGCCGGGCCATGTGACCGCCGTACGGCAGGCGTTGTTCGAGCGGCTGAGCCCGGAACAGCAGAAGTCCCTCGGCGAGATCATGGAGATCGTCGCCGAGGGACTTCAGCCGAACGAAGCGGGCGCGGATCTGCCCTGGCTCCGCTGAGCCGCTCAACTCAGTGCAGAACCAGGGCAGTTCCTGGGAACCGTAGCTACGAGGCGTCCCCTTCCCCGTAGCCACGGATGGTGCGAAGGGGGTACGACCGGGTCGGGCGTCGTCAGTGGGCGACGACCGGCACCTTGAACTCGTCCTCGACTCCGTCACCGGAGGCGACCGGGTCGGAACCCTGCTTGCCCGCGTTGACGAGGACCGAGACGATGACCGCGGCCGTCACCAGCATGCCGACGGCGAACCAGATGGCGTTGGTGTAGCCGTGCACCTGACCCTGCAGCTGGATCAGCTGCTGCTGGGTCTTGGAGGTACCCGCGCCGGCGATGTGGTCCTTGATGTACGCGGTCGTCGCGGAGGCGGCGATCGTGTTCAGCAGGGCCGTACCGATGGCGCCGCCCACCTGCTGCGAGGTGTTGACCATCGCGGAGGCGACACCCGCGTCCCGGGGCTCGACGCCCAGGGTCGCGAGGGACATGGCCGGCATGAACGCCGTACCCATGCCGAGGCCGAGCAGCAGCATCGCGGGCAGGATGATCGACGCGTAGGACGAGCCGATCTCCAGCTGCGTCATCAGCAGCATGCCGACCGCGGCGACCAGGAAGCCGGGGCCCATGAGCAGGCGGGCCGGCAGGCGGGTCATCAGGCGGGTGCCGATCTGGGTCGAGCCGACCATCATGCCGACGATCATCGGCATGAAGGCGAAGCCGGTCTTGATGGGCGTGAAGCCCTTCACGACCTGGAGGTAGTAGGTGAGGAAGAGGAAGGTGCCGAACATCGCGATGATGGCGATGCCGAGCGAGAGGTAGATGCCGCCGCGGTTGCGGTCGGTGATCACACGCAGGGGCAGCAGCGGTGCCTTGACCCTGGACTCGACGATCACGAACGAGGCCAGAAGGACGGCCGACGCGATGAAGAGCGCGATGGTCGAGGTGTCGCCCCAGCCGTCGGTCTCGGCGCGGGTGAAGCCGTAGACGAGAGAGACCAGACCGAGGGTGGAGAGCAGGACACCAGGGATGTCGAGCGGGTTGCGGTTGCGGCCGCCGGCCGGCTCACGGATGACGAAGTACGCGCCGAGCGCGGCGACGATCGCGAACGGGATGTTCACGAAGAACGTCCAGCGCCAGTCGAGGTACTCGGTCAGCACACCGCCGAGGATGAAGCCGACGGCGCCGCCGCCACCGGCGATCGCGCCGTAGATGCCGAACGCCTTGGCACGCTCCTTGGCGTCCGTGAACATCACGGCGAGCAGGGAGAGCGCGGCGGGCGCGAGCAGTGCGCCGAAGGCGCCCTGGAGGGCACGGGCGCCGAACATCATGGCGCCGGTGGTGGCCATACCGCCGAGCGCGGACGCGGCGGCGAAGCCGGTCAGGCCGACGACGAAGGCGCGCTTGCGTCCCCACAGGTCGGCTATGCGGCCGCCGAAGAGGAGCAGTCCGCCGAAGGCGAGGGCGTAGGCCGTGACGACCCACTGCCGGTTGCCGTCGGAGATGCCCAGGTCGGTCTGGGCGGACGGGAGCGCGATGTTCACGATGGTCGCGTCGAGCACGACCATCAGCTGGGCGAGCGCGATGAACGCGAGCGCTTTCCAGCGGTTGGCATGGGCTTCGTGCTCGGCGGCCTCGGAGGCCTTGTCGAGAGCGCCGGGGGCGCTTCGAGCTGTTTCAGACATGGTGGTACCCACTTCGGGACTTCGTGACGGAAAAATACGGAAGAAGGACGTGATCGGGGACGGCTCGTCGACGGGTGACACTTCGTGGTCGCCGCGAGGACGAGAGCCGGTGCTTGTTGTTGAGACGGGCGTGACGCTCTGAACTAATCGGTCAGGGCTGCCGGAGATCCTCCATGGTCGCGGCGGTGCCGGGCAGGACCGAGCGGGCCGGGGCCCGCAGTCCGTCCAGGAACAGCTGCAGGTGTCGGTGTACGAAGCGGTCGGCGCTGAGGCAGCCGGTGCCGGCCGGGGGCCTGCTGAGCTGGGCCACGGCGACCATCACATCGCCGACGCCCACGTCCGTACGGAGCTGTCCGGACCGCCTGGCGCGGTCCATGACCTCGCCGATGAGCTGCTCGACCCGCTCCCGCGCGGCTTCCAGGTCCGGGTGGAACTGGTCGAACGTGCTGGAGATCATCGGGCACAGCGCGCTGATCCGCTCGTCGGCGGACACGTGCACGAAGCGCTCCAGAGCGGCGAAGGCGTCGCCGGTCTCGGTGAGCGCCTGCTCGGCGGCCTCCGACGTACGGTCCATGACCGAGACGACCACCTCGCGGACGAGGGCGTCGCGGTCGGGGAAATTGCGGTAGAGCGTGGCGTTGCCGACGCCGGCCCGGCGGGCGATCTCGTCGAGGGGCACATCCGGGCCGAACTCGACGAACATCTCGCGGGCGGCGGTGACGATCCGCTCCCGGTTGCGCAAAGCGTCGGCGCGCGGCCGGGTCACCTTTCGCTGTACGGGGGTCGCGGTCGTCACGGCTGCTCCTGAGGCTCTGAAGGTCTGGGACTGCTGACGCGATCCGGGGATCCACTCCCCGTTTCGCTCGGACACATGGCTAAACGGGGAAACGCTCCCCGGTTATTTCCCACTCAGCGGGACATTTTATGTGACCTGGGTCACACCTCGTTCGGCCCCTGTTCGGACCCTTTTCCCCGCTCGACCACACGGTCGGTCTCCTCCAGCGCGCGCCCTCGCACCGCACGACACAGGGTGATCGAAAGGGTGCAGTCGGAGACCGGCGGCTGCCGTGGCGCGAAGGGTCCATGCATGCAGCCCAGCCGTCGGATACGCCCGCGCCGCGTGGCCGCCCTCGCGTCCGTCACCGTCCTGACCCTCGCGGTCAGCACCTCGGCCGGTACCGGACACCTCACCCCGGGCGCCATGACGGCGGCGGGCCCGATCGCGCTCGCCCGCACCTCCGCACTCGGCGCCTGCATGATCAACGGCCCCCTCGACACCGAGATGTCCGAGGGCATCCCCACCCCTGGCGGCTACTCCCGCTCCACCGGCACGGTCCACGCCCTGACCCTGATGGTCGACTTCTCCGACGCCCCCGGCCAGGGCACCGCCATGGACCGCTACCACGAGTTCTTCCCGCAGACCCAGGAGTGGTTCCGCACCAGCTCCTACGGCCGCCTCGACTACCGCCCCGAGACCCCGGTCGACCACTGGCTCCGCATGCCCAAGCCCTTCAGGTCCTACGGCATAGAGCGCGGCGCGCCCTTCGACCCCGGGTACCGGCAGCTCGTCCAGGACATCGTCACCGCCGCCGACCCGACCGTGGACTTCCGGTCGTACGACCTCCTGAACGTCCTGGTCACCCCGAACGCGGGCCCCTCCGCCCTCGACACCGTCCTGTCGGTGACGTTCGCCGGCAACACGGAGGCCCCTGTCGCGGACGGCGTCCCCGTCTCCAACGCCTCCTTCGTCTACTCCCGCCAGGACGACGGCTCAGGCTCCTACGCCCGCACCGGCTACCGCGTCCTCCCCCACGAGAACGGCCATGTCTTCGGCCTGCCCGACCTCTACACCCAGGAGGGCGGGGGCTCGGTCGGTCACTGGGACATCATGAGCGAGGACTGGGGCGCCGACAACGACCTCCTGGGCTGGCACAAGTGGAAACTCGGCTGGCTCGACCCGTCCCAGGTCAACTGCGCGATGGCCAGCGGCACTTCGGAGTACACCCTGACCCCGCTGGAACGCCCGGGCGGCGACGGCACCCGCCTGGTCTTCGTCCCGCTCTCCCGACGGACGGGCTACGCCCTGGAGCTGCGCACCCGCGAGGGCAACGACGAGGCGGTGTGCCGCCCCGGTGTCCTCATCTACAAGGTGGAGGCGGACGTCGACACGGGGATGGGTCCGGTGAAGGTGTACGACGCGCACCGGGACAGCGGGGGCTGCACACGGAGTCCCAATGTGCACGCCGAGTTGTCGGACGCGCCGTTCACCGCAGGAGAATCGTTCAACGATCCTCGCAGGGGGGTTCGGGTCGCGGTGACGGGGGCCGATGCGGCGGGGAACTACCGGGTGACGGTTACGCGGACGCGGTAGAGGTGACGCGGGTGGCGCGGCTCAGGGGACGGAGCACCGCTCTCCTGGAGCGGGTGTCGCAGGCTCGGCGGTGACCGCATCGGGCGCGGGCTTACCGTAGGGCTGCCGAGATCGCCGTACCGGAGAGCCGATGCCCGCTGAGACCACGCTGGACGACCGTGCCGGAGCCGTGCCCGCCGAGGCGGTCGCCCCGTTGATCCGCGGGGTCGCCGTGGTGCGCCGACTCACCGAGGCGGGCGGCACGTTGAGCCTCAGCGGGCTGGAGCGGGCCACCGGCCTGGCCCGCTCCACGGTCGACCGGATCACCGCGACGCTCGCCCGCACGGGATACGTCCGTCTCGACGGCCGGGACGCGGTTCTCACCCCTCGGATCATGGAACTGGGCAACGCCTACCTGGCCGCCCTGCGGCTGCCGGCCCTCCTGGACGCCCGCGCGGACGCCCTCGCCGACGAGCTGGACGAGTCGGTGTCGCTCGCGGTGGCCGACCGGGACGGCATCCGCTTCATCCACCAGGCGACCCGCCGCCGCGCCATGTCCCTGAGCTTCCGCATCGGCGACCTGCTGCCGGCCGAACGCACCGCGCCGGGACCGCTGTTCGCGACCGAGTGGACGGAGCGCGACTGGGCCCGCTGGCGCGAGCGCCGCGCGGCGGACCCGGAGGACCGCGGCTTCCCCGCCGTACCCCCGCGCTCGCCGTCGGCCCCCGCACCCGACCTCGAACGGTCGGCCGCGCAGGCCCTCGAGAACGGCTGGGCACTGGACGACCAGTTGATCGAACCGGGCCTGACGGCGGTGTCCGTGCCGGTCCGCGACCCCCGCACCGGCACGATCGCGTGCGTGGCCAGCGTGGTCAGCCACACCAGCAGGCACACGGCGGAGGAGCTGCGGACCACGTTGTTGCCGCGGCTGCGGACGGCGGTCGAGGCGATGGAGGAGGACCTGCGCACGGCACCCCGGCCGGACCCGGTGGCCGCGCCCTCGGGCCTGGCGACCTGGACGGGCGCGTCCAAGCAGGAACTGGGCCGGGAGTTCGTCGAATCCCTGGCCCGCGGACTGACGGTCCTGACGGCCTTCGACGAGGGCCGCGCCGAACTGACCCTGACGGAGGTCGCCCAGGCGACGGGCCTGCCCCGCGCGACCGCCCGCCGCGCACTGATCACCTACGAGCACCTCGGCCTGGTGACCCCGTCCGGCGACCGCCGCTTCACCCTGACACCCCGAGTCCTGTCCCTCGGCTTCCCACCCCTGTCCCGGACCACCCTGCCGTCCCTCGCGACCCCGCACCTGACCGCCCTCGCCGCCCGCATCCACGAGTCGGCGTCCCTGGCGATCCTCGTGGGCTCCGACATCCAGTACACGGCCCGGGTCGCCACCAGCCGCGTGATGAGCGTGAACATCGCG
Organism: Streptomyces sp. NPDC001100; assembly: GCF_053598575.1. Taxonomy (NCBI): domain Bacteria; kingdom Bacillati; phylum Actinomycetota; class Actinomycetes; order Kitasatosporales; family Streptomycetaceae; genus Streptomyces; species Streptomyces sp. NPDC001100. The sequence continues at coordinate 139,906 of NZ_JBSFKO010000022.1, forward strand.
GTCGGCACCCGTTTCCCGGCCTACGCGACGGCACTGGGCCGCGTGCTGCTGTCCGACGCCCCACCGGCGACGCTACGGCAGGCCCTGGCCGATCCACGCCCCCTGACCCCGCACACGCTGACCGACCCCGGGGCGCTCTCGACCGCCCTGGAGCGGGTGCGGTCCCAGGGATACGCTCTGGTCGACGAGGAGTTGGAGGCGGGCCTGCGCTCACTCGCCGTACCGGTCCGCGACCGCACCGGCCGGGTGGTCGCCGCGCTGAACACGGCGACCCATGTGGCACGCCGGCCGGCGGCCGCGTACGTCGCGGACATCCTGCCCGAGCTGCTGGAGACCGCGGGGCGGATCGAGGCGGATCTGCGGGTGGCGGGGCGGTTCACTCGGGTGGCGAGGTCCTGACGCCGGGGGGCGGGGCTCGCGGGACGGATACGCCTCGGCTGCGCGGTCCCGCGAGACCGCGCAGCCGTACCACTGCCGCCCTCCTGGCCTGGGAGAGAGCCCGCCCGACAGCTACGTCCCGGCGGCGAGATCCGGCAACTGGCGCAGCCGTACACCTGTTGCCGTGCCGGCCCAGGAGAGAGCTCGGCAGACGGCTGCACCTCGGCGGCGAGATCCTGCAGGCGGCGCATCTGTGCCACTGTCGTCGCCCGGGCCCGGGAGCGAACCCCTGTGGCGCCTACGCCTCGGCGGCCGGTTCCGACAGACCCCGCAGCCGCACCACCCACACCACGATCGCGGCCAGGGTGATCGACGCGACCGCGGTGGCCATGCCGGCCCGGATGCCGGCGGCGACCGTGACGGTGCTCGCGACCAGGGCGCCGAGCGGGACGCCCAGGCCGGAGGAGAGCATGCGGCGGGTGGTGTTGACCCGGCCCTGGAGTTCGGCCGGGGTCACCTCCTGGGAGTAGGTCATCGTGTTCACCAGCACGACCAGATAGGCGGTCCCCCAGGCCGCCAGCGCGACCAGCGCGATCCGCCAGTCGGTGGAGAGCACGACCGCGAGTCCGAGCAGCGCGCCGGCCGGCAGCACCAGGAGCAGCAGCGGAAAGGCGTCGTAGCGGCGCCGCAGCCGGGGCAGCAGCAGGGAGCCGCCGATGCCGCCGGCGCTCCACGCCATGTAGAGCAGGCCGATGCGTCCGTCGGTGCCGTGGACGCCGAGGACGCGGTCGGCGAAGACGACGAGCTGGCCGACGACGGCTCCGCCGGAGAACGACTGGAGGGTGCCGACCACGGTCATGACCCGCAGCGTCGGATGCCCGGCCAGAAAGCGCAGCCCCTCACCGACGGACTCCCGGAAACCGGGTCGCGGACCCGGAGAACTGGCGGCGCGGGCAGGGGAGTTGGCGACGGCCCGGAGGAACAGCGCGGAGCCGGCGAAGCTCAGGGCGTCGAGGGTGAGCGTGCCCGCGGGGTGGACGAGGGCGATGAGGACGCCCGCGACGCCGTTGCCGATGACGCGGACGACGGTCTCGGCGCCGTAGAGCGCGCTGTTGGCGTCGGGGAGCCTGTCCTTGCCGACGAGGGCGGGGACGAAGCCGTAGCCGCCCGCGTCGAAGAAGAGGGAGAGGCTGGAGGAGAGGAACGCGACCACGACGACGTGTCCGACCGTGAGCGCGTGCAGGGCCTGGGCGAGTGGGACGGAGACCAGGCACAGGGCGCTGAGACAGTCGGTCACGATCATCAGGGTCCGCCGGTCCACGCGGTCGGCGACCGCACCCGCGACCAGACCGAACGCGAGGTACGGCAGCGTCCCGGCCGCCGCGACCAGGGACACCAGCAGCGGCGACCGGCTCTGCTGGAACACCAGGACGGGCAGCGCGACGGCGGTGACGGCGGAGCCGAGGCCGGACACGGCACGGGAGAGCCAGAAGTTCCGGAACCCCGAGTTCCGCCGGAGGGGCGGGAGTTGAGGGACGGGCAGGGTGGTGTCTGTCATCTGTCGGACTCCATGACGAAGGACCGGCGGGCGCGGGAGCCCGTCGGTGCGGTGTGCTGCTGGGATGTGCCGCTGGGGTGCCGGAAGCGGAACCGGCTCGGGGCATCAAAAAGGGTCGACACCCGGTCCGGTTGCTGGATGACCGGAGGTGTCGACCCGAAGGAACGAACCGGGGAATTTTAACAAACGTGCTGCGACGGCACGCCCGGAGCTTGCTGCCGGGGCAGCCGGGTCGGCCTCCCACCAACGCGCCGGCCGTCAACGGTCCACGCGCTACACTGACGCCGGTGGCACAGCCGTACGCCGGCTACGCGGCCACCCCGCCTTCGTAGCTCAGGGGATAGAGCACCGCTCTCCTAAAGCGGGTGTCGCAGGTTCGAATCCTGCCGGGGGCACCATGCACCACATCGCCGACCCGGGGTTCCCTCCCCGGGAAGGCGCTCCGTGCGCGCTCGGGCTCCTATGTGGTCAGGCGTGCTGCGGACGAACGGGCTTCACGACCGAGTGCGATCCGCGCGACCTCGGCGAGCTCTCCCGCTGGGTCGGCGAGGCCCGCCTCCACGCGGACCTCGTCGTGGTGAGCGTGCACTCCCACGAGCCCGGCCCGACGCCCGAGACACCGGGCGAGTACCTGCGGGACTTCACCCACCGCATGATCGACGAGGGCGCGGACGTCGTGGTCGGGCACGGCCCGCATTTCCTCCGCGGCATCGAGCTGTACCGGAACAGACCGGGGTCCTCGTCGACTCCACACCCGGCATGGAGGTCGTGGGCGAGGCGGGCGGGCGCCACGGCGGTCCGGCTGGCCCGTGAACTCGTCCCGGACGTCGTCCTGATGGACCTCCGGATGCCGGTGCTCGACGGCATCTCGGCCACCCGGGAGATCTGCTCCGACGAGACGCCGGCCGGCGTCCGGGTGCTGGCCCTGACCATGTTCGACATGGACGAGTACGTCTACCCGGCCCTCCAGGCGGGCGCCAGCGGCTTCATGCCGAAGGACGCGTCACCGTCCGAGCTGGTCGACGGCATCCGGGTCATCGCCACGGGCGAGGGCGTCCTGGCCCCGACGGTCACCCGGCGCCTCATCGCCAACTTCTCCCGGCGCGGCGAGCCGAGCCGCCCCGCTCCACGTCTCGTGGGCCTCACCAGACGCGAACACGAGGTCCTCGTCCTGATCGCCAACGGCCCGTTCAACGCGGAGATGTCCGACCGCCTGGTCATCAGCATGCCGACCGTGAAGACCCACATCGGCAGCCTTCTCGCCGAACTGCACGCCCGGGACCGCGCGCAGCTGGTCATCATCGCGTACGAGAGCGGCCTGGCGGAGCGTGGAATGCCGACGTGACCCGGGGCGCGCCCGCGGTCAGGGAACCCTGGCCGCGTCCACGGGCGTCGCATCCCCCTCCGTCTCCGCGAGCGCCCGGTTCCGCCGCACCGACGACCAGAACGACCAGCCGATCAGCACGACCCCCACAAGCCCGGTGATGACCTCGTTGATCTGGTACTGGATGGTGACCATGAGGATCACGGCGAGGGCGCCGATCGCGTAGTGGGCGCCGTGCTCCAGGTAGACGTAGTCGTCGAGCGTGCCCTGGCGGACCAGGTAGACCGTCAGCGAGCGGACGTACATCGCGCCGATGCCCAGGCCCAGCGCCATCAGGACGATGTCGTTGGTGATGGCGAACGCGCCGATCACGCCGTCGAAGGAGAAGGACGCGTCCAGGACTTCGAGGTACAGGAACATGAAGAACGCGGCCTGGCCGGCCAGGACCACCGCCGGGCGTGCACCCTCGCGTTCCCGTTCCTCCTCCGCCTCCAGGCGGTTCTCGAAGTAGCCGGAGAGGCCGCCGACGATCATGTACGTGATCAGGCCGGCGATGCCGGAGACGAGGACCGTCTGTGCCTTGTCCGCGTGGGCGCCGCCGTGCTGGTGGGCGTGGACGGCGAAGGTGAAGGACGTGATCAGGAGGACGATCAGGGCGATGCAGACCGAGAGCATGTCGACCTTGCCGAGCCGGGCGAGCGGGCGCTCGATCCAGCGCAGCCACTGGATGTCCCGGTCCTCGAAGATGAAGTCGAGGAAGATCATCAGCAGGAACATGCCGCCGAAGGCCGCGATCGCCGGGTGGGCGTCGGTGACCAGCTGTTCGTAGCGGTCCTTGTCGGTCAGGGCCAGGTTGACCGCGTCGATCGGGTTCTTCCTGGCGGTGACGGCGACGATCACGACCGGGAACGCCAGGCGCATGCCGAACACCGCGATCAGGACGCCGACCGTGAGGAAGATCTTCTGCCAGAAGGCGGACATCTTCTTCAGGATCCCGGCGTTGACCACCGCGTTGTCGAAGGACAGCGAGATCTCCAGGACGGCCAGGATCGCGATGACGCCGAACGCCGTCCAGCCGCCGTACCAGACTCCCAGGGCCAGGCCGAGCGCGGTGACCGCGAACGACCAGCGGAAGGTCTTCAGAAGCACGGGTTGCCCCTTCCTGTTGTCGCGCGGTCTCCCGCGGGCCGGGTATCCGTCAACAGCCCGACCAATCATCGGCGTTGTCTACCACGGCCGCCTGTCGTGCGGGTGACGGGGCCGGTCAGGAGCACGGAAAAGGACCCTCGGCCTTCCCGCCGAGGGCCCCTTCCGGAGTCGGTGTCGCCGCAGCGTCACTTCTGTCGCCGCATCGTCACTTCTTGAGCGCCGCCGTGCCCGACGTGCGCAGCGCGCCCACCGTCTTCAGGAGGCGGTCGGCAGGGTCGCGCAGGGACTGGTGGGCCAGGACCGTGTTGCGCAGGCCGCGGACCGGGCGGCGCCACAGTCGGTGGGCCGTGGCCACCGGGTGGGGGCGGGTGGCGAAACCTTCACCCACGCGCAGCTCGCGGGTCTTGAGCCAGTCCTTCCACTCCTTGTCGCCGCGCCCCAGGTCCATGAGGCGGACGCCGTGCCGGCCGGCCTCCTCGGCCATCCTGAGGTGCATGATCAACCCTGGGGAGTAGTAACGGAGTTCGGGGTCGTACGCCGTGAACCAGGCCGCGAACAGCGTGCGGGACGTCGGTCCGAAGTGGGCCGCGACCGGGCGGTCCCCCGCGTAGAGGACCGACAGGACGCCGGTGAAGTGTTCCTCGCGGACCCGGAAGAAATGGTCCACCAGGTCGACGATCCAGGGGCGGGCGAAGCGGTCCATGCGGCCGGTCCTGCGGTACTGGGCGGACTTCCAGCGCATCAGCGTGTGCAGCACCTCGGGGTTGCGGTCGTCGTAGACGAAGCGCATCTCGCCGAGGTCGCGGCCGAGCCGGCGTTCCTTCTTCAGCGTCGTCTTGGCGATGCCCGGATACGCGCCGCGCAACCACTCGGCGTAGGAGACCTCGCCGTCACCGTCCTTGAGGTCGATCACCGGGGAGGCGAAGGTACCGGTGACATGGCGGCCGAACGGCTGCTGTTCCTCGACCAGATGGTCGAACTCGAAGACCGACAGGCCGCAGGCGCGCAGGAGTTGCTGGACGTCCCAGGTGACACCGGGCCGGTGCACCAGAGCCTGGCAGTCGGAGAGCCCGAGGCCGATGGCCCGGCCGACGCCGAAGGGGTTGCGCTCGTACGGGAAGAAGCCGACCGGCTCCCCGCCCTCGTGCAGCACCGCCACCTGCGCACCACCGCGGTGGCGGCCCACGCCGTCCGCGAACTCCGGTGCGAGGAAAGGGTTCGCGTAGTCCGGCGACTCGTCCATCGCCTTGTGCCAGGCCTGGCGGAGCGAGGTGTTCAACTCCTCCGGTCTGTGGATCGTGATGTCCGCCTTGCCATTGGATCGCATGGATCGCATGGGCGACCGTCCCCCCACATTTCCCCCACGACGCGTCGTCCGCGCCCTTGCCTACTCGTTCCACGGTACGACGAGACACGAACAGTTCGGCAGGTCTCAAACGTCGCGAAACAGTACGGACGCTGTCAAGGATGCCTGTGGACACGGAAAAGTGCGGATCGCCCGCCCGGGAACGATCAGGACACGCCGGCGGGGACGGTCACCGGCCGGTCCTGCCGGGCGCAGGCCGCCAACACTCCTGTCACGGCTGCCGATCCGGTCGCCATGATGGTCATCGCCGTTCCGGGGGAGGTCAGTTGGGCCACCGTGCCGGCGAGGGCCGCGCCGACGCCCTGCATGGCGAGCAGTCCCGCGGAACGCAACCCGAGGGCGTGGCCCGCGAGTTCGCCGGGGGTGAGTTCCATCAGGCGTTCCTGGAGGACGAGGCTCGCGCCGTAGCCGACGGAGGCGACGCACACGGCGACCGCCGCCCACGGCATGCCCGGCCGCAGCGCGAAGAACAGGTACGGCGCGGCCAGCAGCAGGCGCAGCGGGATGTCGAGGCGGCTGCGCAGGGCGGCCGGTACGAAGCGGCCGAGGGTCAGGTCGCCGGCGAACATGCCCAGCGCCGCGCTCGCGAACAGCGTGCCCGCGGAGCCGGAGTCGTAGGGGACGTAGAGGGATTCGCAGCCGACCACCAGGCCGTTGGGGACCCACAGGGCCAGGAAGGTGAGGCGGCGGGGGCGGGAGGACCACAGGAGGGCGTTGGTGCGCCAGGTCGCCGAGACCGAGGGGCGGCCGGTGGAGCGGGGCGGGCGGGCGGTCAGGCCGAGGCGGACGACGAGGGCCGTGGTGGCGTAGAGGGCCGCGGCGAGGAGCAGACACAGGCGCGGGGAGAGGAGGGCCAGCAGGGCGCCGCCCGTCGCGAAGCCGGTGACCTGCATCAGGCCGATGGCCATGTTGAAGACCGAACGCCCCAGCAGGAAGCCGTTCTTGGGCAGGATCTCGTTCAGCAGACCCCCGCTCACTCCACCGCCCAGCGAGGCGATCAGGCCCTCCGCGAACACGATGCCGAAGGCCGCCCCGATCGGCAGGCCGGGCAGTGCCAGCAGGGCCGTACAGACGGCGAAGGCGGCGTTGATGCCGGCCAGGGTGGCGCGCGGGGGCAGCCGGTCGGAGCCGGAGAGGAAGAGGGTCGCGCCGAGCAGCTGGGCGAGTTGTGGCCCGAACATGCTCACCGCCGAGAGCAGCGGCGAGTTCGTCGCCCGGTAGACCAGCGTGGCGAGCGCCAGTCCGCCGATCGTCTGGGCCGCGTTCTGGACGGCGTAGGAGAGGAAGAACGGCGTGTACTCGGGCGTGCGGAAGAGCTCGCGGTAGCTGCGCATGCGGGGAGTCTGCGGGGGTGCGCGCGAGAGTCGTATTCTTTCGCGCGGGTGCGAAACAACCGGGGGGTGCGGATGGGTTGGTGGCAGATCAACGCCGACACCCTCGCGCGGAGCCGGTTCGTGCTGTCGCCGTTCGCCGAGACCTTCGCCGCGCTGAAACTGCTGCACATCGGCGTGGCCGCGCACCCCGGCGAGCAGGCGTGGCTGCGGGACCAACTGCCGGGATACCGGCGACTGTTGGCGGGTGATCCGGTCACCGGGCTGCTGATGCGGGCAGGCATCGGACGGTCCTGGATCGCCGACTTCCTCGTACCCGCGCCGAGGAACCAGGAGCCCTTCGATGCGGCCGTCGCACGCGTGCGTACGACACCCCCCGCTACGGCACGGGCCGATCTCACGGTCTCCCTCCGCGGCCCGCTCCCCGCCGCCCTGGAGCGCGACGACCTGCCCGAGCGGGCGGCCCGGCTCCTGGAGTACGTGTGGGAGGAGACCGTACGGCCGTCCTGGGAGCGGCGTCGGCGCGTCCTGGAGGCCGATGTGGTCGCGCGCACCGCGCAGGTGAGCCAGGGCGGCTGGGCGGCCGTGCTGGACGCGCTGCGGCCCGGGCGGACGCGGTGGCTGGGGGAGAACCGGCTCCAGGTCAATCTGCACGAGTATCCGCCGCGGGAGATCTCCGGCGCGGAGCTGGTCTTCGTACCGGTGACGGCGAACGGGGCGAGCGGCGGGTGGGTGTCCTGGGAGGAGCCCGACCGGTACGCCATCGTCTACCCGTGTGCGGGGGCGCTCGCCGACCATCGCGGGCGGCCGGTGCCGGTGGCCCTCGGCGCGCTGCTGGGGACCGCCAGGGCCGGGGTGCTGGTGCTGCTCTCCTCGCCGATGAGCACCAGCCAGCTGACCGCCGTGACCGGCCAGGGGCTCGGTTCGGTGGGCCGGCATCTGAGGGTGCTGCTGGACGCGGGGCTCGTGGAGCGGCGGCGGGCGGGGCGTTCGGTGCTGTATTCGCGGACGGCGGCGGGGGAGGTCGTGGTGGAGGCCGCGGGGCTGTAGACCACCTGTGGACGCGAAGGGGGACGGGCCGCTCGCGAGAACGACATTTACCGGAGTTAGCATCCGGTTATGACGACTACAGAGAACACGGGTCCCCTCGCCGTCGAGATCGGGTCGCTCAAGGGCGGCTCGGCGGACCTCTCGCAGTACGCCGGCCAGGCCGTCCTCGTGGTGAACGTGGCCTCCAAGTGCGGGCTGACCCCCCAGTACACCGGCCTTGAGCGGCTCCAGGAGCGGTACGCGGCACAGGGCTTCACCGTGCTGGGCGTGCCCTGCAACCAGTTCCTCGGGCAGGAGCCCGGCAGCGCCGAGGAGATCGCCGAGTTCTGCTCGGCGACCTACGGCGTGACCTTCCCGCTGACCGAGAAGGTCGAGGTCAACGGGGAGGGCCGGCACGAGCTGTACGAGCGCCTCGTCGGTTTCGCGGACGCGGAGGGCCACACCGGCGACATCCGCTGGAACTTCGAGAAGTTCCTCATCGGCCGCGACGGCACGGTCGTGGCCCGCTTCTCCCCGCAGACCGAGCCGGAGTCGGCGGAGGTCGTGGCGGCGGTGGAGGGTTCCCTCGCCTGAGAAGGTGTTGACCTTGCCCCTGGGGCAGGGCCGAGCGTCCTGGTCACCGGGCGGAAAGGAACCGCCCGGTGACGGAGGATGCGAGGATGGACGACGACCTGCTGACCATCGGCGCGTTCGCGGCCCGGGCACGGCTTTCGGCCAAGGCACTGCGGCTGTACGACCGCCTCGGGCTGCTGACCCCGGACCGGGTCGACGCGGCCAGCGGCTATCGCTACTACCGCGCCGACCAGGTCGAGCGGGCCCGACTCGTGGCGCTGCTACGGCAGTTGGACATGCCGCTGGCCCGGATCGCCGAGCTGGTGGAGGCGGACGGGGCGGACGCGGCCGCACTCCTCGCCGCGTACTGGACGGACGTCGAGGCCCGGATCGCCGGGCAGCGCACGCTCGCCGAGTACCTCCGTGCACGCCTTTCGGGGAGGAGCTCCGAGATGTACGGAAATTTCGAGGTCGAGACGGTAGAGGTGCCGCAGCAGGTGCTGATCACCGAGACCCGGCACACCCTCGCGGACGAGTTGCCGGCCTGGATCGGGGCCTCGCTGGGACGTCTGGAGGCGGCGGCCGAGGAGTGCGGGGGCGTGAGTGGTGCGCCGTTCGTCGTCTACCACTCCGAGGTGTCGATGGAGAGCGACGGCCCGGCCGAGTCCTGCGTACCGGTCGCGGACGAGGCGGCGGCCCGGGCGTGGGTGGCACGGCAGGGCCGGACCCGGCAGACGGCGGTCCGGGTGGAACCGGCCCGGCGGCTGGCGTACACCCGCATCACCAAGGCGCAGGTGGCGCATCCCCAGATCATGGCCGCGTTCGAGGCGGTGGAGCAGTGGGTCGCCGGGGAGGGGCTGCGGTACGCCGGTCCGTGCCGCGAGGTGTACTTCGCGGACTGGGACGCTGCGGGTCCCGAGGACGCGGTGTGCGACGTGGCGTTCCCGGTGGAACCAGATCTGTCCGAGTAGGCGTGTCCGGTGGAAGCCGATCTGTCCCAGTAGGCGTGCCCGGTGGAACCCGATCTGTCCCAGTAGGTGCGGCGGGGGCTCAACAGCCTTAGGACCGGGGCCCGTTGGCCGTTGGCCGCAGCACGGCTCGGCATCGGTAGACGGCTCGGTTGGCCGCTGCACGGTCGGCGGCCGTAGAACCAGCGGCCGTTGGCCGTGACAGGGGCCAACAGCCTCAAGACTGGCGCCCGTTGGATGTGGCACGGTCTCGGCTGCCTTATGACTACCGCCCGTTGGACGCGGCGCGGGCTCGGCGGCCGGAGACCCAGCGTCCGTTGACCGTGGCAGTGTCAATAGCCGTAGATCGGCCCCCGTGCCAGTAGCCACGGCGATCGGGCCCGATCGCCGCGGAAAGGGCCCGGTCCCGGTATCTGCGGGACCGGTCCGACAGCCGGGGAACGGGCCCGGCGCGTGCGGCACGGACGCGGTGGTCGGCTGCGGCGGGCATGGCCGAGCCCCCTCGGCCGGGACGGCGGGCCAGTCGAGAGGGCTCTTTCGGTGTATCTATGAAATTGGAGTGGTCATCCGTCACGTGAGGCCGACAGCCCCCCTGCCGACCTCGGCCACGAAGGCGTTCCACGCGTCGACGGGAAACGCCAGCGTGGGGCCGTCGAGGGTCTTGGAGTCCCGTACGGCCAACGCCGCGAGAGCTGGGGACTTGACCTCGACACACGCACCGTTTCCGGCCGAGTACGAGGACTTGATCCAGTTGTCGTTGGCGCCTTGCTGAATTGCCATTTTTGCTCCGGTTACGCCAGTTGATGAGTCGCTGTCACCGCGCGTCACCTCCGGCCACGAACACTCCGGACGGACAACACGGTTTGCGCCAAAGCCTGTTGCTCGATGGCGTGATCGACGCTACTCGCCAACATCGGTAGGCGAAGCGGCCATTCACTCGACCGGGTGGCATATTCCCCTGGTGCTTCCATCCTGGCTGGCGGAAGGTGTACAGTGCGGCCCCTTCCGCCGGGCAGGCCACTCAGCGGGCGTACTCCTTCGCGATGTCCGCGATGAACTGATGCGACTGGTCCACGTTCAGGGCCTGGGCGCGCAGATGCTCGTACATGACGCTGTACTTCTGCACGTCGGCCGCCTTCTCCAGGTACAGGTCGCTGGTGACACCCTCGATGTACACGACGCTGGAGTCCGCCGCGTCGGGGAACTCCAGGATGGCGTACTGGCCGTTGAGACCGGGGTGCGCGCCCACCTCGTACGGCAGCACCTGCACGGTGACGTGCGGGAGCTGGGACATCTCGGCGAGGTTCTCCAGCTGCTCGCGCATCACCTGGCGGCCCCCGACGACCCGGCGCAGGGCCGCCTCGTCCAGCACCGTCCACAGGCGCAGCGGGGATTCCGCGGCGGAGACACGTTCCTGCCGCCGCAGCCGCACCTCGACGCGCTTCTGGATGTCGCTCGGCGAGGTCTCGGGCAGCGCTCCCCGGATGAGCGCCTCGGCGTAGGGCCGGGTCTGCAACAGGCCCGGGATGATCTGCGGTTCGTAGGCCCGCAGGGACGCCGCGTCCGTCTCCAGGCCGATGTAGACGCTGTACGGGATGTCGCCGAAGGAGTGCCACCAGCCCTGCTGGCGCGAGTCCTTGGCCATCTGCATCAGCGAGTCGACGATCCGGACGTCCTCGACCTCGTAGACCCCGCACAGATCGCGGACGTCACGCTGGCTGATGCTGCGCCGGCCGTTCTCCAGCCGGCTGATCTTCGACTGCGACACCAGCAGCCGCTCGGCGACCTCTTCGGCCGTCATGCCCTTGAGCTCTCGGAGCCGACGCAACTCCTGGCCCAACCGGCGTCGCCTGACGGTGGGATTGACACTTGACGCCACGGGAACGTGCACCTCCGGCTGCATGCCTCTGCTTGCCACTGCTTGCTCTACTTGCCGCTACTTGCTGCCCACTGCTTGCGACTTTGCGTATCTGCTGTTGAGCAGACTGCCACCAAGGTGGTTTCTACCGCTGGGAAACGGTGGATATGCGGCAGGTACGAGCCAGGTTCCGGTTTCCCGCGGTGTCCGTAGATGCGGCCGAGCGGGGTGGAGTGACGTTACGTCAACTCCACCCCGCTCGGACCAGCGGCTCCCGAACCGGGTCTTGGGGACTGGCGGTGCGGCGGTACTACGTGTGGTGCGTGTGGTGCGCGTACTGCGGTGGTACCGGTCGTGCGGTGCTGCGCCGCGGTGCCGGCGTGTGCCGTGGAACTGCGGCTCAGTGAGCCACGGCGCGCGCCATGGTGCCGCGGTGCGGCTGCATCGGAACACCACGAGCCGGTTCCGGTGGCCTTGATCCGGGAGCGGCCTGACGGCCGGCCGGGGCCGGGCTGCGGCGTGGCTGTGCGGCCACACCGTTCTGGACGTCCATCACGGCGTGCGCCACGAGTCCGCCCATGGGGTCGTGCCTGATCAGGTCCCGCAGCCGGGAGCGGGACGAACGTCCCTCGTTACCCGGATACAGGTGCTTGCCCAGACCCACCGCGTGCGCCAGTGCGGCGAGCGCGGCCGTCCGCGGGTCCGGCGGAACGCCGGTGCGGATCGCGGAATCGAGTCGCGCCCTGATCTCACGGCTGATCTCGTTGTCCGTCGCCTGATAGCGAGTCGTGGGCAACACCCCGCACATCTGTCCCGCCACGGCATGCACCATGCCGCACCGCTCCAGATGCGAGAGGTAGGTCTGGCGAAGTCCCAGTCGGGGTCCGCCAATCCAGTTCACTGCACGCACGGGAGCGCCACGCCTTCGCAGCAACTCCAACGCGCAGTCCAAAGTTGGATCTCCAGTCGGCCGTGGGACTACCACGGCGATACGATCCCCGTCTGGGGCTATCCGTCCGGCCAGCGCCAGCTCCACTAGCTGTGCTCCGGCCAGACCGAGGTCGAGCGACTGCGGCTGCGCAGTGGTACCCGTGGCCGGGTCCAATGCCAGCAGCAGAAGCTCCTCCGGAAGTGTTCTGCGGCTCCTGCCCATCCATGCCTCCCCGCGTGGATGAATGACAGGGTGACCCCTCTCACATTGGTCTGTCGAGGGTGCGTGACCGGTTCGTAGTGGAACCGGTAGGTATGTCGTTCTCGTCTACCGCAGGGGTTAAGCCCGCACACAGGACACTGGTACATCGTTCGGACAACGGTGTTTGATGCGTTGTCCGGACTGCGGGTAGGAGATTTACCGGCTGTTTTCAGCTGTTTTTGTAGCTGTCTCGGCTATCTCGGTCGGTTCGGTTGACGCACGGTGGGCGTGCGGCTCATGGAGGAGGCATCGGTGGCGGGCGAGTCCCCCGACAGGTCGAAGCAGCGCGAGTCGTCGGCAGAACCGACGTCGGGGAGCGCGAGTCCGGTTCCCGAGGCGAGGTCCGAACGCGACCCGCGCCTGGCGGTGGCCCGGGAGGCCACGCCGACGTCGTCCCAGCGCGGGGGTGTGGACACGGCGACGAAGATCTTCTCGATCCGGGAACTGCGGGCGGAGGCGGCCGAGGACGACGAGGCCAACGGCTCGGACGATGCCGGTGAGGCCGACGGGTCCCGTGAGGCGGCGGCCGCCGGCGAAGCCGGTGGCTCCGAAGGTCCAGAGTCCGCCGAGGACGGCGAAGTCTCCGGGGACATCGAAGTCTCCGAGGACAGTGAGGGCGCGGAAGCCGCCCGAGCCGACGCTGCGCAGAACCCTTCCGCCAAGGGCGCCCCGGCGGGCGACACCCGGCTGCGGGCGGCGGTGGCGGCGTGGGTGGCGGGGTCGGACGATGAGCCCGAGGGCTCGGAGGGTTCCGACCGCCCGGAAGGTTCGGACGGCTCGGACCGCTCGGACGGCTCGGACGGCTCGGACGGCCGGGAGCCTGCCAGGGCTGAGGCTGCCGACGACCCGGGCGAGGCTTCTACGGCCGAGGACGCGGCGAAGTCCGCCGAGAGCGCGGAGACCTTGGTCGTGGCGACTCGCCCCGCGAAGGGGCGCCTCCAGGACGCGGAGGGCGTTGCGGCGGCCGAGAAGGGCTCCGTGGGTGCCGTGGCGGCCGCCGCGCGGCAGGGAGCCGGGTCCGACGCGGGGCAGGGCGGCGGGTCCGACGCGGGGCAGGGCGGCGGGTCCGACGCGGGGCAGGGCGCCGGGTCCGAGGACGGCCCGCAGGACGCGGTTCCTGGGACCGCCGAGGCCGCCGACGCCGAGACCGAGACCGAGACCGACGACGAGATCGCGGACGCCCGCCCGGAGGCCACCGGCACTCCCGAGGACGCGGCTCCCGCCCCGGACGAGACGCCCGAGACCGACGGGGACGCGGACGCGGACGAGGAACCACAGGACGCCGTCCCCAACGCATCCGCGGACGAGCCGGAGGACACTACGCCGGACACGTCCGAGGACGAACCGGAGGACACGGCACCCAGTGCGTCCGAGGACGAGCCGGAAGACACGGCACTCCGCGCATCCGAAGCCGAGCCGGAAGACGCGACACCCGGCTCCCCCGCGGCCGCCCCGGAAGACGCCGCACCCCGCGCATCCGCAGCCAACCCGGAAGACACCGCACCCGGCACGTCCGAAGCCGACCCGGAGGACGCGGCACCCCGCTCCCCCGCGGCCGCCCCGGAAGACGCGGCACCCCGCACATCCACAGCCGCTCGGGAAGACGCGGCAGACGAGCCGCAGGACGCCCCTCCGGCCCCCGGAAGCCCCACCGCCCCCGAACCGAAAGCCGCCGACGGCGCTCCCGCGCAACAGGCTGCACCCGCACCCGACGACGCACCCCGCACGGGTGGTGCGGGTGGGAAAACGGAACCGGACGACGGCGCAGCCGAGGCCGTCGATCAGCCCACGGCCGTCTTCAAGGCCGTACGGCCGCCCAAGCCCGCCGTGGACCAGCCGACGACCACCCTCAAGGCACCGCCGGCCCCGAAGTCCCCCGAGGCCCCCGCCGAGCGCACCAGCAAGTTCGTCGCGCTCAAGCCCCTCGACGAACCCCGGGCGCCCCGCGCACCCCGCCCGGACGCCACCCGCCCCGTCGCCCAGGTCGGCCCCGAGCGCACCACCCAGCAGCCGCTTCCCCCGAAGCCCCCGCTGGACCTCCTCGCCGAGCTGACCAACACTCCGCCTCCGCCGCAGACCCCGGTCCGTACGGCGATCCGCAGGGTCAAGATCTGGACCCCGCTGGTCATCCTCCTGGCGATCGTGTTTGCAGTTGTGCAGGCCGTACGACCGCTGCCCACGCCCTCCCTCACCCTCACCGCCGACGACTCGTACACCTTCGCCGGCAGCAAGGCGAACCTCCCGTGGCCGAGCGAGGGCCAGGGCTGGATGGACGTCAACGGCATCGGCACGATGGGCAACTTCGGCAAGCAGAAGCCGGTGGCCATCGGCTCGGTCGCCAAGGCGATGACGGCGTACATCGTCCTCAAGGACCACCCGCTGAAGGCGGGCGCGGAGGGCGAGAAGATCACCGTGGACGCGACCGCCGAGAAGGAGGGCGGTTACGACAAGGACGGCGAGTCCACGCTCAACACCGTCAAGGCGGGCGACGTCCTCACCGAGAAGCAGGCACTCTCGGCGATCATGATCCCGTCGGCGAACAACATCGCGCGGCTGCTGGCCCGCTGGGACGCGGGCTCCGAGGCGGCGTTCATCAAGAAGATGAACGACACCGCGAAGTCGCTCGGGATGACGAACACGACGTACACCGACGCGTCCGGGCTGAAGGAGACCACCGTCTCCACCGCCGAGGACCAGGTGAAGCTGGGCAATCAACTGGTCAGGATCCAGGCGCTGATGGACATCACCAAGCTGCCGAGCTGGGTCGACCCGTCCGGCAAGAAGTGGACCAACTACAACCGCCTGGTGCCGTACAACAACTCGCTCGGCATCAAGACCGGCACGACCACCGCGGCCGGCGGCAACCTGCTGTTCGCCGCCACCAAGAAGGTCGGCGGCGAGACGGCCGTCGTCGTCGGCGCGATCCTCGGCCAGCACACCGCGCCGATCATCGACACCGTCAACGCGGTCAGCAAGACGGCGATGCTCGCGGCGCAGGACGCGATGAAGTCGGCGAAGATCCTGAAGAAGGGTGACGTCGTCGGGTACGTCGACGACCAGCTCGGCGGTCACACCCCGGTCGTCGTCACCAAGGACGTCGCCGCGGTCGGCTGGGCCGGTCTCAAGGTGAAGCTGTCCTTCGCCCCCGACGCCGTACCGCACACCGCGAAGGCCGGCACCAAGGTGGGCACGCTCACCGTGGGCGACGGTTCGGGCGGCGCGGTCAAGGTGCCGGTCGCCCTGCAGAAGGATCTCGCGGAACCGGCCCTGACCGCGAAGCTGAAGCGTCTCGGCTGACCCACGAGGCGTTGTACGTCACCGCACCCCGCCGACCGGCCACCCGCACGGGAGCCAGTCGGCGGGGTGCGTGCTAGCGTCGCGAATCGGGGCACGTCGCCGGTCGAGGGGACGCGGCGTCGAACAGGCCGGGAACGGGACGGGACGCGGCCGGGAACAGAAGACGGGACACGGGGAGTGCCTTCAGGTGGCCACAGCGGAGCCGACACGCGCCGACGATGCCGATCCGGGCCCGGTAGCCGGCCCGCGAATACACCTGCCCGCGCACCACACGGACCACGACGCGACACCTAGCGGCAGCACCCGGTGGGCGGGTCTGGTCGACCGCCTCCGCGCACCCTTCCTCCGCCACCCGGTGATCGGCTTCACGCTGCTCTCCGGGGTCCTGCACATCGTCTGGTTCTTCACGTTCGCGAACAGTGGTGGTGATCTAGCGGCGCAGGACGCCTGGGCGGAGTTCGTCGGCCGGCACCCCGACTCGGCGTACAACCTCGCCTGGTACGGCGGCATGCACCCGGTGTCGTACAGCGTGGTCTCGCCGTATCTGATGTCGGTCCTCGGTGTCCGTACGACGATGATGATCGCCGGGACGATCTCGGCGGGCCTGCTCACCCTGATCCTGATCCGCAGCCGCTCCGTCAAGAACCCGCTGTGGGCCTCGCTCGCGGGTGTCTTCGCGCTGCTGTGCAACGCGGCCTCGGGCCGGGTGACGTACGGCCTGGGCATGGTGTTCGGGCTCGGCGCGGTGGCCGTCGTCTTCTGCTGGCCCTACCGCTGGCGCTACAAACGCTGGGCGAAGGCCCTGTGCGCGGCCCCGCTGGCCGCGCTCGCGACGATGTCCTCACCGGTGGCCGGCCTGTTCGTGGGCCTGGTCGCCGTGTCCCTGTTCCTCCAGAAGCGCCGCCCCGGCGCCTGGGCGCTCGGCCTCGCGCCCGCGGCCGTAGTGGCGGTGTCCGCTTGGCTGTTCCCGTTCTCCGGCACGCAGCCGATGACGTTCGGCTCGGTGATACTGCCGCTGTTGTCCGGGGTCCTCGTCTACTTCCTGGTGCCGCGCGAGTGGACGACCGTACGGATCACGGCGGCCGTGTACAGCGTCGGGGTCGTCCTCGTCTGGCTGGTCAGTTCGCAGATCGGCTCGAACATCAGCCGGCTGGCGATGCTGTTCGCCGGTGTGGCCCTGATCTCCGCGCTGCCGTTCGCGGTGCCGCGCTCGCGCAAGTGGTACGCGATCGTGCTGGCCTTCGTCGGCTTCACCGGCTGGATCGGCTTCAAGTCGGTCGACGACGTCATCAACACCGCCCCCGCCGCGTCCTGGTCGCACGAACTCGCCCCGCTCGTCAACGAACTCCAGGAGGTCGGCGCCGAACGCGGCCGGGTCGAGGTCGTCCCGGCCCGCTCCCACATCGAGGCCTCCGCGCTCGCGCCGTACGTCAACCTGGCCCGCGGCTGGAACCGCCAGGCCGACATGGAGCGCAACCCCCTCTTCTACGACGACACCCTCAACTCGGCGAACTACCACGAGTGGCTCCAGCGCTGGGCCGTCCACTACGTCGTCCTGCCGAAGGACAAGCTGGACGGCGACGGCGGCGAGCGCGAACGGGACCTGGTCCAGCGCGGGATGCCGTATCTGAAGCAGGTCTGGGGCGACACGAACTGGCAGCTGTTCCAGGTCACCGACCCGACGCCGCTCGCCGAGCCGAACGCGGTCGTCGACCGGGCCGAGCAGGGCGAGCTGACCATCGAGGTGAAGAAGAAGGGCCGGATCCTGATCCGCATCCCGTACTCGCCGTGGCTGAGCGTCGTCGACGCGAAGGGCAAGAGCCTCAAGCCGCCGCAGGAGACCGATGCGTCCAAGCATCGCGCCGAGGGCACCCCGAAGACGTACGACAACCTCAACGGCTGTCTGACGGAGACCGCGGAGGACTCCAAGGGCGACAAGTGGACGATGCTGCTCGCCCCGAAGGCGGGGACGTACCGGCTGGCGGCGCCGTACCAGTTGCCGCGAGGCACTCCGTGTCCGGACGAGTTGAAGTGAGCGTTCATCGGCCTGAACGGCCTCGTCCTCAAACACCGGACGGGCTGAAAGTGACCGGCGTCGAAGAGATCACCGAAGCCGGTCCACATACCTGTCCGTGCCCGGCACCGTGGGGATGAACGGCGCCACCAACTCCACCGTCCCCAGGCCCGATTCGGCCACGGCCGTGTCCAGTCCCGTGAAGTACTGCTCCCAGCAGTCCCGCGGATCCGCCTCCAGGAACCACAGCAGCGTCAGCCGGGTGTCGACCCCCTCGACCTGCTTGACGTAGGTCATGCGGTCGCCCGGCAGCGGGGTGGGACGGAACACGGTCACCATCGCGGCCGGGGAGCCCGCGAGCCGCTTGGGGAGGTGCCGGGAGCGGAGCCACTCCAGCAACTCGGCGCGCTGCTCGGCCGATTCACTGTCGACGACCTCCAACACCAGCCCGGCGTACGGGTGGTCGAGGGCGTGGAAGTCCCTCGGTCCGGCCGCGCCGTCACGGTAGACGGTCGCCTCGTGGTCCTGGAACGCGGTGAAGACGTGCGTACGGTCCTGGTACACCCGACCGTCCCGATTGAGCCGTTTGTTGATGCCGACGGTCCACTTCATGTGGTCGTCGTAGCGGCCCTCGGTGACCCAGTACGTGGAGAGGTAGCAACCGGCGGTGACGGGCTGGGCGATCGCCGACTTCTCCGGGTAGCGCAGGAGTTGGAGGTCGCGGGTGGCGACCCAGCGGCGGCCGGCGTACATCCAGGGCATGGCCATCGCGCCGGCGTAGTAGTGGTCGTCCTCGTACCAGCGGTTGTACGCGTACTCGTGCCCGGGCTGCGGTTCGACCATGGTGATCAGCGCGTGTCCCGGCCGGACTCCGTACGGTCCTACGGCGGCCAGTTCGGCGTACACGTCGCTCCGGGTGTCCTCGCTCACGTCGCTCCCCTTCCGTCCTCCGCCGGTCGCCCATACTCTGACGCCCCGTCAGATAAACCGCCAGACCCCGGGAGGGATCGGATGTCGCTGCTCGCGGGCAAGACCGTCGTCGTCTCGGGGGTCGGGGCCGGACTCGGCCACCAGGTCGCCGCCGCCGTCGTACGGGACGGAGGAAATGCCGTTCTCGGCGCACGGACGGAAGCGCATCTCGCCAAGTCGGCCGCCGAGATCGATCCGGACGGGTCGCACACGGCGTACCGGTCGACCGACATCACGGACGAGGCGCAGTGCGAGGCACTCGCGGAGGTGGCGCGGGAGCGGTTCGGGCGGATCGACGCGGTGGTCCATGTGGCCGCGTGGGACAGCTACTTCGGCGGGCTTGAGGACGCGGACTTCGCCACCTGGCAGTCGGTGCTCGACGTCAACCTCCTGGGAACCCTGCGGATGACCCGCGCGTGCCTGCCCTCGCTGAAGGAGGCGGGCGGCGGTTCGGTCGTCTTCATCGGAACGCAGTCGGCGGTGGCCGCGCCCTCGCAGGTGCGGCAGGCGGCGTACGCGGCGTCGAAGGGGGCGCTGACGAGTGCGATGTACTCGCTGGCAAGGGAGTTGGGACCGCACCGGATCCGCGTGAACACCGTGCTGCCGGGGTGGATGTGGGGACCGCCGGTGGAGGCGTACGTGCAGTTCACCGCACACACGGAGAAGGTGCCGGAGGCCGAGGTGCTGAAGCGGCTGTCCGACCGGGTGGCACTCCCCGAACTGGCGACGGACGGGGATGTGGCCGACGCGGCGGTGTTCCTGGCGTCGGAACGGGCGCGGGCGATCACGGGTCAGTCCTTGCTGGTCAACGCCGGGGAGCTGATGCGATGAGTTCATGTAGGTGAACTCGGAACATCAATCCGAACGATTTTACTCCCCCTTGACCGTGCGCTTACTTGTCGTGCTCACGCGCGACCGCCCACGATGAGCCCCGGGCTGAACCGGCTCCATCGTGGGAGGGCGCATATGAACGGGCTCGACTGGGCCGTGCTCATCGGCTATTTCGGCGTGATGATCGCGATCGGCGTGTGGTCGCACAAGCGCGTCGACAACGTGAGCGACTTCTTCACCGCCGGCGGCAAGATGCCCTGGTGGCTCTCCGGCATCTCGCACCACATGTCGGGCTACAGCGCGGTCATGTTCACCGGTTACGCGGGCATCGCCTACACCTACGGCGTCACGTCCTTCATCACCTGGTCGTTCCCGATCGCGCTGGGCATCGCCATCGGCTCCAAGCTGTTCGCGCCGCGCATCAACCGGCTGCGCTCCCGCCTCCATGTGGCCTCCCCCCTGGAGTACTTGAAGAACCGCTACAACCTGCGGACCCAGCAGGCGCTCGCCTGGTCCGGGATGCTGCTGAAGATCGTGGACGTGGCGGCCAAGTGGGCGGCGATCGCGACCCTGTTGTCCGTG
This sequence comes from Streptomyces sp. NPDC001100, assembly GCF_053598575.1. Classification (NCBI taxonomy): domain Bacteria; kingdom Bacillati; phylum Actinomycetota; class Actinomycetes; order Kitasatosporales; family Streptomycetaceae; genus Streptomyces; species Streptomyces sp. NPDC001100. Next base: position 160,325 of record NZ_JBSFKO010000022.1, read on the forward strand.
TTCACAGGTGTGTCCCTCAACCAGGGCATCCTCATCACCGGCGCGATCACGGCGGTCTACTGCACGATCGGCGGCCTGTGGGCCGACGCGCTGACCGAACTCGGCCAGTTCGTCATCCAGTTGCTCGCCGGCGTCTCCATGTTCGTGGCCGTCGTACTGAAGCTGAACGACAAGGGCATCGGATTCCTCGGCGCCTGGGACGAACCGGCGCTCCAGGGCCACGGCAAACCCCTCGTCGGCCCCTACGGCACGGTCTTCCTCCTCGCGTTCCTCTTCATCAAGCTGTTCGAGTACAACGGCGGTATGCTCAACCAGGCCCAGCGCTACATGGCCACCAAGAGCCCCCACGCGGCCGAGCGTTCGGCCCGCCTCTCGGCGGCACTCTGGCTGATCTGGCCGACGGTCCTGTTCTTCCCCATGTGGATGTCACCGCTGCTCGTCCACGCCCAGAAGCCGGACGGCTCCGACTCCTACGGCCTGATGACCGAACAACTCCTCCCCCACGGCCTGTTGGGCCTGGTCGTCGTCGGCTTCTTCTCCCACACGATGGCCATGTGCTCGTCCGACGCGAACGCCATCGCGGCCGTCTTCACCAGGGACGTGGCACCTGTCATATCCGCCAAGGCCCGCACCTGGAACGACCGTTCGGGCCTCATCGCGGCCCGCGTGACCACGGTCGTCTTCCTCGGCCTGTCGATGGCGGTGGCAACGCAGGTCAACTCGCCCACGTTCAAGGACATCATCACCATCGTCATCAAATGGGTCGCGGGCCTGATGGGCCCGATCGCGATCCCGATGATGCTCGGTCTGCTCCGCCCCTTCCGCAAGTCCGGCCCCACGGCGGCCCTGACGAGCTGGGCGGCGGGCCTGTTCGCCTTCTGGCTGGTCAACTACCCCATCAACTGGGAAGTCGACGGCGGCGTCCCGCTCCAGTACCAGGTGTCGATCCCGCTCGCGGTCTCCCTGGTCCTCTACATCTTCATCGGCTACGTGAAGCCCGAGGACACCCCGGAGCGGGACGCGCTGATCGAACGGATCAACGGCGGCGGGGACGACGACGGCGACGCGGTCGCGGTGGCCGTACCGGCACAGGCGGGAGCGGGGGACGACGTGGTGGGCAGCAGCCAGCCGTAACAACTGCCGACTACCGATCACACCCCTCTCGGATACCGGGCGATCCAGCCCGGAGAGGCCCCGGCGGGCCCGTGCAACGCGGGCCCCTGGGTCATCTCCACGGCGAAGTCGTCCGCGAGCACGAGCAGCGTGGGACGGCCCTCCAGCTCGGCCAGCCAGGCCGGCGGGAGGGCCGTCTCGCCGTACAACGCCCCGAGCAGTCCCCCGGTGAGCGCCCCGGCAACTCCGGAGGGCCCACCGTGATTCACGGCAAGACACAACGCGTGCCGAACGTCCTCACCGACGAGCGCGCAGTACACAGCCCCCGAGAGCACCCCCTCCGCGCTCCCCTCCCCCACCAGTTCCTCGACCCGCCCCGAGGTCGGCATCCCCTGCCGCACGGCACCGAGCGCACGCTGCAGCCCATCGGACACGGCCTGATGCCCGGGCCGGGCGGCCAGCAGCGCAAGCGCCCGCTGCACAGCCGCGTCGAGGCTCTCCCCGCGCGCGAGCCCGTGCACGACAACGGCATACGCACCGGACGCCAAATACCCGACCGGATGCCCATGAGTCTGCGCCGCACACTCCACCGCGAGCTGCATCACAAGCTGCGGCTCCCACCCGACGAGCAACCCGAAGGGCGCGGAACGGGCAGCCGCCTCTCCCCCCACCTCACCGGGATTCTTGGGCGCGTCGAGCGTCCCCATCCGCTCGTCCCCAAACCCCATCAAACAAGCCCGAGTTGGGTCCCGTCGCGCATAGAGCCACTCCTCCCGCGCGAGCCACCCGTCGTCCTTACGACGTTCATCGGGCCCCCAGTCGTGCTGGGTGGCGGCCCACCGCAGATACGCCCGGTGCAGATCGGTGGGCGGATGCCAGGCCCCGGTGTCCCGCCTCACCTGCGCCCGGATGAGCCCATCAACGGTGAACAGGCTGAGCTGCGTGAGATGAGTGACGGCCCCACGCCGCCCGTACCCGAACGCGAGATCTACGAGGCCCTCCGCACCGTAGGCCTCCCGAATCTCGTCCATCGCCAACAAGTCGACGGGCGACCCGAGCGCGTCCCCCACGGCGGCCCCCAGCAACGTCCCCCGCACCCGGCTCCGAAAGTCCTGCTGCTCCCCCCGCCCCCAGACGGCCCCGGCTGCGGTTGAGGTTGCGGCACTCACCAAGACCTCCTCAGGTGCCGTCCATACGTACGAGTCAGCTCAGCACTGTAATCGAACGGGGACGGTGAGTTGAGGGGGCTGATCGGTATACGGGGAGTTGAACCGACCTGCGACGACAGAGTCGCCGTTGGGCCACTCGCTTCTTTGTCAGTGTCGGGCTTCCACGGACCGAGTAAAGGG
>NZ_JBSFKO010000023.1:0-158815 GCF_053598575.1 Streptomyces sp. NPDC001100
ACACCGACGTCCTCGGGCCCGGCGGACAGCGTGTTGTTCGGACCCTTGCGGAAGGCCGTTCCGATGGGGTGGATCGGCGGGAGATACACCACGTCGAAGCCCATCGCCGCGATCGCGTCGAGTCGCCGCGCGGCTGTGCGGAACGTGCCGTGGGGTTCGGCAGCCGTGCCCTCGGAGCGGGGGAAGAATTCGTACCAGGCGCCGTACAGCGCCCGTTCCCGCTCCACCAACAGCGCACGAGGCTCCGAAGCCGTCACCAACTCCCGCAGCGGATACCGCTCCAGCGCTCCCTCCACCTCCGGCGTCAACGCGGCAACGAACCGCGTCCCCACCGGCAGTGAGTCGTCGCGGAGCCTCTCCACCGCGGCGAGCACCGCGGCCCGTGCCGGTCCCTCGGGCACTCCGGTGGCGGCGCGCGCGTGCAGTTCCGCGCCCTCCTCCAGCATCAGGCCGACGTCGATGCCGGCCGGGATCTTGATGCGGGCGGCCCGGCGCCAGGTGGCGACCGGGTCGCCCCAGGCCTCGACGACGTAGGACCAGCGGCCCGGCGCGTCCGGGGTGACCTCGGCGCCCCAGCGGTCGCTGCCGGGGGCGAGTTCGCGCATCGGGGTCCAAGGGCCGGGGCGGCCTTCGGGGTCGTGGAGGACGACGTTCGCGCCGATCGTGTCGTGGCCCTCGCGGAACACGGTGGCGGTGACCTCGAACGTCTCGCCGACCACTGCCTTCGCCGGGCGCGCGCCGCTCTCCACGGCCGGGCGTACGTCACGTACCGGAATGCGGCCGATCGGTGCCTGGGTCGCGTTCATGGGTCTCACCTCCGCCGTGCTCGTGGGCCGGGCTGTTCACCCGGTGGGGGGCCAAGCTGCGCCGGAAGGGGGACTACCTTCCCGCCGGGGAACGCTGGTCGACGGCGACGACGACCGGTGGCCCGCGGTGTACGACAGCCGTCGTACGGGGGCGTCCGTTCTGCTCCTGGAGGTACGAGCCCACGCTGCTGCGCAGATAGCGTTCGGCGGCTTCCGCGGCCTCGCGCGCGCAGCGCTTCCCCATCAGCACGCACAGGGTGTAGCCCGAGTCCTCGAAGGTGGCCCGTACCGTCCGGTCGCCCGGCGACGCGAGCATCACGCGTTCCCACGCCCGGTAGCGCCGCAGTTGGCGGGCCACTTCGGCTTTGGCGGGTAGCAGCATGGCGCTGTTCACCTTCCGCCTCGGCGGACCGCGTTTCCCGACCATCGGGTGGCGGCCGTGCGCGGAGCGGCATGGCTCCGGCACGGCAGTCGAGGCTTTCACTCATGGTGCACAGGTGATGACCAAGCGTCTTGTTGGAACTTCAACTACCCCACCGGTCGCTCGTGTTGCACGAATGGCCTAGCGCTCGCACTCTGGAGCTGACTCAGAAGCGATCAGTGCTCACGCTTCGTGTTCGGGGCCTCGGCCCCGCAGGGCGAGGGGAAGCGCGAGCTTCGCCGGTAGGGAGCCAACGAAGATGAAGACCGCAGTGCCCTGCTACTACCACCTCGACGTGGAAGTCAGTCCGGAACGGGTCGGGCAGGTCGGACGCATCCTGGCCGCCCATCTCCGCCTCTGGGACCTGGAGGTTCTCGTGAATCCCGTCTGTCGCGGCGCCGAGCTGCTGCTGCGGGCCATCGACGAGCACGCCACGGACAAGGACACGTCGATCGAGCTCTGGTGGAACGGGCAGCACCTGATCACCGCCATCGGCGACAACGACCGCGATCTGCGGCCGCACCAGGATCTGCGCGCCTGTCTCGCCCGGATCGCCGCGATGAGCGACGGCTGGGGCTGCTGCGCCACCGACACCGGAAGCAAGGTCATCTGGTTCTCGCAGCGCGCCCCCAGCGGTGAACGCGTCCCGCGCGTGCCCACGACCCCCGCGCCGCGCCTGCGGGAGACGCTCCAGCTGCCCCGCGCGGTACCGCCCGCGCTGCCGGCCCGCCCGGCGCACGGCGTCCTGGAGGACGCCCGGTGACCGCGAGCCCGCGCCGGAAAGGGGTGTCCGTGTGGAGCGGGCACCCCTATCCATTGGGTGCCTCCTACGACGGGAAGGGCACCAACTTCGCGCTGTTCAGCGAGGTCGCCGAGCGCGTCGACCTCGTCCTCGTCGGGGACGACGGCAGCCACCGGAACGTCCGGCTGTCCGAGGCCGACGGCTTCGTGTGGCACTGCTATCTGCCGGGCGTCGAGCCGGGGCAGCGCTACGGCTACCGGGTGCACGGCCCGTGGGCCCCGGCCGCCGGACACCGCTGCAACCCGGCGAAGCTGCTCCTCGACCCGTACGCCCGCGCGGTGGACGGCCAGATCGACAACGACCCCTCGCTGTACGAGCGTTCGGCGGGCCCCGCTTCCGGCGACAGCGCCGGGCACGGCATGCTCGGTGTGGTCACCGACCCGTCCTTCGACTGGGGCGACGACCGCCCGCCGCGGCGCCCGTACGCCGACACGGTGATCTACGAGGCCCATGTGAAGGGGCTGACCCGCACCCACCCGGAGGTCCCGGAAGAACTCCGGGGCACCTACGCGGGACTCGCGCACCCGGCCGTCGTCGACCATCTCGTCTCGCTCGGGGTGACCGCCGTCGAGCTGATGCCGGTGCACCAGTTCGTACAGGACGGGGTGCTCCAGGACCGCGGGCTGTCCAACTACTGGGGCTACAACACGATCGGCTTCTTCGCGCCCCACAACGCCTACGCAGCGCACCGCGAACGCGGCGGACAGGTGACCGAGTTCAAGTCGATGGTGAAGGCGCTGCACGCCGCCGGACTCGAAGTGATCCTCGACGTCGTCTACAACCACACCGCCGAGGGCAACGAGAAGGGCCCCACCCTCTCCTTCCGGGGCATCGACAACGCCTCCTACTACCGCTTGGTGGACGGCGATTGGGGCCACTACTACGACACGACGGGCACCGGGAACAGCCTGCTGATGCGGCACCCGTACGTCCTCCAGCTCATCATGGACTCGCTGCGTCACTGGGTCACCGAGATGCACGTCGACGGCTTCCGCTTCGACCTCGCGGCCACGCTGGCCCGGCAGTTCCACGAGGTGGACCGGCTGTCTGCGTTCTTCGACCTGATCCAGCAGGACCCGGTGATCAGCCGCGTCAAGCTCATCGCCGAACCGTGGGACGTGGGGGAGGGCGGCTACCAGGTCGGCAACTTCCCGCCGCTGTGGTCGGAGTGGAACGGCAAGTACCGCGACGCCGTACGGGACTTCTGGCGCGGCGGTGAGCACACGCTCGGCGAGTTCGCGTCCCGGCTCACCGGCTCCTCCGACCTGTACCAGCACAGCCGGCGCCGACCGCGCGCCAGCGTCAACTTCGTCACCGCGCACGACGGGTTCACCCTGCGCGACCTGGTCTCGTACAACGACAAGCACAACGAGGCCAACGGGGAAGGGAACCGGGACGGCGAGTCCACCAACCGGTCCTGGAACTGCGGGGCCGAGGGGGAGACGGACAACCCTGCCGTACTGGAACTGCGCGCCCGTCAGCAGCGCAACTTCCTTGCCACGCTGCTCCTTTCGCAGGGCATCCCGATGCTGGGCCACGGCGACGAACTGGGGCGCAGTCAGCGCGGCAACAACAACGCCTACTGCCAGGACAACGAAGTCTCCTGGATCGACTGGGAGTTGACCGACGAGCAGCGCGAACTCGCCGCGTTCACCCGGTACGTCATCGGGCTGCGCGCCGCCCATCCCGTGCTGCGCCGACGTCGCTTCTTCCGCGGCGAGACCGTCGTGCATCCCGGGCAGCCGCTGCCGGACCTGGTGTGGCTGCTGCCCGACGCCCGCGAGATGACCGACCGGGACTGGCAGCGCTCCGACGCGCACTCGGTGGGTGTCTTCCTCAACGGTGACGCCATCGCCGAACGCGATCCGCACGGCGGGCCCGTCGTCGACGACTCCTTCCTGCTCCTGCTGAACAGCTACTGGGAGCCCGTCGACTTCCGTCTCCCGGATGCCACCTACGGCGAGCGCTGGACGACCCTGATCGACACCGCCGAGCCGCAGGGCACCCCGGACGAGACGGAGCACAAGGCCGACACGGAGATGGTGGTCGAGGCCCGGAGTCTCGTGCTGCTCTCGCGGCCCGCCCGGCGCTGAACGTCAGATGGCCCGGGTTGTGTCCGCGAAGTCCCTCCCCCGGAGGGAGTACCCCCAGCCCCGCGACGCTCGGCCCGGCACGGCAGGCTCCCCCATGGAGGTGCCCCCACTCGCCGCACCGGGCGACAACCCAAGCGCGTCCGGCGCGAGGGCTTCCGCCCGGCAACTCTCCGGCCTTCGGCCGGGAGAGCCCCGGAGCACGCACCGGACGCCTTGGGGTCCGCCCGGCGGGCCGCACCGGGCGACAACCCGAGCGCGTCTGGTGCGAGGGCTTTCGCCCGCCGATTCTTCGGCCTTCGGCCGGGAGAGCCCCGGAGCACGCACCGGACGTCGCGGGGCCCGCCCGGCGCCGAGCGTCAAGGGGTCTCGCGCGAGGTCACCGTGAACTGGGCGCCGTCCGGGTCGCGCAGCACGGCCTCGTGGTCGTTCTCGCGCAGCACGCTCCCGCCGTGCGAGGCCACGACCCGGGCGCACGAGCGGATGTCCGAGACCGCGAAGTGGACCTGCCAGTGCGGGCGGACGGTCGGGTCGGGAGCCGCCTCCAGCGCGCCCGACTCGATCCGCGCCACGACATTGCCGCCGCTGCGCAGGACGACCTCGCCGCCCTCGTAGCGGACCTCGCAGCTCGCCGGGTCCGCCGACGCCCAGTCGAGGACCTCGCCGTAGAAGATCGCCGCGTCGAAGGCGTCCCGGGTGTGCAGCCGGACGAAGGCCGGGGCCGAGCGGCGCCAGGTCTCCCAGCCGCCCATGAGGTCGCCCTCCCAGATGCCGAAGGTCGCGCCGTCCCGGTCGCCGAGCAGGGCCGCGCGGCCGGGCGGGAAGGAGAGCGGGCCCACGGCGACCGTCGCGCCGCGCTCGCGGACCCTGGCCGCGGCCACATCGGCGTCGGGTACCGCGAAGTACGGCGTCCAGGCCACCGCGACCTGCCACATGGAGGCCACCGCGGCCAGACCGGCCACCGGGATGTCGTTCGCCGTGGCGATCCGGAAGCGGTCGCCGAGCCGGGCCGAGCGCCACTTCCAGCCGAACACGGCCTCGTAGAACGCCTCGGTGGTATCCACGTCGCGGCTGGTGAGACTCACCCAGCAGGGGGCGCCGAACATCGAACGGGTGGAGACGGCGTCCGGCGCGCCGAGGGACGGATTTCTGTCGTGGCTCATGGCAGTCGCGTTCCCATCTCCTGGACCGGCGGCCACCGGTCTCCCTCCTCAGTGTCCGACCGGAATCGGTCCCGCTGCCTCCCGAGCGGGGGTCTTGACCATCCTTTTGGGTTAGTTACCTCTGCTAAAGAGGTAACCTCCGGGTGTGGAGACGGAGAAATTCCCGGAAGAGCTGGCCGACGCGCTCGTCGGGGTCCAGCGGCTGATCCGCAGGCGGCTGCGGAGCGAGATGACCATGCCGCGACTGCGCGGTGCCGAGGTGGAGCTGCTGCGCCTGGTCGAGGTCCGGCCCGGTATCGGCATCTCGGAGGCGGCCAAGGAGCTGTTCCTCGCGAGCAACTCGGTGTCGACGCTCGTCAACCAGCTCGCCCGGGACGGCTTCCTGATCCGCGAGACGGACCCCGCCGACCGGCGCGCCGCCCGCCTCCAGCTCACCGAGACGGCCAAGACCCGCCTCGGCGACTGGCACGCGCGGCGCGCGGCCCTCGTACGGGCGCAGGTCGACCGTCTCGACCGGGCGGACCGGGACGCGCTGCGCGCGGCGATCCCGGCTCTGCACCAGCTGGCCGTCAATCTGCACGAGGAGGCCGAGTACTCATGACGCAGGACACCGCCACCGAGCGGTCCGCAGCCGTCAGCTGCACCCGGCTCGCCTACTCCTTCGGCGAGACCACCGCGGTGGACGGGCTCGACCTGTCCGTGGAGGAGGGCGAGGTCTTCGGACTGCTCGGCCCCAACGGCGCCGGGAAGACCACGGCCATCCGCTGTATCACCACCCTCCTGCCGGTACCGGCGGGCATGGTGCACGTCTTCGGCCACGACACGGCCAAGGAACAGATGTCGGTGCGCCGCATGCTCGGCTACGTCCCGCAGCAGCTGTCCGCCGACAGCGGGCTCACGGGCCGAGAGAACGTCGCTCTCTTCGCCCGTGTCTTCGACGTCCCGCGCCGGGAACGCGCTGCCCGTGTCGCCCAGGCGCTGCGGGCCGTCGACCTCACCGACGCGGCCGACCGGCTCGCGAACACCTACTCCGGCGGCATGGTCCGCCGCCTCGAACTCGCGCAGGCCCTGGTCAGCGCGCCCCGGCTGCTCATCCTCGACGAGCCCACCATCGGCCTCGACCCGATCGCCCGCACGAGTGTGTGGGAGCACATCAACGCCGTGCGCGAGGCCACCGGCATGACCGTCCTGGTCACCACCCACTACATGGACGAGGCCGACCAGTACTGCGACCGCGTCGGCCTGATGCACCGCGGTCGCATCCGCGCCCTGGGCACCCCGGTCCAGCTCCGCGAAGGTCTGGGCGAACGCCGCCGCGCCGAGGGCGCTCCCGCCACCGATCCGCTGCCCACCCTTGAGGACGTCTTCCGGGACATCGCCGGCAGCGGTCTCGAAGACCAGTCAGGAGGTTTCCGCGATGTCCGAAGCACCCGCCGCACCGCGAACCGCGTCGGCTGACCAGACCCCCGAGTACGACCTGAACCTGCTGCTCACCCCGCCCCAACCCCGGTCCGGGTGGCGCCTGTTGCCCGCCCGCGTCATCGCCATGTGCGCGGTCGAACTCCAGAAACTCCGCCACGACCGCACCGAGTTGTACACCAGGGCCGTCCAACCGGCGCTCTGGCTGCTGATCTTCGGCCAGACCTTCACCCGCATCAAGGCGATCCCCACCGGCGGCATCCCCTACATCGACTACCTCGCCCCGGGCATCATCGCCCAGTCCGCGATGTTCATCGCCATCTTCTACGGGATCCAGATCATCTGGGAACGCGACGCCGGCATCCTCAACAAGCTCCTCGTCACTCCCACCCCGCGTTCGGCGCTGATCACCGGCAAGGCCTTCGCGGCCGGGGTGAAGTCGCTGATCCAGGCCGTCGTCGTGGTCGTCATCGCCGCGATCCTCGGAGTCGCGCTGACCTGGAACCCGCTGAAGCTGATCGGTGTCGGGGCGATCGTGATCCTCGGCTCGGCCTTCTTCTCCTGCCTCTCGATGACCATCGCCGGCATCGTGCTCAGCAGGGACCGGCTGATGGGTTTCGGACAGGCCATCACCATGCCGCTGTTCTTCGGTTCCAACGCCCTCTACCCCGTGGCGATCATGCCCGGCTGGCTGCAGGCGGTGAGCAAGGCGAACCCGCTCAGCTACGAAGTGGACGCCCTGCGCGGGCTGCTGCTCGGCACCCCGTCGCACGTGGGCACCGACTTCGCCGTCCTGCTGGTGGCCGCCGCGCTCGGCATCGCCGCCGCCTCCTCCCTGCTCGGACGGCTCGCCCGCTGATCTTGCCGGGGACGTGATGTGCGGCACGCCCCCGACCGCGGTTCGATGGCCGGAAACCGGATTCTTCCTGCGCACGGCTTGATCAGTGATCAAGCGGGCGAAAACGCTGGCCACAGCGCATTCTGCTCATTTGACAGTGCGCTGAGCACACAGATAGGAAGCAGCTCTCTGAGGTCGAGAGGGTGCATTGTGTACGAGCCGAACGTGGTCGGGGACTGGCACGAGTACGACGAACATGCCGGTCTGCGTGTCCGCGTCCACAGCCTGGCGGCAGCCGAGCCGCCGCGCGGACGCGACGACGCCGCCGAAGGGCTGACGTACTTCACTCTCCGTGTCACCGTCGAGAACCGCGGAGCCCGGCACCTCGGCATCCACCTGGAGGACGGCCAGATCGACATCAGGGTCGGCCCGGACGGTGAGAGCGCCTTCATCGACTGGCGCAGCTCGCAGTTCATCGAGGGCTTCGACGTCTATCCGCTGCGCCGTGCCACCGCCGTCCTCTACGCGGCGGGCCCGGAGGCCTCCCTGACGCAGGTGGACGTACAGGTGCAGCTGCGGGTCGAGGAGGAGTGGACCGAACGGCGCCTGTGGGCGGGCGGCATCGGGCTGTGCGAGGAGGCCGTCGCGGCCGGTGCCGGGCGGGACGGCCTGGCGCACCAGGTGAGCAACTTCCTTCGTGACCAGGCGGAGCCCGGCACCCCCTGAGACCTGCGGGGCCGGGCCCTTCCGGTCAGTGCGGGATGCCGTCGATGATCTCGCGGGCGCCCTGCCGCAGCAGCGCCACCGCCACCGAGGTGCCGAGCGTCGCCGGGTCCAGCCGCCCCGCCCACTCGTGGGCGTTCAGCCGGGTCTTGCCGTCCGGGGTGAACACACAGGCGCGCAGCGAGAGTTCACCGCTCCGGTCGACCTGGGCGTACCCGGCGATCGGGCTGTTGCAGTGCCCCTGGAGGACATGCAGGAACATGCGCTCCGCCGTCGCCTCACGATGCGTCTCGGGGTGACCGAGACCGCTGATCGCGTCGATGACGTCGGTGTCGCCCTCACGGCACTGCAGGGCGAGGATGCCCGCGCCGATCGGCGGCATCATCGCCTCGGCGGACAGCACCTCGGTGGCCACGTCCAGCCGGTCGATGCGCTCCAGGCCCGACATCGCGACCAGCAGCGCGTCCGCCTCGCCCGCCGCGAGCTTCTCCAGCCGCCGGTTGACGTTGCCGCGGAACGGCACGCACTCCAACTCCGGGTGCGTGGCGGCGAGTTGCGCGACCCGGCGGACCGAGGAGGTGCCGACGCGGGTACCGGCGGGCAGCTCGTCGAGGGTCAGCCCGCCCGGGTGGATCAGGGCGTCGCGGATGTCGTCCCGCTTCAGGAACGCGGCAAAGGTCGTACCGGCGGGCAGCGGCCGGTCGGCGGGCACGTCCTTCATGCAGTGCACCGCGAGATCCGCCTCGCCCGCGAGCAACGCGGCGTCCACCTCCTTGGTGAACGCCCCCTTGCCCTCAACGGCGGACAGGTCACCCATCCACTTGTCGCCGGTCGTCTTCACCGGTACGACCTCGGTGCGCACCTGCGGATGAAGGACGGCCAACTCGGCGCGGACACGCTCCACTTGGGCCAGCGCCATGGGCGAGTCGCGGGAGACGATTCGGATCAGTTCGGGCACGGACATGCGGACACGATAGACCTTCCGGAACCCCGCCGTGGACCGGACCCGGTCACCTGGCGACTGTGACGTACGCGTCACACCGTGTCGGTGAGGACCACATGCAGGGTGCGGTGACCGGTCCCGTCTGCGGCTACGACCGGTTCCCCCGGCTGCCCGTCGACCGTGCACGACCGCACCCGGCTCCCGCCGCCGCTCAGCGTCACGTCGAGGGTCGTGCCGCGGTACCGCAGCCCGCGCAGACCCACCGCGCCCCAGGCCGGGGGCAGACAGGGGCGCAGCCGCAGCGAGCCGTCCGTGAACGTCAGGCCGAACAGGCCGTCGTGGATCAGCCGCAGATACGCCGTCGCCGACCAGGTCTGGTCGGGCTGCGACACGAAGTGGTTCGCGTGGCCACTGGCACCGCCCTGCCAGCCGCCGTCCACGGCACCGGTCACCGAGTTGTACAGCTCGTAGAAGCCGCCGCTCGTGGCGGTCAGGCCGGCGAGGGTGTCGACGGCGAGGGCGAACGGCTCGGTGCGGCCCGCGTCGGCGGCGGCCTGGCCGTACAGCCCGTGGACCATCGGCCACACCATCACGTTGTGCCGCCCCGGACGCCGGTCGTCGAAGCGCGGGAAGTGCGGCCAGACGTTGACGATGCCGTACGGCTGCCAGTGCGTGGTGTCGAGGATCCGGCCGGCGCGTTCGCCGTCGGCGACGCCGAGGAGGACGGCGAGGGCCAGTCCCGCGCCCTCCTGCGAGGTGTCGAGATGTCCGGCGAGGGGGCCCTCGCCGTGGACGAGGTAGCCGTAGGTGCCGGCGTCCGGGCGCCACAGGTGCCGGTCGATCGCCGTGCGCAGCTGCTCGGCGTCCGAGCGCAGCGAGGCGGCCTGTACGGGGCGGCCGAGGGCCTCGGACATGGCGGCGAGGGCGAGATGGGCGCCGTAGTAGAGGCAGTTGGTCGACAGGCACATCAGCTTCTTGGCGTGCGGGTGGTCCAGGACGAAGGACGAGTGGACGGACGGCGAGGCGGGTGGGCTGGGGTAGCCGGAGATGCCGTCGTTCATGAAGCCCGGGCCCTCGAAGAGGCCGAGCGAGGGGTTGAGGTGCTGGGCGCGGCGGGCCGCGAGGGTGCGCGCGGACGTGTCGTGGGCCCGGGCGAGGAAGTCGCGGTCGCCGGTGACCAGGTAGTGGTGGTGGGCGGCCAGGACCCACACGATCTGGTCCCACCACTGGTTGTCCTGCTGGACGACGAGCCCGTCCCGCGCACGGTCGACCACGGACCACAGGGTGTTGCGGGCGACCTCGGGCGCCAGCAGGCTGACCCCGCTCCACGCGTTGACGGCCGCGTCCCGCGTCCAGCGCTGGGGTGCGGGATAGCCGCCGCCGGCCCGGACGACCGTGCCGGGCGGATAGCTGAGCAGACCGGCCTTGTCGTACACCGAGCGGTCCGCGCCGATGGTGTTGGCGCCGGACACGGACCTGAGCGCGGACGAGTACAGGGCGCCGAGCCGGCGCTGGGTGGCCGGGTCGTCGAAGGCTAGCGTGGGCATGGTGTATCCGTTCCCGGGGTCCGGGCCCTGCGCACCCGCGGGGATGGCCGTCGCTCCGGCGATGCCCAGCGCGATCAGGAGAGCCCGCCGCGAGACCCTGCGTTCAGCTGCCACGTTCCGTCCTCTCGGCCTCCCGGGGTCGAGATGGTCCCGGGAGCCCTGAGAACGATGGTGCCCTGTGGACGGTACCGTCAGGCGGCGGGGTCGAACGTGATTCCGGAAGGCTTCGCCGAGGTGAGGTGGGCCACGAAGGTGGCGTCCTTGAGCCCGAAGTTCGCGTTCATTCGTCTTCCGGCAGATCGGCGGCCGACTCCTCCGGTGCCAGGTCGGGGCGCAGCCGCAGCCAGGACGGTTGCCGCAGCATTCCGGCCCGGGTGCGGGTGCTGTAGCGGACCTCGCCGACCAGCCGGGGCACCACCCAGCGCGCCCCGGCCACCGCCGGCACCGGATCGAAGGGGCAGCTGTCGGTCCCGGCGGCCCGCAACAGCGCGGCCAGTTCGGCACGTTCGGTCTCGCTCCAGCCCGTACCCACATTGCCGACGTACCGCAGCCGCCCGGCCGCGCGCTGCCCCACCAGCACCGCGCCCGGCAACCCCGACAGCCGCCCCTTGCCCGGCACCCACCCGCCGACCAGCACGTCCTCGCTGCGCAGATTGCGGATCTTGATCCAGGCCCGGGAGCGCACCCCGGGCTCGTACAGCGAGTCCAGCCGTTTGCAGACCAGGCCCTCCAAGCCGTGTTCGCGGGTGGCTCGCAGCGCCTCGGCGCCATGTCCGGTGAGCGCGGCCGGAGTTGACCAGTACGGACCGTGCAGCCCCAGTCGCTCCAGCTCGGCGCGGCGGTCGGTGTAAGGGAGGCCGAGGAGCGGCCCGTTGAGGTGGGGGACGTCGAACAGGACCAGATGGACAGGGGTGTTCGCGGCTCGGTGCGCGGCCAGGGCGGGCGAGCCGGCCAGGCCCATCCGGTTCTGCAGCAACTGGAAGTCGGCGCGGCCCTGTTCGTCCAGGGCCAGCACCTCGCCGTCCAGGATCGCCGGCGTGCTGCCCAACGCGCTTCCCAGCGGCAGGAGTTCGGGATAGGCGCCGGTGATGTCCGTACCGGAGCGGGCGCGCAGGAGGACACTGCCGTCGCCGGGGAGGTACACCAGGACGCGCTGGCCGTCCTGCTTGGTCTCGTAGGCCCAGCCGGCGTCCTGCCCGGCGGGCGGGAGGGTGCCGGGGGTGGCGAGCATGGGTGCGATGCGGGGGAGGGGCACGCCACAGGTGTCGACGGCGAGCGGGGGCGGCACGCCTTTTCGGCGGGGGGTTCGCCTGAACGGGCGCTCCGTCAGAGTGCGGGGTCGGACGGCGGCGGTGCCTGCACGAGCCCCGACTGGTAGGCCATCACGACGAGTTGGGCCCGGTCGCGGGCGTTCAGCTTCGTCATGGCGCGGTGCACATGGGTGCGGACGGTCAGCGGGCTGACGTAGAGCCGCTCGGCGATCTCGTCGTTCGAGTGGCCCTCGGCCGCCATGGCCATGATCTCGCGTTCCCGTGCGGTGAGGACGCCGAGCCGGCCGGGTGTCGCCAGCCGGGCGCTCGGCGCGGGCGTGGCCAGGAAACGGCTGATCAGGGTGCGGGTGGCGAGCGGCGAGAGCAGGGATTCGCCGGACGCGACCGTGCGGATGCCCGCGAGCAGCGCCTCGGCGGTGACGTCCTTGCCGAGGAAACCGCTTGCGCCCGCCCGCAGCGCCTGGGCCACGTACTCGTCGACCTCGAAGGTGGTGAGGATGAGGACGCGGGTGCCGGACAGGGCCGGGTCGGCGCAGATGGCGGTGGTGGCGGTGAGGCCGTCGGTGCCGGGCATGCGGATGTCCATCAGGACGAGATCGGGGCGGTGTTCACCGGCCAGCGCGATCGCCTCCGCGCCGTCGGCGGCCTCGCCGACCACCTCCATGTCCTCGCAGGTGTCGATCAGGATCCGGAAGGTGGCCCGCAGCAGGGCCTGGTCGTCGGCGAGCAGCACGCGGATGGTCATGGGGTTCTTTCTTCCGGTTCCGGGGCGCTGGGATACAGCGGCAGTTCGGTGGTGACCTCGAAGCCGCCCCCGACCCGGTGCCCGGCCCGCACGGCACCGCCGACCGAGCGGGCGCGCTCCCGCATCCCGATCAGTCCGAAGCCCTGGCCCGCGGGCGGCGCCGGGTCGGTGCTCGCGCCCGCTCCGTCGTCGGACACGATGACGGTCAGGCGGTCGTGGGAGTAGCGCAGGCGCACCTGTGCCGCCCCGGTCGTGGCGTGCTTGCTGACGTTGGTGAGCGCCTCCTGCACGATCCGGTACGCCGTCAGGTCCACCCCGGCCGACAGCGGGCGCCGCTCGCCCTCCGTGGTGACGGTGACCGTGAGTCCCGCGGTGGCGAACGCGCCGGTCAGCTCGGCGAGTTGGGCCAGCCCCGGGCTCGGCGCCAGTGGCGCGCCGGGATCGTCGGCCCGGCGCAGCAGTCCCACCGTGCCCTTCATCTCGCGCAGCGCGGAGGACGTCGTACCGGCGAGCTCGGTCAGGATCTTCTGCACATGGTCGGGGTGGGTGCGCGCCAGGTGGGCGGCGGTACCGGCCTGGGCGTGGGCCAGGGCCAGATGGTGGGCGACGACGTCGTGCAACTCCCTCGCGATGCGCATCCGTTCCTCGGCCACCCGGTGCCGGGCCTCCTCCTCCCGGCTGCGCTCGGCGTACTCGGCGCGCGCCTGCACCGCCTCCAGATAGGCGTCCCGCAGCCGGAGCGCGTTCCCGGCGACCACCGGCAGCAGCAGCCAGGCGGCCGGGCCGACCGTCCTGAACGGCCAGGGGTGATGCACCGGGTCCACCAGCGTCGCCGCGGTCACCACCAGCACGACCGTCGCCAGGAAGTAGCGGCGGGCCGTCCCGCGACCGGTGAGGACGGCCAGCCGGTACAGGGCCAGCATCAGCGGCCCCAGCATCAGCGGGGTGAGGAGGCAGCCCAGCGCGGCGGCCCCGGCGGCGGCGACCGCCGTGACGGCGACGACCGCACGGGGCCGGCTGCGCTGCCAGAACAGGGCCGCGCAGGAGACCGTGGCCAGCGCGATCGTGGGGGCCACCGCGTCGGGCCCGGGACCGCGCGGCAGGTTCAGCTCGCTGCCGAAGAGGAACATGGCGAACAGCAGCACCGCCGACATGGTGTCGACGGTGCGGATGTGCTCGTCCGCGTAACGCTGCCAGGTGTGCTGCATCGGTGTCTCCGGTGGGTCTCCAGCGACCGTGGTCGGCGATGCCCGGTCCTGACCTGCGGCCGGGCGCCGCAGGTGGGGCCCGGGGACAGGGGCCGGGGCTGCTCGCGTCATGCGCTGCGGGCGGCCCGCCGGGGGAGGGGCGAAGTCAGGCACGGGGACCGGTACCGGTTCGGGACGGGCGGAGGCCGCGGGCTCCCTGCGGGGGAGTGCCTCGCCCTCGACGTCCACGTTCGGCAACAGCCGGTCCGGCGGGCGCGGCAGCCACCGGGCGGGCCGGCCCAGCGGTGCCGGTACGGCGGCCACGATCCCCGTCCGGACGGCGAGGGCGTCGAGCAGCACTGCCGCCGCGAGCCCGAAGCCGATCCCGGAACAGGGTGACCGACCAGCGCCGCCGGAAGGCGAGTCGGCCCGGTCGACGGAGAAGAATGGCCACGGGAGGGAGTGCTCCACATCTGCTTTCGGGGATCGGCCCAGACTCGCGGGTGGACCCCCGTCCCGTCGTCGTGCGGCTGCCGACAATCGCGGCTACTGAGAACGCAGTACGCGCCGCCGGCCGTGTCATCCCCTGGCACGACCGGCTGCGCGCATGTCACACGTTCTGCAGATAGGCCAGCACCGCCAGCACCCGTCGGTGCCCGCTGTCGCTCGGCGGCAGGCTCAGCTTCAGGAACACGTTGCCGATGTGCTTGCTGACCGCGCGTTCCGTGACGACCAGGGTCTTGGCGATCGTCGTGTTGTCGTGGCCCTCCGCCATCAGCTTCAGCACCTCGCGCTCGCGCGGGGTCAGCGAGTCCAGAGGTGAATTGCGGCGCCGGGTGAGCAGTTCGGTCACCACCTCGGGGTCGAGCGCAGTGCCGCCGGCCGCCACCCGGTCCAGCGCGTCGAGGAACTCGTCCACCCGGCCGATCCGGTCCTTGAGGAGATAGCCGACCCCGCTCGCGCCGACGCCCAACAGCTCGGCGGCGTACGACTCCTCGACGTACTGCGAGAGCACCAGCACCGGCAGCCCAGGGATCTTCTCCCGTGCCTCCAGCGCGGCCCGCAGCCCCTCGTCGCGGAAGCCGGGCGGCATCCGCACGTCCAGCACGGCCACGTCCGGCCGGTGTTCGAGCAGCGCGGGCAGCACCTCGGGCCCGCTGCCCGCGACGGCCACCACCTCGTGCCCCGCCGATGTCAGCAGGAGGACCAGGCCCTCCCTGAGCAGGGCGTTGTCCTCGGCGATCACGACTCTCATGACAGTCCCGCCCCAACCACGCTCACCAGACGCACGGCAGCTCCACTTCGATCACGGTAGGTCCCCCCACGGGGCTGGTCACAGTCGCACTGCCGTCGAGCGCGGCGACCCGGCGCTGCATACCCAGCAGCCCCGAACCCCCTGCCTCGTCGGCGCCGCCCCGGCCCTCGTCGCGCACCCGGACGCGCAGTCCGGTGCGGGCGCGGGCGAGACGGACCTCGGCGCGGTCGGCGCCGCTGTACTTGGCCGTGTTGGTCAGCGACTCGGCGATCACGAAGTACGCCGCCGCCTCCACCGCCGCCGGGGCGCGCGGCCCGTCGTGCCCGTCGGTCAGTCCGTCCACGGTCACGGTGACGGTGAGCGCGCTGCTGGCGGCCAGCGCGCGCACCGCGCCGACCAGGCCGCGGTCGGTGAGGATCGGCGGATGGATGGCGCGGACGACGTGCCGCAGATCCGTCAGCGCGTCCTCGGCCAGCGTCTGCGCCTCGTCGAGCATCCGGCGGGCCGCGGCCGGGTCCTGGTCGTAGGCCCGTTTGGCGAGTCCGATCCGCATCGACAGCGACACCAGCCGGGCCTGCGTCCCGTCGTGCAGGTCCCGCTCGATCCGGCGCAGTTCGGCCCCGTGCGCGGCGATCGCGCCCGCCCGGGTCTGCACCAACTCCTCGACCCGTACGGCCAGTTGGGCCTTCGGTGAGGGCTTCAGCAGGGCGGTCGACCACTCGGCGTCCAGGTCCGCGAGCCGGCTGACCAACGGCAGCACGACGGCCTCGCGGCGCAGCAGCCCGCACCACACCCCGTCGACGACCAGTCCCAGCGGCCACAACGGCAGCATCAGCACGGGCAGCGCGGCGCCGTAGGCGTAGTAGGCGACCATCCAGCGGAAGTCGGTCAGCGTGCTCGGATCGCGGACCGCCGTGCGCACCCGCTCCCGGACCGTGCCGTTCAGCGGCTGGTACGCCTCGGGGATCTTCCGCCCGGTCCAGGCGCCCGCCTGCTGCCGCTTGGCCCCGGCGATCCGCCGTATCAGCAGCACGGTCTCGGGCAGCATGAACGCGCCGACCACCGCGGCCGTGAGGATCGCGGTGATCAGGAGCACGGTCACGAAGATGTACGACCCGAAGGCCATCGCGGCGGAGACGACCAGCTGGAGTGTCGCCCGGCCCGCCTGCCGCAGGGTTGCCCGCATGGAGATCAGGTTAGGCGCAGCGGGCCGGGCACGCGGGCCGCGCGGCACGGGTGCAGCCCGCTCCACCACGGGTCCGGGAGACCGTTCCACCGAGGGTTCGGGAGATCGCTCCCTCGTGTCGGCGGGTGGACGACGGAATCGTTGAAGCACCACGTCAACCAAGATCCAAGTCTGCTCGATCCGGAGGAAACCATTCATGAAGCCGCTGCTCGCGTCGAGACCCGCGCTGTGGTTCCTGTTCCTGTTCAACCTGGCCATCGCCACCGCCGCGCCCTTCGTGACCGACGGCCCGCAGGCCGTACTGACCGGCGTCGGTATGGGCGCGGTCTCGCTGGGGGCGGGCATCAGCCTGTTCCGGACCCGCCGGAAGCCGGTCTGACGACCTGCCTGCCCACGCGTCGAACGCGACCTGGGTGTGTCCACGGACCCGGCGCCGATCTGGGGGAGTGGCCGGCGACCGGGTCCGGGACAGCGCCGACCCCCGTCCCCACGGGTTCGGCGCGGGAGCCGCCTTCCGCTCAAGGCGGCCCCGGCTCTGGTGAACGAGGGCTCAGTTGTGCTCCTGCTTTCCACGGCCCTTCCCTGCGGTCGGGCTTCCTTGAGTGAGGCAAACATACGTGACTTACTTGAGTCAAGCAATCGAATGGATATTGCTTGAGTCAGGCAAGCAGGACGGTAGGCTGAGTGCATGCCCACGTACGGCAGCATCAGTGAGACACGATCACTTGCCCGCGGCGGCGGGCAACACCTGCTCGTCGCCGTGGACGAACCGGACAACGCCGAACTCCTGTCCACGACACTGGAGTTGGCCGGCTATCGGATCGGAACGGCCGGCAGCGGCACCGAGGTGGTGTCGCGGCTGGCCGAGCAGCGGTTCGAACTGGTCGTCATCGACGCGGAGTTGCCCGAGATGGACGCCCTTGAACAGGGCGGCCGGCTCGTCGCGCACCGCCCACCCGTCCTGCTGCTCACCGCCTGGGACGCCCTGGACGGGCCGCTGCCCGAACTCGGCGCGGGGGAGCGGGACTACGTCGCCAAGCCCTTCCGGATCGCCGAAGTGCTGGCCCGTATCCAGGTGTTGCTCCGTGCCAGGGGTGGCGGCCGCGACGGCGCGCTGCACTACGCCGACCTGGTCCTGGACGACACCACCTGCCAGGCGCGACGCGGCCGGCGCACACTCGATCTCACACCGGCGGAGTACCGGCTGCTGCGACACCTCATGATCAACGCGCACAAAGTGCTGCCCAAGGAGCAGATCAGCCGGTACGTCTGGGGCGACTTCCGCGGCGACAACGCGATGGAGCAGCTGGTCTCCCGCCTCCGGCGCAAGGTGGACCAGGAGGGCGCGGCGCTGATCCATACGCGGCGGGGCTTCGGGTACTGGCTCGGGCGGGCGGCCGGTGAGCGGTGAGCACTCCCTGCCGGGGAGTCGCAAGGGATTCGCGAAGCGAATACGGCCCCTTTGTGAAGCGAGGCGTCGGGCGGTGTCACGGTGACGTGGCGCCGCCCGTTTCTCGTGGCGTTCGCGTGTCGGTGCCCTGATGTCCTCACCTGTTGAGTCGCCGCCAAATCAACGAAGTTCACCTTCTCCGGCATCTCTCTCCGGTTCATGGCAACCGTGCCGACAGGTGATCCGGGTCGCGTCAGATCGGTGTCAGGCAACTGGGGACCGGAACCCGTCAGCCCGCTCTGTTTGCATGTGGACCTTGCTGGAACCGGCGTCCGTCCCTCTGGCGCACGCGGTCGGCGAGCAGTTCGGCCAGGTGCTGGCCCAGGCCCACGTGGACCACGGCGTGAACCTGCGCACCGGGGTCTCCGTCACCGAGGTGACCGACGAGGGCGTACGACTCGGGGACGGCGAGGAGGTCGAGGCCGACGAGGTGCTCGTCGCGATCGGCTCGCTGCCCGACACCGCGTGGCTCGCCGACAGCGGCCTCCCGGTCGGTGACGGAGTGGTGTGCGACGAGTACTGCGAGGCCGCCCGGAACGTCTACGCGGCGGGCGATGTCGCCCGCTGGTACAACCCGCTGTTCGGCACGTCGATGCGGATCGAGCACCGCACCAACGCGGGCGAGCAGGGCATGGCGGCGGCTCGCAACCTGCTCAACTCCCGGGCGCGCAAGGCGTACGCGCCCGTTCCGCACTTCTGGTCCGACCAGTACGACATGAAGATCCAGGCCCACGGCCATCTGCGCGGCCACGACGAAGTCGCCGTGGTGGAAGGGGACTTGGGGGAGCGGCGGTTCGTGGCCGCCTACCGCACCGGCGACCGGCTGCGCGGCGCCCGCATCAACACCGTCAGCCCAGGCGTGATCTCCACCGCGATGTCGAAGGCGGAGGCCGAGTCGCCACACGGCGGACACATGCTGAGGATGCTGGACGACTGCGGAGCGGGACGCACCGGCACGCCCGGCGGGATCGCCGACGCGGTGGCCCTCCTCACCGGCCCGCAGGTCCAGTTCGTCACCGGCACCGATCTGCTGGTCGACGGCGGGCAGGCCGCGTGGGTGCGCAGGCGCATGCGGCACTGACGGCGGAAGGCGGGCCTCCGTCGGACTGAACCGGCGGAAGGGCGGGCCTCGGCCGGTTCAGTCCCGTGACGTGAGAATGCTCAGCGCGTTCGCCGCCACGACGGCGCCGATGCCCGCCCACTCCGCCCAGCCCAGCCGCTGACCGAGGCCGATCCACCCGACCACGGCGGCGAGCACCGGGTTGACGCTCATGAACAGCCCGAAGGCCGGAGCCGGCACCCGGCGGAGCGTGAACAGATCGGCCAGATACGGTACCGCCGACGAGAGCACCCCGGCCGCCACCGCACACCCGGCCGCCGTGAGCGTCGGCGGATGGTGGACCGCGACGACGATCCCGACCGGCAGGAACATCAGCGCGGAGACCCCGGCCGCGGCCGCCGAACCCTGCGCCCCGGGGATGCGGCTGCCGACGGTCCGGTTGAGCAGGATGTACGACGCCCAGCACGTGGCGGCGAGCAGTCCGAGCCCCATGCCCAGGTAGTCGGCCGAAGGGCGAGGGCGCATCAGCGTCACCACACCCGCCGCCGCGATGAGCGCCCAGCAGACGTCCACCCGCCGCCGGGTCGCCGCGAGCGCTATGGACAGCGGTCCCAGGAACTCCAACGTCACCGCCAGGCCGAGGCCGACCCGGTCGATCGCGGTGTACAGGGACAGGTTCATCGTTCCGAACACCACCGCCAGCAGCAGGACCGGCCACCACTGCCACCAGGCGAACTCCCGCAGCCGCGGCCTGCCCACGGCGAACAGCACGGCCGCGGCGACGTACTGGCGCACCGCGACGACCCCCACCGGCCCGATCACGGGGAAGGCGAGGGAGCCGAGCGCGGCACCGGTCTGGTTGGACAGCCCGCTGCCGGCCATGGTGGCCACCCCGGCGAGGCCCACCCGGGAAGACGGCCGCGGGATGCCATGTGACGTTCCGGTCAACGGAGTTGTCGCTGCGGAGGCTCCAGGCATGCTCCGATCGTGCGCCTCACCCACACTTGCGCAAAATGCAACAGCCGGCCGATCTATACGCTGAGGTCATGGATCTGGAGCTGAGGCAGTTGCGGTGTCTCGTCGCGATCGTCGACGAAGGCACCTTCACGGACGCGGCCTCCGCGCTCGGCGTCTCCCAGGCCGCCGTCTCCCGCACCCTCGCCTCCCTCGAACAAGCCCTGGGAGTAAGGCTGTTGAGACGCACCTCCCGATCGGTGACCCCGACGAGCACCGGACTGCGAGTGGTCGCGCACGCCCGGCGGGTCCTCGCCGAGATCGACGACCTGGTCCTGGACGCCACCTCGGGCCACGCCCATCTCCGCATCGGCTACGCCTGGTCGGCGCTCGGCCGGCACACGCTCCCGTTCCAGCGCCGCTGGAGCCGGGCGTATCCGGAGACCGACCTGCACCTGGTCCGCGTCAACTCGGCCACCTCGGGCCTCGGTGAAGGCGCCTGCGACCTGGCTGTGGTTCGCCGCCCCCTCGACGACCGGCGGTTCGAGTCGGTCATCGTCGGGCTGGAGCGGCGGCTGTGCGCCATGGCCTCCGACGACTCCCTCGCGCGGCGCCGCTCGGTCCGGCTGGCCGACCTCGCCGGGCGCACCCTCCTCGTCGACCGCCGTACCGGCACCACCACCGCCGACCTGTGGCCGCCCGACTCCCGCCCGGTCACCGAGGACATCCACGACGTGGACGACTGGCTCACGGTGATCGCCACCGGCCGCAGTGTCGGCACGACCGCGGAATCGACCGCCAACCAGTACCCGCGGCCCGGAGTGGTCTACCGCCCGGTGCGCGACGGTGAGCCCATCGCCGTACGCCTCGCCTGGTGGAAGGACGATCCGCATCCCGCCACCCAGGCCGTGCTGGAACTGCTCACCGCGCTCTACCGCGAGCCGTAGCGGAAGGCGGTTCACCGGCCGCCCACGGCCGGTCCGTGGGCGGGTGGGGGCATGTCTGGGGTAAGTATGGGCGGAAGCATGCCTGCAATACGGCGGACAAAATTGTTGACAATCTTGTTTGGCTAGATTTAGGTTCGACAGGCACTCACTCAGGGAGGGCAGCGATGCCGAAAGAAGCCCGTCCGAGCACCGGGGAGCAGGCCAAGCAGCATGCGCTCACGCAGTTGCGGCAGGCGATCCTGCACGGCGACATGGCACCGGCACAGCGGCTGGTGGAGAACGAGCTCGCCGAGCAACTCGATGTGACACGGGCCAGCATCCGCGCGGCGTTGATCGATCTGGCGGCCGAAGGACTGGTCGAGCGGATCCGCAACCGGGGCTCCCGGGTGCGGGTGGTGACCGTGGAGGAAGCGGTCGCCATCACGGAGTGCCGCATGGTCCTGGAGGGACTGTGCGCGGCCAAGGCGGCCGTCGCGGCCAGCGACGAGCAGCTGACCGAACTGGCGGACCTGGGCCGGGCCATGACCAAGGCCGTGGCCGACGGCGAGCCGGTGACGTACTCCGAGCTCAACCACGAACTGCACGACAAGGTCCGGGAGTTCTCCGGCCAGCAGACGGCCTTGGCCCTGCTGGAGCGGCTCAATGCCCAACTGGTGCGTCACCGCTTCCAGTTGGCGCTGCGGCCAGGGCGTCCGCAGCAGTCCCTGAACGAGCATCTGGCCATGATCGAGGCGATCACGGCCAGGGACCCGCAGGCGGCCGAGGCGGCCGTCCGCGCCCATCTCACCAGTGTGATCGAGGCGTTGCGCGACTGAGGCGCGGCGGCTCGGCACGCCTGGGGCGGGCGCACACCTGTCCACCAAGGAGATTGACGCAATGACGCACGGCAACGCGCCCGCCTCCCCCACGCCCGACGACGCTCGCGCGGGGGGACCCCCATCACGATCGACACTCGTCGTCACGGCGCACGCCGGGGACTTCGTGTGGCGGGCGGGCGGAGCCATCGCCCTGGCTGCCGCCCGTGGCGAGAAGGTCACCATTGCCTGTCTGACCTTCGGCGAGCGCGGCGAGTCCGCCAAGGCATGGCGCGAGGGCAAGCAGCTGGACGAGATCAAGGCGATACGGAGGGACGAGGCCGAGCGAGCGGCGGCCACCCTCGGCGCCGAGGTCCGTTTCTTCGACGCCGGCGACTACCCCCTGGTCGCCACCGCCGAGCTGACCGACGAACTCGTCGCCGTCTACCGCGCCACGCAGCCGGACGTCGTGCTCACCCACCCCTCCGAGGACCCGTACAACGGCGACCACCCGGCCGCCAACCGGATGGCGCTGGAGGCCCGCGTCCTGGCGCAGGCCATCGGCTACCCCGGCGAGGGCGAGATCATCGGCGCCCCGCCGGTCTTCTACTTCGAGCCGCACCAGCCCGAGATGAGCGGCTTCAGGCCCCAGGTCCTCCTCGACATCACCGAGGTCTGGGACACCAAGCGCAAGGCGATGGAGTGCCTCGGCGCGCAGCAGCACCTGTGGGACTACTACACCGACCTCGCCGTCCGCCGCGGGGTCCAGCTCAAGCGGAACGCCGGCCCGAACCTGGGCCTGGCCCACAAGACGATGGCCGAGGCGTACATGCGTCCGTACCCGCAGATCGCGAAGGAGCTGGCATAGCCATGGGCGGTGTGATCGTCACCAACCCGCCGAAGGCGGACGCGAAGGACGTCGAGGCGCTGGCCGCCTTCGGTGTGGCCACCGTCAGCGAGGCCATGGGTCGTACGGGCCTGCTCGGCCCCTCAATTCGCCCTGTCCAGCAGGGAGTTCGGGTCGCCGGCACCGCCGTCACCGTGCTCAGCTGGCCGGGCGACAACCTCATGATCCATGCGGCTGTGGAGCAGTGCGGCGAGGGGGACATCCTCGTCGTCACCACCACCTCCCCGTGCACCGACGGCCTGTTCGGTGAACTGTTCGCCACCGCGCTGCAGCAGCGCGGGGTGCGCGGAGTCGTCCTCAACACCGGCATCCGCGACACCCAGGAACTGCGCGACATGGGCTTCGCCGCCTGGTCCCGCGCCGTCTCCTCGCAGGGCACCGTCAAGGCCACCGGCGGCTCGGTCAACGTGCCCGTCGCCATCGACGGCCAGGTCGTCCGCCCCGGCGACGTGATCGTCGCCGACGACGACGGCGTGGTGGTCGTCCCGCGCGAGAAGGCCCGCGAGACCGCCGAGAGGTCCGCGGCACGCGAGGCCAAGGAAGCGGCCACCCGCGCCGCGTTCCTGGAGGGCCAACTCGGCCTGGACCGCTACGGGCTGCGCGACACCCTCAAGCAACTCGGCGTCGAGTACCGGTCGTACGAGGAGTACACCGGAGCCGGGTCGTGACCGGGCCCGCGGAGGTGCGCTGCATGCTGATGCGCGGCGGCACCTCCAAGGGCGCCTACTTCCTGGCCGAGGACCTCCCCGCCGACCCCGCCGTGCGCGACGACCTGCTGCTGCGCGTCATGGGCAGCCCCGACCCGCGCCAGATCGACGGCCTGGGCGGCGCCCACCCGCTCACCAGCAAGGTCGGCGTGGTCTCCGTCTCGGCCGCCCCCGAGGCCGACGTCGACTACCTGTTCCTCCAGGTCGCCGTCGACCGCCCCGAGGTCACCGACCGGCAGAACTGCGGCAACATCCTCGCCGGAATAGGGCCGTTCGCCGTGGAGCGGGGGCTCGTGGCCCCCGGTGACGGCGAGACGTCCGTCCGTATCCGCATGCTCAACACCGGGGAACTGGCCATTGCCACCTTCTCCACTCCCGGCGGGCGGGTGGACTACACCGGCACCGCCGAGATCTCCGGCGTGCCCGGCACCGCGGCCCCAGTGGTGATCGAATTCCCGCAGGGCACAAGCCCGTTGCTGCCGACGGGACGGATCCGGGACGTCATCGCCGGCACCGAGGTGACGTGCGTCGACAACGGCATGCCGGTCGTCCTGATCGAGGCCGCCGCACTGGACGTCACCGGCTACGAGAGCCCCAAGGACCTGGAGGAGAACCTCACTCTCGCCGACCGCCTCCGGGAGATCCGTCTGGAGGCGGGCAAGCTGATGGGCCTCGGCGACGTCGAGAACACGACGGTTCCCAAGCTCAGCCTGCTGGCGCCGCCCCGGGACGGCGGAGCCGTCATGACCCGCACCTTCATCCCCGTGCGCTGCCACACCTCGATCGGCGTCCTCGGCGCCGCGAGCGTGGCGGCGGGACTGCTCCTGCCCGGCGGGGTGGGGGAGGGCATCGCGGACGTCACGGAACAAAGTGACCGAATTCGCATCGAGCATCCCAGCGGATTCCTGGACATCGAAACTGGCGTCGAGCTCGGATCCGCAGGGTCCGCTCCCGTGGTCCGCAGAACCGCGGTCGTACGCACCGCCCGAAAGATCTTCGACGGCACGGTCTTCCCCCGGCCCGCCGCTCCGACTCCCGCACCCGCACACCCCCTTGGAGGCAACGATGGCTCCGCCGCTCGGTGACATCGCCCATATCGGCCACGCCCAGCTCTTCACCCCGGACCTGGACGCGAGTGTCGCCTTCTTCACCGACTACCTCGGGCTGACCGTCAACGGGCAGGACGGCGACACCGTCTACCTCCGGACCTACGACGACTACGAGCACCACAGCCTGGTCCTCACCGCCCGCGCACAGCCCGGCCTCGGCCGCCTCGCCCTGCGCACCTCCAGCGAGGAGGCCCTCCAGCGCCGTGTCACGGCGATCGAGGACGCGGGCGGCACCGGGCGATGGGTCGAGGACGAACCCGGCCTCGGCAAGCTCTACGTCACCACCGACCCGGACGGCCACGAGCACGCCCTGTACTGGGAGAGCGAGCACTACCGGGCCCCCGACGAGCTGAAACCGGCCCTGAAGAACCAGCCGCAGGCCAAACCCAACCGGGGCGTCGGGGTCCGCCGCCTCGACCACATCAACTTCCTTGCCGCGGACGTGCTTTCGAGTGCCGAGTTCCAGCAACACGTGCTGGGCGCAAGGCCGACGGAGCAGATCCGGCTCAACAGCGGGCGGATCGCGGCGCGTTGGCTGACGTACACCAACAAGTCCTACGACGTCGTCTACACCGAGGACTGGACCGGTTCGACCGGGCGGCTGCACCACATCGCCTTCGCGACCGACACCCGTGAGGACATCCTGCGCGCGGCCGATCTCGCCATCGACACAGGCGTGTTCATCGAGACGGGGCCGCACAAGCACGCCATCCAGCAGACGTTCTTCCTCTACGTCTACGAACCCGGCGGCAACCGCATCGAGTTGTGCAACCCGCTGACCCGACTCGTCCTGGCGCCCGACTGGCCGCTGATCACCTGGACCGAGGACGAGCGGAAGAAGGGGCAGGCCTGGGGCCTGAAGACCATCGAGTCCTTCCACACGCACGGGACTCCGCCGGTCGGCTGAGCGACGCGCGGAAGCCGCCCGGAGCCACCCCACACGATTGTCGATGAGATTGTTGACAAAAACGTTGACTATCGCGGGGGTGACTCCTTAGCGTCTGGCGCACCAAGCACGAGAGGTAACCAACGATGTCTTCCTCCCCCTCCCCGTCCCCCGCTCTGTCCGCCCGCGGCAGCCGACTGGCCCTCCTGGTCATCGGCCTGTGCTGGCTGGCCGTCCTCTTCGACGGCCTCGACATGTTCATCTACGGCTCGGTGCTCCCGCACCTGCTGGAGACGAAGACCTTCGGTCTCACCGCGGACCAGGCCGGCGACCTCGGCAGCTACGCCACCTTCGGCATGCTGGTGGGCGCCCTGACCGCGGGCACGGTCGCGGACCGGATCGGCCGCAAGCAGCTGATGATCGCCTGCGTGACGCTGTTCTCGCTGGCCTCCGGCATCTGCGCGGTCTCCGGCAGCGTCGAGGTCTTCGGCCTCGGCCGCACCCTCGCCGGCGTCGGCCTCGGCGGACTGCTGCCCACCGCGATCAGCATGGTCTCCGACTACGCCCCGCGCGGCCGGACCGCCCTCACCATCGGCATGCTGATGACCGCCCACCACGCCGGCGGCATCCTCTCCGCCTACGTGGCCAAGTGGCTGGTGGACCCGGTCGGCTGGCGCGCCGCCTTCTGGGTCTGCGTCCTCCCGCTGCTCTTCGTCCCGGTCCTGCTGAAGTTCCTGCCCGAGTCGCTGAGCTTCCTGGTCGCCAAGGGCCGTACCGGCGAGGCCACCGCCCTCGCCGAGCGCTTCGAGGTCGAACTCCCCGCCGCCACCGGCAAGAAGACCGCGGCCGACCGCTGGGACGCCCTGCTCAACCTCTTCCGCGGCGGCGAATGGCTCCAGACCCTGCTGTACTGGTTCGCCTCCTTCGGTGGCCTGCTCCTCGTCTACGGCGTCGCCACCTGGCTGCCCACCCTGATGCGCTCCGAGGGCTACGCGCTCGCCGACGCCCTCACCTTCGTCGTCGTCTTCAACCTCGGCGGCATCGTGGGCATGCTCGCGGCGGGTCGCGCGGCCGACCGCTTCGGTGCCCCGCGCATCTCGTCGATCTGGTTCGCGCTCACCGCAGTGGGTGTCTTCCTGCTCGGTGTCCACATGGACCAGGCCGTCACGATGCTGGTCGTCTTCCTCACCGGCGTCTTCCTCAACAGCGCCCAGACGATGATCTACGCGACGGTCTCCATCCGCTCCGCCCCCGACAACCGCGCCACCGCCGTCGGCTGGACCTCCGGCATGGGCCGCTTCGGCGCCGTCTTCGGCCCGTGGCTCGGCGGCCAGCTGCTCGCCTCCGGCAACGGCGACTGGGGCTTCACGTCCTTCGCCATCGCCGGTCTGTCGTCCATGGTGTTCATCGGTATCGCGGCCCTGCGCAGCTCCAAGCAGGCGGAACGAACCGGCGTGGAGCAGGAGTTGGTCTCCGCCCACTGAGGTGAAACACGGAGGCGCCCGCGTCGAAGGACGCGGGCGCCTCCGTGTGCGGCGGGTCAGTCCTTGCCCATCTGGTCCTCCGCGGACAGGTGTTCCACCGTCTTGCCGGTCTCCGTGAACGTCCGGGTCACGTACCCCGACGAGTACACCCACAGGATGCGCAGCGGGGTGTCGCCCACGTTCCGGAACAGATGCGGGATGGGTGAGGGGACGTACGTCGTGTCGTACTGCTCCAGGCGCGTCACCTCGCCGTCGACCCACACCTCCGCCTCGCCCTCCAGGACCGTCACGTGCTCGTCGCAGTTGTGCGAGTGCAATGGCGCGCCGGAGCCGACCGGATAGACGCTCATGCCACTGGTGATCAGGTTCTCCCCGCCCGCCGACGGCGTCGTGATGAGGGGGGTCGAGGCGACGGCTCCGCCCCGGTCGAGCACGGGCACGGACGCGACCTTGATGATCGTGGTCATCCGGAGTTCCTTTCCGCTTACACACTTCTGCGTCGAACGACGTTAGGCCTCGCGCGGGGGAATGGGTGCCCTCTGGCGTGCAGCTTTACCTTGCATTTCCAGGGGGGTGAGCTTTCCGGACCCGGCTGTAGCGTCGGCTCGCATCGCACGGCTCCACGAACCGTGCACGTAACGCGCCGGAATGAAAAGGCAGGTATCGGCCCATGAGGCTCCCCGTTCTCACCGAAGAGGAAATGGACCCGCGCCAGCAGGAACTGGCCGCCCGCATCGCCGGCCGGCGCGGCGCGGTCCGCGGACCCTTCCGGGTCTGGCTGCACAGCCCGGAGATGTGCGAACGGGCCGAATCCCTCGGTGCGTTCGCCCGCTTCGACAGCAGCCTCCCCAAGCACCTCAGCGAACTCACCCTGCTGATGGCCGCCCGCAACTGGGACGCGCAGTACTCCTGGAACGCCCATGTGCACCAGGCGATCGAGGCCGGCATCCCGGAGGCCGCCGTCAAGGCGATCGCCGAGAAGCGCGAGGCGGTCTTCGACAACGAAGCGGACCAGGCCTTCTACCAGTTCTGCCGCGAGATCCTCGACGACCACTTCGTCACCGACGACACCTTCGCCGCCGCACTGGAGCACTTCGGCTCCAAGGGCCTCGTCGACACCATCGGCGCGCTCGGCAACTTCACCATGCTCGGTATGTGCCTCAACACCTTCCAGGTGGACCTCCAGGCCGACAAGGAACCCCCGTTCCCGGACATCCGTGGCTACGCCCGTGTTGCCCCGGACGGCCCCGACGGCACCGAGCCACGCCCGTGACAACCCCGGGGGGAGACGCGGTACTTCGCGGTGGCCCGCGAGGTCCGCCGCGGGGGCCGCATCCTGATCCTCGACGAACCGACCGCCTGTCTCAGCGCCGAAGCAGCCCACCAGATACGGGAGTTGGCCCGCACCCTGCGCGACGAGGGCGTGGCCGTCGTCTACATCCCGCACTACATCGACGAGGTGCTGGCCGTCGCCGACCTGGGGAAGCTCGGCGCCCTGGACGCCGGCTGGATCGCGCAGGACGCGGGCGGCAAGAACGTCCGGGTCGGCGTGATCGCGGGGGCGCCCGGCGCGGCCTCCGACCTGATGGTGGGCGGCTTCACGAAGGCGCTGCCGAGCACCGCGAAGGTGGTCGCGAACCAGCCGGGTATGTTCAATCCGGTGAAGGCGCAGGACATGGCCGAGAACATGATCCAGGCACACCCCGGCCTGCAGTACGCGTTCGTCGCCTCGGAGGACATGGCGCTGGCCGCCCGGAAGGCGTTCGACGCGGCAGGCAAGAAGGACGTGAAGATCGTGATCGCCAACGGCACGGACGAGGACCTGGCCGCCGTCAAGGACGGACGGCTCTCCGCCACCGTCGCGAACCATGTCGATCGGGCAGACCGCGGTCAAGAACGCCGTCGGACTCCTGGCCAAGAAGAAGGTTGACAAGATTGCCAACATTCCTCTTTTGTTGGTCACCAAGGACAACCTGAACAAGGCACCCCAGTACTGCCCCAAGTAGCGCAGCCGCGTGGGCAGCGATGCCTGTCCCCGCCCTGTCCCGAGCCGCCCGTCCGGCACGCCGCCGGAATGTCCTGACAGAGCCGCTGCAAGGACGTTCCGGATCCCGCCGGACCCCTACGTACGACCGGCACCGCCGCCGGGGCCCACCCCTGGCACACCTGGGCCTCCGGAGGAATCATGGACCGGCTGCTCCTCATGCACAGCTTCGTCACCGTCGCACAGACCGGCAGCTTCAGCGGCGCCGCCAAGAAGCTCGGCTCGTCGGGCTCCCTCGTCTCGCGCCATGTCGCCGAGCTGGAGCGACAGGTGGGCGTCCGCCTCGTCAACCGCACCGCCCGCTCGGTGAGCCTCACCGAGCCGGGGCTCCGGTACGCCGAGTTCGCCTCCCGCATCCTCGACGAGATCGAGGCCGAGGACGCCGTCATCTCACACCTCCACGACCGCGCCGAGGGCACCCTGAGCATCATCTGCCCCAAGTGGATAGGCAGCCTGGACCTCGGAGACGCGATCGCCGCGTTCTCCGCCGCCCACCCCAAGATCCACGTCCGCTTCGAACTGGGCGGCATGTCGGACCGCACGTACGACTTCCTGGACAGCGGCTTCGACGTCGCCTTCCACACCAGGGATCTACGGGACTCCAGCGTCCGGCTGAAGAAGATCGCCTCCCTGCCCTTCGTGCTCTGCGCCTCCGAGAAGTACCTGGAGCGCTGCGGCCCGCTCACCGAGCCCAACGGCCTCGCCCACCACGAGTGCCTCGTCCACGTCAACGACCCGGTCTGGCGCATCGGCCACGGACACACCAGCACCCTGCACAAGATCCGCAACGTGGCGTTCTCCTCCAACTCCTACCTCGCGCTCCAGAAGGCCGCCGTACACGGCCGCGGCATCGCCCTGCTCCCACAGCGCCCGGCCTACGACGACCTCCTCTCCGGCGCCCTCAAGGTCCTGCTGCCGGAGCTCGCCGTACCCGACCGCCCGCTCTTCGCGATCTACGGCCCCGGCCAGGCCACCCCGCGCAAGGTCAGCGTCTTCCTGGACTTCCTCGCCGAATGGTTCTCGCAGAACCCCATTCCGGCCATCCGCGCGTAGCCGCAAGAAACGATTGCGAATTCAGTCGAGCTCGGACCATTGAGGCCTTCACGCCCTGAAATCTAGGCTCGCCGGGCGACCCGCGAAACGAGGCATCCATGGGAATCCAGAGAATCGAATCGGTCACCTACGGCATCGACGACGTAGACGAATGTGTCCGTTTCTTCGGCGACTTCGGGCTGTTCCTGCTGGAGCGCACCGAGGAGCACGCGGTGTTCGAGACCCTCGCCGGACAGACCCTCCACCTGGACACCGTGCCGGGCCCGCTGCTGCCGCCGCCGGTGGAGGCCGGGCCGACGATCCGTGAGGTCGTCTGGGGCGTCGACACCTCCGAGGAACTGGCCCGGCTGGTCGCCGCGGCCGGCCGGGACCGCAAGGTCCACGAGAGCGCCGACGGGGTCTTCCACACCGTGGACGAGAGCGGCTTCGGCGTCGGACTCACCCTGGCCCGCCCGAAGAACGCGGACGTCACGCCCCGCCCCGCCAACGCGCTGGGCAGCGTCGACCGCTGGAACACCGCGCTGGAACCGCTCACCCGGGCCTTCCCGCTGCGCATGTGCCATGTCGCGCTGAACATCGTCAAGGAGGGACGCGAGGAGGCCGTCGCGTTCTACACCGAGCGGCTCGGCTTCCGGCCCACCGACGTCGTCGATCCGATGGGCGTCTTCATGCAGGCACCGGGCGACGACGACCAGCACACCATGCTGCTGTGCCACCGCCCCGACCGCGCCGGCGTCAACCACATCGCCTACGAGGTCCCCGGCTTCGACGACGTCATCGAGGGCGGCAACCACATGATCGAGCGCGGCTGGCGGGAGGCCCGCAGACTCGGCCGACACACCGTCGGCTCGAACGTGTTCCGGTTCATCCACGCCCCGTGCGGAGGCCGCGTCGAGTACGCGGCGGACATGGACCGCGTCGACGACACCTACGAGACCCGCGTCCACGAGACCACCCCGCCGCACCACATCTGGGCACTGCGCTCCAACCGCGACCAGGACGCCCCCGCCACCTGACTCTCCTCCCGCCTTTCCAGCCTGAGAGGGCACCCACTCATGACCTCCGACCACGGCTACCCCGCCGTCCGCATGTACATCGCGGGCGAGTGGTGCCAGGGCGGCACCGGACGGACCGCCCCGATCGTGAACCCGGCCACCGAGAAGGTGATCGGCGACGTACCCCTCGCCACCACCGCCGACCTCGACCGCGCCCTCGACGCGGCCACCGAGGGCTTCCGCATCTGGCGCGCCACCCCGATAGCCAAGCGCTCCGCGATCCTGCACGCCGCCGCCGACCTGATCACCGAACGCGCCCCCGAGATCGGCCGGATCATGGCCCAGGAGCAGGGCAAGCCGCTCCGCGAGGGCACCACCGAGGCCCTGCGCACCGCCGACACCCTGCGCTGGCACATCGAGGACGCCCGCCGCGCCTACGGCCGGATCATCCCGTCCGCCCCCGGCACCGTCCTCACCGTCCGCCGCGAACCCGTCGGCCCCGTGGCCGCGTTCGTGCCGTGGAACTTCCCCGTCGGCGGCCCCAACCGCAAGCTCTCCTCCGCCCTCTCCGCCGGCTGCTCGATGATCATCAAGGCCTCCGAAGAGACCCCGGGCACGGCCGCCGCCCTGGTCGCCTGCTACGCCGACGCCGGACTCCCGGCCGGTGTCCTCAACCTCGTCTTCGGTGAACCGGCCGAGGTCTCCGCCCACTTGATCCCCTCGCCGCGGATCCGCCTGGTCGCCTTCACCGGCTCGGTCCCGGTCGGCAAGCTCCTCGCGGCGCAGGCGGGCGAGGCCATGAAGCCCACCCTGATGGAACTCGGCGGCCACGCCCCGGTCATCGTCTGCGCCGACGCCGACCCGGTGAAGTCCGCCCGCAAGGCGGCCCGGGCGAAGTTCTTCAACGCGGGCCAGGTGTGCACCTCGCCGAGCCGCTTCTTCGTCCACGCGAGCATCGTCGACTCGTTCACCGCCGAGTTCGTGAAGGCCGCCCAATCGGTCACTGTAGGAGACGGTCTCGACGCGGACACCACCATGGGCCCGCTGGCCAACGAGCGCCGACTGCAGGCCATGGAGAGCCTGGTCACGGATGCCGTGGAGCGAGGCGCAAAGGTACTGACCGGCGGCCAACGCCTCGCGCGCGACGGCTACTTCTACGCCCCGACCGTCCTCACCGACGTACCGGCCGACGCGAGGCTGATGCACGAGGAGCCCTTCGGCCCGCTCGCGCCGATCGTCCCGTTCACCGACCTGGACGAGACGCTGGCCCTTGCCAACGCCCTGCCTTACGGCCTTGCCGCCTACGGGTTCACCGAGTCCGCCGCCACCGCCGAGAAGCTCTCGGACACGCTGGAGGCCGGCATCCTCTCCATCAACCACTGCGGCGGTTCCGTCGCCGAGGCCCCCTCCGGCGGCGTGAAGGAGAGCGGCTACGGCAGGGAGGGTGGCCCGGAGGCCCTCGACGCCTATCTGATCACCAAGCGCGTCTCCCACCTGCTGGCGGGCTGAACGGCCATGAGGTACACGCGAGTTGCGGTCGGCGGCCGGGCGGTCTGGGGCCGCGTGGGGGAGGAGGACATCGAGCTGCTGTCCGAGTCTCCTCTCGACGGCGACCCGACCGTCATCGGTACGGTGTCGGTCGCCGACGCCCAGTGGCTGCCGGTCGTGGTTCCGCCCGTGTTCTACGCGGTCGGCATGAACTACCCGCGCCACATCGCGCACGCCGGCGCCGAGACCCCGACCCGCCCCGAGGTCGGTTACCGCGCCAACAACGCGCTCACCGGCCACCGTTCACCCATCGTCAAGCCGGCCGGGGTCGAGGGCCGCTTCGAGGCCGAGCCCGAACTCGTCGCCGTCATCGGTCGCACGCTCCGGCACGCCACTTACGACGAGGCCCGCAAGTCGGTCTTCGGCTGGACCATCGGCAACGACGTCAGCGCCCGCACCTGGCAGCACCAGGACCGCTCCTTCTGGCGCAGCAAGAACAGCGACACGTTCAAGCCCATGGGGCCGTGGATGGAGACCGACGTCGACGCGCTCGCGCAGACCACGACACTCCGTGTGAACGGGGAGGTCCGCGCCTCGTTCGCCACCGGAGACATGGTCTTCGACCCGTTCGACCACATCGTCGAACTCACCAAGCACATCACCATGCATCCGGGGGACGTGCTGTGGATGGGCGCCGAGTCCACCTGCCAACTCGAACCCGGGGACACCGTGGACATCGAGATCAGCGGCATCGGTGTCCTGTCCAACCCCGTACACAGTGAAGGGAACCCGTCATGAGCAGCGCACCCCGCTACATCCACCACGTCAACTTCCCCACCACCGATCCCGACCGGACCGCCGAGTGGTACACGAAGGTCTTCGGGATGAAGCGCATCATGCCCAAGTCCAACTCCCGCGTGGTGCTGATGACCCGCGGCAACTTCGACCTCCACTTCACCCCGGTCGAGGAGATGGAGCGCATGGCGCCCTATCACTTCGCCGTCGAGGTCGACGACTGGGACGAGTTCCTCGCCCACATCACGGACCTCGGTATCCGGCACACCCGACCGATCGAACGGCCCGAGAACCAGTCGAAGTTCTGCTACATCCACGACCCCGACCACACCATGATCGAGCTCGTCTTCCACGGCCGCCGCCCCAACTGATCCCGCGCGTACAGGAGTTCACCCCATGCCCATCGCCGACTCCGACGGCACCTCCATCTACTACGAGCGCCATGGCAGCGGTCCGGCGATCCTGTTCGTGCACGGCAGCGGCGGCCACCACGCCGCCTGGTGGCAGCAAGTGGCCGCGCTGCGCGAGGAGTTCACGGTCGTCACCGTGGACCTGCGCGGCTTCGGCAAGTCCGACTCCTCCATGCCCGAGTTCGACGGCCAGGACTTCCCCGGTGACGTCGTCGCCGTCCTCGACCAGGAGGACCTGACCGACGCCATGCTGGTCGGCCAGTCCATCGGCTCCGTCGCCGCCCTGCGCGCCGGACTGCTGCGGCCCGAGCGGGTCGGCTCCGTCGTGCTCGGCCACTCGCTGGGCGGCATCAGCCACCCCGAGCTGAAGGAACTGGCCGCCGCCGACCGCGCCGAGGCCGTCAAACTCCCGGTCATCGACCGCCTGTTGACGAAGCGCTTCCAGCAGGAACGGGCCGACCTCACCTTCCTCTTCCAGCAGATGGGCACGTTCAACGTGGCCAAGATGCAGGACCTGCGGAACCTCGACACCAACGGCCCGGCCCTGGACGACATCCAGGCCTCGGGCGTCAAGGTCGCCTTCCTCGCCGGCGAGAAGGACGCGGTGCTCAGCGTGAAGACCGTGACCCGCGCCCACGAACTGCTGCCCGGCTCGCACCTGGAGATCGTCCCGGACGCCCCGCACTCCATGTACTGGGAGACGCCCGCCGAGTACAACGCCGCCGTCGCCCACCTGCGCCGCACCCTCACCGCACCGAAGGAAGCAGCATGAGCAGCCTCACCCTGGACGCCGCCGAGGAGATCATCGACGCCGCCCACAAACGCGCCCAGGCCCTCGGGAAGGCGGTGAGCGTCGCCGTCGTGGACGCCGGCGGCTTCCCGATCGCCATCCGCCGCCCGGACGGCGCCCGCCCGCTCACCCCGGACATCGCCCGCGCCAAGGCGTACACGGCGGCCATCATGCAGCGGCCCGGCAAGATGCTGAAGAAGTGGCAGGAGAGCCAGCCGGTCTTCTTCTCCCAGCTCTCCCAACTCCCCGGCGCCTCAATGCCGATCATGGCCACCGAGGGCAGCCTCACCATCAAGAAGGACGGCGAGATCATCGGCGGCCTCGGTATCGCCGGCGGCACCGCCGACGAGGACCAGCAGATCGCCGAGGAGGTCCTCGCCTCGCTCGGCTACGAACTGGAGTTCGCCGCCTGGGGAGTCGTGGGCAGGCCCGCCCCGTCCTCGCCCGGAAAGGACGCATGAGTCATGGCGGATACGTTCAACTACCGCATCGACCACCAGGGCAGTCTGGTCCGCCCCGCCGAGCTGACCGCCGCACGCGCGGCCGGTGACCCCGAAGCGCTGAAGGAGGCGGAACTTCAGGCGGTCAAGGAGGCCGTCGTCTTCCAGCGCAAGCTGCGCTCCACCGTCGTCACCGACGGTGACTTCCCCCGAGAGGACTTCCGCAGCGCGGTCTTTGACGGAGTGTCAGGCTTCCGGCGTACGGACGAGACCGACGCCGACGGCCTGGTGCGCTGGGTCGCGGAGTCGCTCCCGAAGGCCAACGGCCCGCTGCTCGCGGACTGGGCGACGCGGCTCGCCGAACTGACGGTGATCGCCCCGAAGGCCTCGCTGCCCTCGCCCGCGTACCTCGCCGCCACCACCTTCCAGCCCGGTCTCGGCCCGTCCTCCGCAAGGGAGTTGGGGGAGGCGCTCGCGGAGATCGTCCTCGCCGAGATAGAGCTGCTGGTCTCCAAAGGCGTGCGCCTGATCCAGCTCAACAATCCCCTTCTGCTGGGGCAGTTGGCCACGGAACAGGCCGACCCCGGCGTGCTCTCCTTCGAGGACGCACTCGCCGTCGACGCTCTGGCGGTACGCCTGGACGAGCCCCCCGAGGGCGTACGGATCGGCGTGGCCCCCGGCCCGGTCGCCCCGGCAGCGGTCGACCTGTCCCGCGCCGAGAAGCTCTACGGCACGATCGGCGCGGACCGCTGGATCCTGCCCTTCGACCAGGGCACCCCGGCCGAACTCGCCCTGGTCGAGGCCCTGCCCGAGGACCGTGACTTCTGCCTGGGTGTCGTCGACGCTACCGTGCCCGCGCTGGAGGACATCGACACGGTGATGGCGAGGATCGACGCGGTCGGCGAGTTCAAGGACCTGGAGGACGGGGCCGTAGCGCCGTCCCGGGGCTTCGCCGACGTGGCGAGCCGGCCGCTGCTGAGCATCGAGGAACAGCGCCGGAAGATCGAGCTGGTGGAGACGATCGCCCGGTATGTCTGGGGCAACGAGTTCTGACGGGGACGGGCGAGCCGGGAAGCGCTGCGACGCGCTTCCCGGCGGGATCCGTCAGAGAACCTCGGCGAAGGTCACCCTGCGGTCGGTGAGCAGCGGCCAGATCGTCCGCACGATCAGCTCGTCGAAGTGGCCGGCCGCCTTGTGCGCCTCGAAACCGGCCCGGTCGGCGTACTGCTCGTACAGCACGAAACTCCCGGGCACCTCCGCCTCGGCGTGCACCTCGTACGCCAGGTTCCCCGGCTCGGCACGGGTCTGCTCGCGCACCTTCAGCAACGCGGCGCGCACCGTGGCCTCGTCGGCGGGCTCGCAGAAGTAGCGGGCGATGACTGCGTAGGCCATGTCGTGTCTCTCCTCATCGAATCCTCGGTCGATCCGCGGCGGATCCTCGGCTCCCGGCGGCGTGGCACATGCCGTCCGGCCTGCCGATTCCAGCACGGATCAACCCTCCGCCGACCTGCGCGCGGCGCAAGCAATGCCTGCCTCCGCGGGACTGGTGGCACCGCCCTGACATGGTGTGTTGTCGCATTCGGCCCACTGCGGCCGCCGACTGTGCAGACCGCGGACCCGCACCGCGGCGGACGAAGGAAGTGATCTTCATGCGAAGCCTGGAAACCCTCTCCGGTGGAGAGTGGGTGACGACCGGCGAGTGGATCGAGGTACAGAACCCCGCCGATGTCCGCACTCCCCTCGCGCGCATCCCCGCCCTCGCCGCCAAGGACGTCACCCGCGCCTACGACCAGGCCGAGCGCGGCTTCGCCGTATGGAAGCGCACCAGCCCCTTCGAGCGGGCCAGGATCTTCACGGATGCGGCCAGGCTGATCCGTGAGCGGGTCGACGAGATCGCGGCCGACGTCACCGCCGAGAACGGCAAGACCGGCGCCGAGGCCCGCGGCGAGACCCTCAAGGCCGCCGACTTCCTCGACTACTACGCGGGCCTGGCCCGCCAGGGCTACGGCACCCTCCTGCACGACTCCCGCCCCGACACCCGCGTGCACACCCAGCGCGAGCCGATCGGGGTGATCCTCGTGATCAGCCCCTGGAACGACCCGCTGATCACCCCGGCCCGCAAGCTCGCCCCGCTGCTCGCCACCGGCAACGCGGCCGTGTTCAAGCCGGCCACCGAGACACCGTTGTCGGGACTGCACTTCGCCCGCGCCCTGCACGACGCCGGACTGCCGGCCGGAGTTCTGAACGTGGTCACAGGCCGTACGGCCGAGATCGAGGAGGCACTCCTCGACGACCCGCGCATCGTCGGCATCACCTTCACCGGCTCGAACGAGGTCGGAGGCCGCATCCGCCGCCGCCTCGCCGACCGCAACGTCCGCTTCCAGGGCGAACTCGGCGGCAAGAACGCCTCGGTGGTCCTGGCGGACGCCGACCTGCCGTTCGCCGCGAAGACCGTCGTGGCCGCCTCCTTCGGCCAGGCCGGGCAGCGCTGCACCGCCACCAGCCGCGTGATCGTCGAGCGGCCGGTGTACGAGGAGTTCACCCGGCTGCTGGTCGCCGAGGTCGAGGCGCTGAAGGTCGGCCCGGGGAGCGACCCGGCGACCACGTTGTGCCCGCTGTCCAGCCCGAAGCAGCGCGACAGTGTCCTCGCCCATCTCAAGGGGGCCGTCGAGCAGGGCGCCACCGTCCTCACCGGAGGCGCGGCGGACACCGAGGGCGAGCACGCGCACGGCTGCTTCGTGCAGCCGACCGTGCTCGCCGATGTCACCGCGGAGACGGCGATCTGGCGCGAGGAGGTCTTCGGCCCGGTCCTCGCCGTCCGTGCCGTGGACGACTTCGCGCAGGCCGTGGACGCGGTGAACGACTCCCCATTCGGCCTGGCCGCCGCCGTGTTCACCCGTGACCTCGCCTCCGCGTACCGCTTCGCCGACGACGCCGAGTGCGGGCAGGTCGCAGTCAACGCGACGACCCCTGGCTGGGACGTGCACCTGCCCTTCGGCGGCTTCCACGACTCCGGCACCGGCTACAAGGAGCAGGGCGACGAGGTCCTGCGCTTTTCCACCCGGGTCAAGACCGTCGCCGTCCACATCGGCGCATGAGCGGGCGAGCAGCACGGAGAGAGGAGGATGCCGATGGCTGACGAGACGATCGGCATCGTCGGCGCGGGCATCGTGGGCCTGGCCACCGCCCGCGAGATCGCCCTGCGCCGCCCCGGCACCCGGGTCGTGGTACTGGAGAAGGAACACGAGGTCGCCGTCCACCAGACCGGCCACAACTCCGGTGTCGTGCACGCCGGCATCTACTACGCGCCGGGCAGCCTCAAGGCCGACCTGTGCGTCCGGGGCGTGTCGATCCTGCGCGAGTACTGCCAGGACCGGGGGCTGCCGTACGAGGAGATCGGCAAGCTCGTCGTGGCCGTACGGCCGGACGAACTGGGCCGGATGGAGAACCTGTACGAGCGGGCCCGCAACAACCACGTGCCCGAGCTCCGCAAGATCTCCCGGGCGGAGATCAAGGAGCTGGAGCCGCATGTGGGAGGTATCGCGGCCCTGCACTCCCCGCGCACCGCGACCACCGACTACCCGGCGATCGCGCGGGAGTTCGCCAAGGACATCGAGGCCTCCGGGGGAGAGGTGCGGCTCGGTTTCCCGGTCACGTCCATCGCCACTGTGCCGGGCGGTGTCGAGGTCGCGTCGGGCGAGGAGCACGTGCGGGTCGACCGGCTGATCCTCTGCGCGGGGCTGCACTCCGACGCCGTGGCGAAGCTCGCGCAGGACAAGAAGGCGCCGAAGATCATCCCGTTCCGGGGCGAGTACATGCTCCTCAAGCCGGACCGCACCCACCTGGTGCGCGGGCTCGTCTACCCGGTGCCGGACCCCCGTTACCCCTTCCTGGGCGTGCACTTCACCCCGCGGGTCGACGGCAGCGTCGAGGTCGGCCCGAACGCCGTCCTCGCCCTGGCCAGGGAGGGCTACAAGCTCGGCCGCATCTCCCTGAAGGACCTCGCCGGACTCGCCGCCTACCCCGGCTCCTGGCGGATGGCCGCCCAGCACTGGCGGACCGGCATCAAGGAGTACCGCGGTTCGCTGTCCGCGGCGGCCTTCATGAAGGACGCGAAGCTCTACGTCCCCGGTGTCGGCGTCTCCGACGTCGTACGCGGCGGGGCGGGCGTCCGGGCTCAGGCACTGGATCCCGACGGCACGCTCGTGGACGACTTCCGCATCCATCGGGTCGGCCGGATCACCGCCGTCCGCAACGCGCCCTCGCCGGCCGCCACGGCCTCCATGGCGATCGCCGAGCACATCGTCGGGGCCGTGTTCGACACCACGTCCGCAAACTGAGAATGCCCTGCGTACAGCGGTGTTTCGCGCAACTACTGCTTGCACTCCCAGAGCTCGGCAAGGGTCCGTCGCCCGCCTAGCGTTCCTTCCGTAAAGACCTTCGAGAGAAAGAGTTCCGGACATGTTCGTTGTCGACACGCAGATCCACATCTGGAAGGAAGAGAGCCCGGACCGCCCCTGGGTCCCGGGAGCGCGGGAGCGCATCCGCCTCAACGGACACCGCGAGGATCCCTTCTCCTACGAGGAGGCCCTGGAGCTGATGGACGAGGCCGGCGTCAACCGGGCCCTGATCCTGCCGCCGTCCTGGGAGGGCGACCGTATCGACTACGCCCTGGAGGCCTGCGGGGCACACCCCGACCGCTTCGGCATCATGGCGCGCATCCCGCAGAACAAGCCCGAAGAGGGCAAGGCGATGCTGAAGGACTTCGCGCAGAACCCGCACGTGAAGGGCACCCGCCTCACCTTCCACCGGCCACAGGACCGCAACTGGATGATCGACGGCACCAACGACTGGTACTGGCCGATCGCCGAGGAGCTGCGTATCCCCACGATGGTCCACGCGCCCATCTGGAAGCGGGAGTTGGGCGAGATCGCCGCCAAGCACCCCGAGCTGAAGATCATCATCGACCACATGGGCATCATGGCCCGCTGCGTCGACGACGCGATCGGATACTGGGTCTCGGAGACCGCCGACCTGGCCGCGCACCCGAACATCTACGTGAAGGTCTCGGCGCTCCCCGGCTACTCCACGCAGCCCTTCCCGAACAACAACATCCAGAAGTACGTGCGCGAGATGGTCGACAAGATGGGCCCGCAGCGCTGCTTCTACGGCACCGACATCACGAGGCTGCTCGGGCACGGCATCACCTACACCGACACGATCGAGCAGTTCACCAAGCACTGGGACTTCACGCCCGAGGAGCTTGAATGGATCATGGGCCGCGGTATCTCCGAGGTCCTGAACTGGCCGATCGAGGGCTGAGGAAGCACGAGAGATGACCGACACCACCAACACTCCGGGTGCCGACGGCGGCGATGCTCTCGTTACCGCCTTCAACGCCGTCGGCGCCGACTACATCTTCT
This sequence comes from Streptomyces sp. NPDC001100, assembly GCF_053598575.1. Classification (NCBI taxonomy): domain Bacteria; kingdom Bacillati; phylum Actinomycetota; class Actinomycetes; order Kitasatosporales; family Streptomycetaceae; genus Streptomyces; species Streptomyces sp. NPDC001100. The sequence goes on from NZ_JBSFKO010000023.1 coordinate 40,133, forward strand.
GTTCGTCGGGCTCCGAGTGGGCCCCGGTCTGGGAGTCCCTGGCCCGCCGCCACCGTGACGGACTGCCCTGCCCGCAGTACCTGGACCTGACCCACGAGACCGTCGCCGTCGGCATGGCCACCGGCTACGGCCTCATCAGGCGCCGGCCGCAGGGCGTGCTCCTGCACGCGGCCCCCGGTCTGCTCCAGGGCTCGATGGCCGTGCACGGGGCGCTGCTCGCGGGCGTCCCGATGGTGGTCAGCTCCTCGGAGTCCACCACGTACGGCGACGGCCCCGGCCAGGACCCGGGCGGCCAGTGGTACCGCAACCTGTCCGTCGTGGGCGGCCCGCACCAGATCGCCCAGCCCTTCACCAAGTGGTCCAACGAGGCCGCCAGCGTCCACACCCTTCCTACGATGGTGACGCGCGCGGCGGAACTGGCCTGGCGTGCCCCGGCGGGACCGGCGTACCTCAACGTCCCGCTGGAGATCCTCCTGGAGGAGTGGGACGGCCGTGAGGCCAAGCCGATCGTGCCGCCCGGCTCCACGCACAGTTCGCCCGAAGAGGTCGACCCGGTAGCCCAGTTGATCCGTGAGGCTTCGAATCCCGTCATCGTCACGGAGACGGCGGGGCGCGAGGCGGGCGGCTTCGAGGCGCTCCTCGCCTTCGCCGAGGCGTGGAACATCCCCGTCGTCGAGCCCGACTCGGCGGTGTGCGGCAACTTCCCGCGCACCCACCCGCTGCACGCCGGCAGCGACATCGGCCCGTGGATGGACGAGGCGGACCTGATCCTTCTCGTCAACTGCCGCGCCCCCTTCTATCCGCCCTCGCGCCGTCCCTCGAAGGCGACGATCGTCGTCATCGACGAGGTGCCCCAGCGCCCGCACGTCGTCTACCAAGTCCTTTTCGCCGACAAGTACTTGGAAGGCAACGTCGCCAACACCCTGCGCCAGTTGGCCAAGCGGGCGAAGGATCTCGACGAGGCCGCCGTGGCGGAGCGCAGGGCCGCACAGGAGGCCCGCTTCGCGGCCGAGCAGACGGCGATCACCCAGGCCGAGACGGAGGCCGCCGGCGCCGAGGGCATCGACCCGGTGCTCGTCGCCGCGACCCTGCGCAAGCTGTTGGAGGGCAGGGACGGGATCGTCGTCGACGAGACCATCACCCACAGCCGCGTGGTCAAGCGCCATGTCCAAACCGCCGACCCCGACGCGTACTTCTACGTCCAGGGCGGCCTCGGCCAGGGCATCGCGGTCGCGCTGGGCGTCAAACTCGCCGCCCAGGAACGCCCGGTGGTGCTCACCATCGGCGACGGCGCGTTCACCTACAACCCGGTCATCCAGTCGTACGACGCCTCGAACGCCTACGAACTCCCGCTGCTGATCGTGGTGTTCAACAACCGCGTCTACAAGTCGATGAACCTCAACCACCGCAGGTTCTACCCCAAGGGCGCCGCCGCCGACACCGGCGAGTGGCTCGGCACCGATCTGCACCGGCTGCCCCGGCTCGCCGCGTTCGCCGAGCCGTTCGGGATGCACACCGAGACGGTCGACGCGCCCGAGGCCCTCGCGCCAGCGCTGGAGCGTGCGCTCAAGGCCGTGGCGGAGGGCACCACCGCCGTCGTCGACGTACTCGTCACCCGCTGAACCAGGAAGGCACCCGCCACCATGTCCGACACCGCAACGCCCAAGCCGGGCAAGGTCCTTGTCGCCGCCGACGACCTGAGCACCTTCTCCGCCGCCCTCCTGGAGAAGGGCGGCCTGAACGCCGAGCAGGCGCGCACCACCGCCGCCGTGTTCGTGTGGGCCGCGCTGCGCGGCGTCGACTCCCACGGCATCGCCCGCGTCCCCGCCTACCTGGAACTGCTCGCCAAGGGCGTGGCCAACGCCGACGCCGACCTCAAGCTCGAGTCCACCGCCCCGGCCGCCGCCGTCCTGGACGCCGACCGCGCCCCCGGCCCGGTCGCCCTCAGCGCCGCCGCCGACGAGGCGGTGACCCGGGCCCGAATCAGCGGCGTCGCCGCTGTCGGGGTCCGCCGCACCGTGCACACCGGCGCCATCGGCTACTACGTGTCGAAGATCGCCGAGCAGGGGCTCGTCGGCATCGGCTACGTCGCCGGCATGCCCAACATGGGCTACACCGGCGTCAAGGGCGCAGCCGTGGCCACCAGCCCGCTCGCCATCGCCGTACCGGCCTCGGCGCATGCTCCGCTGCTGCTCGACATGGCGACCGCCACCATCGCCCTGGGCAAGATCCGCCAGGCGAAGGCGAGCGGCACCCCGCTGCCCGAGGGCGCGGCGGCCACCGCCGACGGCACCCCGACCACCGATCCCGAACTGGCCGTCATGCCACTGCCGTTGGGCGGTGCCAAGGGCTCCGGGATGTCCCTGGCCTTCGAGCTGCTCACCAGTGTGCTGGTCGGCGCACCGATCTTCGCCGCGTTCCACTCGGACGACCCGCAGGGCCGCAAGCACCGCCAGAACGCGCTGCTCATCGCCCTGGACCCGGCGGCCTTCGGTGACCCGGCCGCCTTCACCGAGGCGGTCGACGCGACGCTGGCCACCCTCAAGCAACTGCCGCCCGCGGACGGTGCCGAGGGAGTCTTCTATCCCGGCGAGCGCAGTGCTGCGGTCGCCGAGGGGCGCCGGGCGAAGGGCATCCCCGTCGCGCCCAAGGTGTGGCGTGAACTGACCGAGGCCGCAGGGAAGTTCGGCCTCACCCCGCCGGAGCCGGTGCCTTCGGCGTGACCCAGCGGCACTTCGCCGACCGTCCTGGAGAGTGACGGTCGGCGAAGTGCGTTGTTTTTGAGGGGAGTTCAGCTGGTTCCCACGACTTGCCGTACCTGGCGGGCGATCAGCGAGTAGGTCTCCAGCGCGCGTTCGTCGTCCGTGCCGTCGTAGCCGTGGTCGGCTCCGGTGACGTCGACGTGATCCACCAGGGCGCCCGCCGTGCGCAACCGGTCGGCATAGCGCACGCCTTCGGCCTTCAGCAGGTCGTACTCCGCCGTGACGACCAGCGCCGGGGCGATGCCCTTGAGGTCCGCAGTGTCCGACGGATGGGCGGGCGACACCAACCGGTCGGCGCGCACCTTGGGATCCGGGACGTAGGAGGTGTCGAAGACCTCGGCCATCCAGGGGCGCAGCATCGGCTTGGCGATGGCGGCCCGCTTGTCCTTCGCACTGGTCGCCAGGTCCAGCGGCGGATAGTGCAGCACCTGGAGCGCGATCGAGGGGCCGCCCTCCTCCAGCGCCTGCCGGGCCACCGCCGCCGCGAGTCCACCCCCGGCGCTCTGCCCGCCGATGGTGAGCCGATCGCCGTCCCAGCCCTGTTCGGCGCCGTGCTCCACGATCCACCGGACCACCTCGAAGGCCTGCCGGGGAGGCGCGGGGAACGGGTGCTGCGGCGCGACGACGTAGTCGACGTTGATCACTACGACACCTGCCTCCGCCGCGAGGAAACGGCACAGCGGGTCGTCGAGTTCGGTCAGCGGCACGACGTACCCACCGCCGTGGAAGTTCACGTGCACCGGCGGAGGCGGGCCCTCGCCGGCCGGCAGATACACCGTGGCGCGCGCCGGGGCGACCGAGGTCGGGATGGTCAACTCCCTTGTGTTGCGCGGGAATTGCGGGAACCGCTGGTGCGAGGCGGCGGCGGAGCCGCGCCCGCTCGGGCGGCGGTCCGCCATCAGGGAGAGGCGCTGCAGGGACTTGGCGGCGAAGGCGGCCACCGTCGGCCGGGCCAGAACAGACATACCGCTCCATTCATGGAGTGCGCGCGACGGGGGAGTGCGCTCCGACCGCCCGGGATCGATCGACAGGATTCCTGGCGATGGTTGGGGCGACGATAACACGGGTGCATTCCGGGCGGATGTTGTGATCGACGCTGTTGACGGGGCGGCTGGGGGTGGGGTGGGTGTCTGGGAAAAGTGTGTCACTGCTCGTGTCACTGTCACACTTTCCCGCCCTTACCCCCGGGGTGGGGCGCCCGTCGGTCAGTGGTGTCGCGCGGGCCCGTCCAGGCGCCTGTGTTCACAGCAGGGCCCGTGCGGCGGGACCGCGGCAGCCGCCGCCGTGGCCGCCGCCCGAGCCGTCTCGCACGCCGCGTGCTGTGCCGTCTCGATCATCTGCTCGCTGTCGGTCGCGGCATCGGCCAGGCTCCCGCAGCACATCACCAGCAGCGCCGCGCCCGCGACGAACGGCAGCGCCCGGCGCCGGGGAGGAGGCGCAAGCAGCGCCCGCACCCGCTGCGGCACCGCCCCGCCGGTCGCGGCCAGCGCCGGGCGCGAACGGTTCGCCGAGGTGGCGAGCGCCGCCCGGCCCACGGCACGGGCGACGACCGCACGATCGCCCACCCGCACAGCGGCCTCCTCGTCGGCCCAGCGCTCCAGTACGAAGCCGCCGGCCGCCGACAGCGGCCGTAGCAGCGGATTCACGGCGGCCGAGAGCCGCCAGAGAGTCTGGAAGAGATGGTGCCGACCGTGCAGATGGGCCCGCTCGTGCGCGAGCAGCGCCTCGCGCTCGCGATCGCCCAGACAGCGCAGCATCCCGCGGGACACCACGATCCGCCCCGGCTTCCCCGGCAGCGCGAAGGCCTCCGGCGACGGCATGTCGAGGACGGCCAACTCCGTGTCGCCGGGCAGCTGTTGGCACTCGCGGCGGGCCCAGCGCAGATGCCGCAGCTGACGTGTGGCGGCGACGGCGAGACCCGCGACCGACGCGAGGAGGGCGAGCGCGGCGGCGCCGGCGACCGTGAGGTAGACGGGATCGGAGGCGCGTACGGCGGCGACCGACCACTGCCCCTCCTGGGCGACCTCGGGGATCTGCGCAAGGCCCGCGAACGCCAGCAGTCCCAGGGAGCCGAGCCAGCCGAGCGACGCCACCAGTGCGGCGGAGGCCAGTGACCAGGCGGCCGTGCGCGGGGCCAGTAGAGGGGCCGCGCGAGGCGCGAACACAGCGATCACCGTGGTGATCAGAAGGGGGACGTAGACACTGATCAGCACCGGCTCACGGTCCTTCGTCGGCGCGGCCGGAGTGCTGCGGCCCGTCGTGCCCGGAGAGCAGTCGCTGCAGCAACTGCTCGTCCTCCTCGGAGAGTTCGGAGACGAAGCGGGTGAGGACCGCCTCGCGGTCGGCGCCGTGCTCCAGCAGGGAACGCATTCGCTCCGCCGTGTGCGTCGCCTCGTCCCGGGCGGGTGCGTACGCGTACCCGCGGCCCGCGCGGTGCCGGACGAGCATTCCCTTGTCGTACAGGCGCGACAGGATCGTCAGCACGGTGGTGTAGGCCAGCTCTCCCGGCAGTCCGTCCCTGACCTGGCGGGCGGTCAGCGGCTCGGAGGCCCCGTAGAGCGCGGCGAGAACACCGCTCTCCAGTTCGCCGCGCGCCCGCCTGCCGGACGTCGCGCCGGGTTCGTCGCTCTTCCGGTCGTGCACTGTTCACCCCACCGCCTTCCACCGCTCGACGTCCCAGCCTACCCGCCGACCTACTACGGCCTGTAGGAAGTGCGTCAGGGGCTCGAAGTGCTGGTCGGGAGGCAGGCGGGGTTTTGCGATCGCGATCTACTACATCTTGTACGACCTTACCTACTACATGTTGTAGAGTTTCGCCGCTCCACTCCACCTGCGGAGGAAGAAGCCCATGCCCCACCTCGGAAGTACGGTGCATCTGCGTGCCCTCGCGGTCGCCACCCTGCGCCCCCGGCGGACGACCCCGCCCAGCCGTCCGTCGGCGGCCGAGCGGATCGTGATCGTCTCGGCGAGCGTCGGAGCCGGTCACGACGGCGCCGCCGCCGAGCTGGAACGGCGCCTGGCCGCGGCCGGACTCGCGGTCGACCGGCTCGACCTGCTGGACGTGCTGCCCGCCCGGCTCGGCCGGCTCGTCCGGGACGGCTACCACCGCATGCTCGTCCGGACTCCCTGGCTCTACCAGCGGATCTACAGCAGCACCGAACGCGCCGGAGGCGGCGGCCCTGTCGCACGCGCGTTGCTGCGCTCCGCCGAGGGGAGACTGCTGCGCGCCCTGCCCGCCGACACAGGCGCCGTCGTCTCGACCTACCCGGGCGCGAGCCGGGTCCTGGGCAGCCTCCGGCTCGCCGGCCGACTGACCGTGCCCGTCCTCACCTACCTCACCGACTTCTCCGTCCACCCGCTGTGGGTGGCCGACGGCGTCGACGTCCACCTCGCGCTGCACGCCGTGCCCGCCGCCCAGGCCAGAGCCGCCGGCGCACACGACGTCCGGGTGTGCGGCCCGGTCGCCGACCCGCGCTTCCACCCCGTCAACGCCGCGGAACGCACCGCGGCCCGCACCCGCTTCGGCCTGCCCGCGAACGCCCCGCTAGCCCTGCTGGTCGCCGGTTCCTGGGGCGTGGGCCCGGTACGGCAGGTCGCCCGCGAACTGCGCGACTGCGGCGCGGCCGTACCGGTCGTGGTCTGCGGCCGCAACGAGGAGCTGGCCGAACAGCTCCGTGCGGACGGCATCGAGCACGTCCACGGCTGGGTCGACGACATGCCCGGCCTGATGCACGCCGCCGACGTCCTGGTCCAGAACGCCGGCGGACTGACATCCCTGGAGGCCTTCGCCGCGGGCCTGCCCGTCGCCAGCTACGGCTGCATACCCGGCCACGGACTCACCAACGCGTCCGCCCTGGACCAGGCGGGCGTCGCCGCGTGGATCCGGGACCCGGCCCAACTCAAGCACGTACTGGCCGAGTTGATCGACGGCCCGCGCGGGCTGCTGCAACGGGAGGCCGGGCTCGCGCTGTTCGCGGGCGGGGGACCGGATCGGGGTCCCGGGAAGGACGCCGCACACGACGAGCAGGCGACGGGCGCCGACCGGGGCCCCGCCGCCGAGACCGTACGGGTCTGCCGCGCCGGCGCCGGACCCGTCACCCCGACCACCGTCCGCCGGACCCGGCCGGTCCGTCCGACAGCCCTGCGGCTCGCGACCACCACCGCCCTGGCCTGCGCGGTCTGGGCGGGCGCGGTCGGCACGGCGGTCGCCACGACCGACGGCGGCTCGGGCCTGATACACGCCATAGGCAAGAGTCTCGACTTCGACGACCCGGGCGACGGACACCACGAACTCCACACGGCTCACGAGGGCCATGCGAAGGGAGACCGCTCGTGACAGTCGTACGCCTTCTTTCCGCGACCGCTCGTCTCGCGCCGCCCGACCTCGACCCCGCCACCGCGCGCAGGGCGTCCGCAACGGGCCACGCGACAAGCCCCGCCACGGGACGCCACACATGACCGCCGCCCGCCTCCTCCGCACCACGCTCCCCGCACTGCCCCTGCTCGCCGCCGCCGCGTACGCAGCCCCCGTCCTGTCCACCTACGGTCCCCTCCGCAACCGCGTCATGCCCCGCCTCTCCGGCCGCGGCCGACCCGACCACGTGGCGCTCACCTTCGACGACGGACCGGACCCGCTCTCCACCCCCCTGTTCCTGCGCCTGCTCGACGACCGCCGGGTCCGCGCCACCTTCTTCCTCCTCGGCGACCAGGCGGTACGAGCCCCCGGCCTGGTCCGCGAGATCGCCGCCGCAGGACACGAGATCGCCGTCCACGGCTGGCTCCACCGCCCCCTCCTGCTGCGCGGCCCGCGTGCCACGCTCGACGACCTGGCCCGCGCCCGCGACACGGTCGGCGACCTCACCGGCCGCACACCACGGCTCTTCCGCCCGCCCTACGGCGTGATGTCGACCGCCGCCCACCTCGCGGCCCACCGCCTCGACCTCACCCCGGTGCTGTGGACGGCCTGGGGCGAGGACTGGCGGGCGCGTGCCACACCGGAGTCGGTCCACCGGACGGTCACCGCGGACCTGCGCGGCGGCGGCACGATCCTCCTGCACGACTCCGACTGCACCTCAGCTCCCGGCTCCTGGCGCGCCACCCTCGGCGCGGTGCCCCGCATTCTCGACACCTGCGCGATGCGCGGGCTGTCCGTGGGCCCCCTCCGGGAGCACGCTGTGGATCCGCGCTGAAGTTGACAATATTGTTGGCGTTCCCGGTCGGCGGAATTTACGTTCGCAAGTACCTAGACCAAGGGCCCCCGGTGCTTTCGAACGCCATGAACCGCCGGACCTTCCTCAACGGGACGCTGACCGCAGCCGCGACGGCCGCCCTCGCCGGCACCGCGACCGACGCCCACACGGCGGACGGCGACAGCTCCGCGACCCCGTTGACCGGCCCGCTCCGGATCGACACCGGCCGGGTGTCCGGCGTGGCGTCCCTCGTCTCGGGCGTCACCGTGTCCGCCAAGGGCCTGTTCCAGGGCGCGATCTCCGAGAGCGCCGGCGCCCGCTCCACCGGCGACCCCGAAATCGCGGCGCTGGCAGCGTCGTACCGCACTCTGGAGACGGCCGAGAGCCAGGGCGCCGCGTACGCCGCCGCACTCGGCGCCACCTTGCTCGACGCTCTCCGGGCCGTGGCGAGCGACAAGTTGATGGTGGGTCAGAACGCCAACGACACCATGGGTCAGCGGGCCGGTGAACGGCAACCCGCCGGAGTTCCGCCCGGTCCTCGACGGCTGGGTCAAGCCGTGGACGTACGAACAGGCCCTGGCGGGCGGCCACTTGAACGACGTACCGGTACTTGCCGGCGGCAACAAGGACGAGAACGGCGCCTCCCCGAGCCCCACCGTGAATCTCGCCGACTACCTCGCCACCGCGGAGAAGGAATACGGCACCCTCGCCGACGAGTTCCTGACGCTCTACCCCGCCACCACCGACACGGAGGCGGCCCAGGATCGCAACGCCTCCGCCCGCGAGGGCTCGCGCGTCTCCGCGAACCTGTGGGCGGCCGAGTGGGCGAAGACCGCCAAGAGCCCGGTGTTCACGTACTACTGGGAGCACGTCCCGCCGACGGCGACTGGTCCCAACTCCCGTGGCGCCTACCACGGTTCGGAGATCAACTACGTCTTCGACAACCTCTACGCCACGAACCTGCCCTGGACCGACGCGGACCGTACGGTCGCCGACACCCTGTCCGACTACGTGGTGAACTTCGCGACTCACGGCGACCCCAACGGCCATGGCCTCACCCACTGGCCCGAGGTGAACCTCCGCTTTCCGATCACTATGGAACTCGGTGACCGCTTCGGCTCGCTCGCCCTGGCGGACGCGGCCAAGGTGGACTTCTTCGGGCGATTCTTCGCGAGCCAGAAGCGCTGGTGACGTCGGTGTCGATGGCGGTCGGCGGGTGACGTACTCTCTCCGCCGTATACGGGGTAAACGCACGCCGTAACTTACTTGAGTTACGCAACAATATGGTAAAGTGGGTCTCATGTCCACACCACCGGTCCCTACCGCCCCCGCCTCTCCGGAGGTGACCGAGATCGAGCGAGCTCTCACTCGGATCACCTACCTGAGTACGCGCGCCCGTCAGCACGACCGGCTCATGGCCCTCGCCGGTGTGCCACTGGACCGTGCGGCGGTGGCGTTGCTGCGGCAGGTCGCCGACTCCGAGCCGCTGCGCCCCGGGGAGCTGGCGAACCGCCTCGGCGTCGAGGCCTCGCATGTGACCCGTACGGTGCAGCAGCTGCAGAAGTCCGGCTACGTCACCCGCGTGCCCGACCCCGACGACCGCCGCGCCCAGCGGATCGAGCTGACCGAGGCCGGCGAGAAGGCCGTCGCCAGTGTCCGGGACGCCGGTGCGCGCGGAATGCAGATGGCCCTCTCCGGGTGGTCGACGGACGAGCTCCAGCAACTGGCCACGCTGTTCCATCGCATGGTCGACGACTTCCTGAACCACGCGATCGACGAGGAGAGCGAGCCGGAGGCCGCCGCACCGGCGACCACCGCCTGAGTGGCTTGACCACGGGCGGGGATCGCGCCGGCCTCAACCGAGGTCGGCCACGATCTGCGGCAGGTCGGCCGTGGTGCGGATTCCGGGGGCCGCCGCACAGACGAAGGGCACGGCGTTGACCGCGCGGTTCGCGGTGTAGGAGGGGGACATCGCGGCCATCCGGTCGAGGGAAACAGAGAAGCGCAGGTCGATGTCGAGCGGCGCATCTCCGTCGACCGTCACATGCCAGCCGGTATCGCGCAGGTCCCAGGCGGGGGCGAGGTCGGTGGTGCAGTACCAGTTGGCGCGGAACCGAAGCAGGGGGCGGTCTTCGCGCAGACCGGAAACCGTGATCCGCTGCGCGGCCACCGTCCCTTGAGCCAGGGTGCCCGCCGCGATCGCGGTCGTGCGCCGGGCGAGCGCGACCTAGCCTGTCGCCTCCACCGAATCCAGCGGTGTCCCGAGCGTCTCGGCCAGCAGGCGCAGCGACGGGCCGAAGCTGTCGCGCAGCCCGGTCAGCCGCTGTTCGCCGAATGCGGCGGGGGGCTGCCCGAAGCTCATCACCTCGAACAGCAGCCCGGGGGAGTCCCGTTGCGAGAGATCCGCGAACTCGTCGATCGTCAGCGCGTCGAGGCGCCGCTGGATCGAGGTGAGGACGATCGGCAGCGCCTCGGTGATGAACCCGGGGCTGCTGCCTGTGCTGTGCACGGAGGTCCCGCCCTCCGCGCACGCGTCCTCGATCCGCTTCCGCACGACCGGGTCGAGGCTGGGCGCGTGATGGAACTCGCCCCGCGTCGACACGACGTTCACGCCTGAGGAGAGCAGCGTGCACACCTCGTCGAAGTCGCAGGCGTGCGGGGTGTAGAGGACGCAGTCGGCGTCGAGCGCCAGGATCTCGTCGATGTCGTGCGTGGCGAGGATCCCGGTCGTGCCGAACTCCCCGCCGCTCAACTCACCCGCGTCCAGGCCCGACTTGGCCGGCGTGTGGACATACACGCCGGCCAGGGTCAGCTTCGGATGCTCCAGTACGGCACGCATCGTGCGGGCACCGATGTTCCCCGTGGCCCACTGCACGACCCGGTAGCGCTGTACTCCATGCCGTAGCGGCTCGGTCATCGCCCACCTCCCGTTCCGGTGGGCGAGAACTGTACTCTCTGCTACGGAGAGCGTAGATTACGAATCAACTCTGCATGCACAACCGTCAGTTGCGTCCGAAGGGCCGTCAATTGCGTACGGGGACGCCCGAGAGGCCGCCGAGGCAGAACTGCCAGACCTCCTCGGCGCTGACCGCCGCGGCATGGCTGCCGGCCGGAACGCCGTTGCCCTGTGCGACGAACATGACCGTCTGCATCAGGATCGAGGCCTGACGGCGGGGTTTCCCGGCGGGAATCGCGCCGGCGTCCTCCGCCTGTTCCACCAGCTCCGTGAACACCGTGAGCAGGGGGAGATGAGCGGTCGCCACCTGCGAGGGGTGCTTCACGAGGAGTTGCAGCGCGAAGTCGCTGAACAGCGGACGCTCCGCACCGGGGTTGGAGAGCGACTGCTCGAAGAGCATCTCCACCGCGAGCCGCAGCGCCTGGAGCGGATCCGACTGGGCGCCGGCGGTCTCACGGATCTCGGCGGCGGACTTGGACAACGCGTCCTCGAACAGGGCGAGCAGCAGCTCGTGCTTGCCGTCGAAGTGCTGGTAGAAGCTGCGCAGTGACTGTTTGGAGCGGTCCACGACCTCCTGGACGGTGAAGTCCGTCGTCCGCTTCTCCGCGATCAGTTCCTGCGCCGCGTCCAGGAAGCGCTGCACACGTTGTTCGGCGCGGAGCTTGGCGGCACGAGTGGAACGCTCAACGGCACGCTGGCGCCAGGCTGGTTGTTCTTCGGGGACAGCTGTCACATGAAGAACGATACTCCACTTCAGCGGTAACACTCCGGCTTCCCCTACCGAAGACCGCACTGCAAGTTTCGAGACTCTTAATCGCGCGAGATGAGAATGATATTCTCACCAGCATTCGTCCGGGTTGGCAGGAGGTTCGTCTGACATGGCATGGGACTTTTCCACCGAGCCGGAGTTCGAGGAGAAGCTGGAGTGGATCAGGCGGTTCCGCGCCGAGCGCGTGGAACTCCTGGACCTGCTGTATCCGGACCGGGCCTACCACCCGCTCGACGACGAACTCGGCCCCGTCGTACGGACGTTGAAGCAACAGGTGAGAGACGAGGGCCTGTGGGCACCGCACCTCGGCCCCGAGCTCGGCGGGCGCGGCTTCGGCCAGGTCAAGCTGGCGCTCATCAACGAGATCCTGGGCCAGTCCAGTTGGGCCCCCGTCATCTTCGGCACGGCAGCCCCCGACACCGGGAACGCCGAGATCATCGCCCGCTACGGCACCGACGAACAGAAGGAGCGCTACCTCCAGCCACTGCTGGAGGGCGAGTGCTTCTCCTGCTTCTCCATGACCGAACCCCAGGCCGGCGCGGACCCCACGATGTTCACCACCCGCGCCGTGCGCGACGGTGGGGGCACCTCCCGCTCGAGCGGAGCCGAGAGTGGGGGAGACTGGGTCATCACCGGCCGCAAGTTCTTCTCCTCCAACGCCCGCACCTCGAAGTTCGTCATCGTCATGGCCGTGACGAACCCCGACGTCAGCCCCTACAAGGGCATGTCGATGTTCCTCGTGCCCAGCGATACCCCCGGCGTCCGCATCGAGCGCCACCTCGGCATCATGGGCGAGGCCACCGACGAGGGCATGCACGCGCTCATCGCCTACGACGGTGTCCGCGTCCCCGCCGACGCGCTGCTCGGCGGCGAGGGCCAGGCCTTCGCGATCGCCCAGACCCGCCTCGGCGGTGGCCGCGTCCACCACGCGATGCGGGTCGTCGGCCAGAGCCAGAAGGCGCTCGACATGATGGCCGAGCGGGCCCTGTCCCGCGAGACCCAGGGCAGTCTGCTGGCGGACAAGCAACTCGTCCGCGCAGACCTCGCCGACTCCTACGCCCAACTCGCCCAGTTCCGGCTGTTCGTGCTCTACACCGCCTGGCAGATCGACCGCTACCAGGACTACAGACGGGTCCGGAAGGACATCGCCGCCATCAAGTTCCTCACCCCGAAAGTGCTGCACGACATCGTGTACCGCTCGATGCATCTGCACGGCGCCCTCGGTGTGTCGAACGAGATGCCGTTCTCGGACATGTGGAACGGCGCCGCCGTCATGGCCGTCGTCGACGGCCCCACCGAGGTCCACAAGATCACGGTCGCCCGTGACGTCCTGCGCGGCTATGAAGCCGCCCCCGGCCTGTGGCCCACCCAGCACCTGCCCACCCGCCGCGAATGGGCCCGGAAGCAGTTGGAGGACCTGCTGTGACGCTTGCCAACACGGAATCCCTCGCCCGCTGGCTGGACGATCAGGGCATCGCCCCAGGCGAACCCGTCGAGACGTCGTACATCTCCGGAGGCACCTCCAACGACATCTACGGCATCCGGCGCGGCGAGCAGAGCATGGTGCTGCGCAAGCCTCCGGAGAAGGTCCCGCCGGGGCGCAACGAGACCATGCTCCGCGAATACCGCGTTCTCAAGGCACTCGACGGCACGGACGTCCCGCACCCCGAGGCGATCGCCGTGTGCGACGACACCAGCGTGCTCGGCTCCTGCTTCTACCTCATGGCCACGTCGACGGCTGGTCCCCGATGAACTCCGGCGGCTGGCCCGAGCCGTTCCTCAGTGACCTGTCCCTGCGCCCCGGCCTCGCGTACCAACTCGTCGAGGGCATAGCCAAGTTGGGCAACGTGGACTGGCGGGCCCAGGGGCTTGAGGGCTTCGGTCGGCCCGACGGTTTCCACGACCGGCAGGTCGACCGCTGGCTGGCCCACCTCGCCAAGTTCAAGTTCCGCGAGATACCCGGCCTGGAGAAGGCCGCCGCCTGGCTGCGGGAACACCGCCCCGCCCCCTGGGCACCGGGCATCATCCACGGCGACTACCAGTTCGCCAACGTCATGTTCCGGCACGGCGCACCCGCCGAACTCGCGGCCCTGGTCGACTTCGAAATGGCCACCGTGGGCGACCCGTTGCTCGACCTCGGCTGGGTGATCATGGGCTGGCCGGACGCCGACGAGGACCGCACCCAGAAGGGCTACGTCGACTACACCGGCATGCCCGACCGCGCCGACCTGCTGGAGCACTACGCAAAGGTCAGCGGACGCGATGTCAGCGAGATCGACTATCCACCGGCTGGGGCTGACCTACGACGTGCTGCGGAAGTGGAACGAGCGGATCGTGTGCGTCGCGCTCACCGGGTACGGGCTGGCGGCGGGCGACGAACCCGCCTTCGACTACGTGGTCCAGGCGGCCACCGGAGTCGCCGCCCTGACCGGCGACCCGGACGGTCCGCCGACCCTGCCCGGCTACTCCTCCGCCGACAACTCCTCCGGCCTGACAGCCGCGTTGGGACTCCTCGCCCACCTCGTCTCCGGGCGCGGCGGCCAAGTGGAGGTGTGCCTACGGGATGTGATGCTGTCTCAGCTCAACTACAGCGCCTCGGCCTACCTCAACGAGGGTGTCGAACCGCGCCGACTGCCGCTCGGCGCGCACTCGTTCTACGTGCCGGCCCAGCTCTTCCCCACGGCCGAGGGCTACCTGGCGCTCTTCATCACCCACGACGGCTTCTGGAAGTCCTTCGCGGCCGAGGCCGGCCTCCAGGGATTCCCGACGATGGTCGAGCGGGCGGAGCGCCGGGAGGAAGTGCTGGCCGCCGTCACGGACGCCCTGGCCGGCGACACGGCCACGTCCTGGGAGGCGCGGCTGCGTCCCCTCGGGGTGCCGGCCGCCGCTGTACGGACGTTGCCCCAGGCGCTTGCCGCCACCCCGGAGGCCGTGGTCACGGCCGGGGACTTCCGACTGGTCCGAAGCCCCGTCCGGGTCGCCGGATACGACCCCGATTACGGGCCGCCGCCCCGCCTCGGCGAGCATGACGTCTCCGGGGCGGTGACGGAGTCATGAGGGCCGAGGACCAGTTCCATCTCGGGCTCGTCGTCGAGGACTTCGAAGCGACCCTGGCCGAGTTCTCGGCCGCGTTCGGGTACGAGTGGTGCGCCGAGATCGGGGGAGCGGTTCCGCTGGCGCTGCCGACCGGAGACGCCGTTCTGGACATCAGTTGCGCCTCCTCCCGGACACTCCCTCGACTGGAGATCGTCCGACGGGTGCCGGGCACCCTGTGGGAACCGGTGGCCGGTGGGGGAGTGCACCACGTCGGCTACTGGTCGGACGACGTCTCCGCCGATGCCGCCGAACTCACCCGGCAGGGCTTCGTGACCGAGGCGCGCCGGACCGGCTCCGGGGGCGCGCCCTTCGCCTTCCTGCGCGGCCCCAGCGGTCTGCTCGTGGAACTCGTGGACCGGGTGGCGCGGCCGGGCCTGGAGAAGTACTGGAGCCACGGAGGAGGGACCGCATGACGACCGTGGGCATCGCGACCGGGGCCGGGCGGGGCATGGGACTGGCCTGCGCACGACGGCTCACCGGCCTGGTGGACACACTGCTGCTGGTGGACCGCGACGAAGCGGCCGTCACCGCGGCGGCGAAGGAACTGTCGGCCGCGCACGGGGAGGTGCGGATCGAACCCTTCGTCCTCGACGTCACCGACCCGGCCGGACTCGATCAACTCGCTGCCGTTGCCGCCGAGTTGGGCACCCTGAGGGCCGTCTCCCACGCCGCCGGGATCTCGCCCACGACGGCCGACTGGCGACGCATCTTCGAGGTCGACCTGGTCGGCACCGCGCGCCTCGCGGAGGCCCTCCGCCCGCTCGCCACCGAGGGGACGGTACTGGTGTGCTTCGCCTCGATGGCCCCGCTGCTCGGCAACCTGGAGGCCGACTCCGCCGTAGCGGCGATCCTCGACGACCCGCTCCGGGACGACTTCCTCGACCGGCTCCGGGACGCCCTCGGGCCCGCCGTCGAGAACTCCGGGCTCGCCTACGCGTGGGCCAAGCACGGGGTGCACCGGTTCGTACGGCGGGAGGCGGTACGGCTGGGGCCGTACGGCGCCCGCGCGTGTTCCGTCTCACCGGGTGTCATCGACACCCCCCCCAGGGGCGGCAGGAGGCAGCGGCCCAGCCCGCGATGGCCGTGCTGGTGGAACGCACGCCGCTCGGCCGGACGGGCCGGGCCGAGGACGTGGCGGCGGCGGTGGCGTTCCTGCTGTCGGACGAGGCCGCGTTCATTTCCGGGATCGACGTTCTCGTCGACAGCGGGGTGTGTGCGGCGGTCCGGTGACACCTTGCCGCGTCAGCGCCGACGCCCGCTGCGGCGCGCGGACCAGCCCGTTCCCAGGCCGGCCGAGTGCGCGGCGAGGAAGGCCAGTCCGAGGAGCATGAGGCTCGTCGGGGTGAAGACCAGTTGGGTCGATGTCTCGGTGACTCGGATGAGGAAGGCGATGACGAAGAGCGCGGCAGCCACGAAGGCAAGCATGTGAAACCCCTATGAATGGACGACGAGCCACCGGTGACCCCGGCGGCTCGTCGTTCCGTGTGCCCCCGATGACGCCGATCAGTCGTGCCCGCCGCGCCTGGTGCACTCAGGCCCAACTCGCCGATCAGACAAGAGATTCCGAGCGCTGGACGGTACCCGTGAGGCCAGTGGCGTCCTGACCCGCGAGGAACACCGCGGCCCTCGCCATCGCCTCCGGCGGCTCCACCATCTCCGGTGGGATCTCCCGGCCCCCGCCGCCGGCCT
The DNA here is from genome assembly GCF_053598575.1 of Streptomyces sp. NPDC001100. NCBI lineage: Bacteria > Bacillati > Actinomycetota > Actinomycetes > Kitasatosporales > Streptomycetaceae > Streptomyces > Streptomyces sp. NPDC001100. Next base: position 56,594 of record NZ_JBSFKO010000023.1, read on the forward strand.
GCCAGCCCTCCGTGAGCACCACCCGTGAAGGCGCGAGGCAGTTGACCGCGATGTTGTCCTTCCGCAGGTCGGCGGCGAGCCCCAGATAGAGGCGCTCGACCGCCGCCTTGGACACCCAGTACGCGTTGGCGCCCCGGTCCGTCATGCCCACCCCGCCGGTCGTCACGGCCACCAACGACCCACCGCCACGCGCCCGTACGTGCGGAATCACCGCCCGGGTCACCAGGAACACCCCGGTCAGATTGACGTCAAGACACAGCTGCCAGCGCTTGAGCGGTGTCGACTCGACCGGGCCGAGCCACAGCACCCCGGCATTGGCGACGAGGATGTCGATCCTGCCGAACTCCTCGACCGTCGCGGCGACGGCCGCGTCGACCGACGCCTCGTCGCTCACATCACAGGGCACCGGCAGCGCGCGCCCGCCCTCGGCCTGGATCCGGTCAGCGACCGAGTGGATCGTCCCGGGCAGCCGACCTTCCTGCTCGGAGCGCGCGGCTACGGCGACCGAGGCGCCCGCCTCGGCGAGCGCCAGCGCGACCGTACGGCCGATGCCGCGGCTGGCGCCCGCGACGAAGGCGACCTTGCCCGTGCAGCAGTGCGGCCGGGCTGCGATGGACCCGCAGGAGATGAGCGTGCGCCGGATCACGGGACGTACCGAACTCGGCGAGGTCGCCCCCGCTGCAGAACGCGGGACCGTTCCCGTACAGGTCGACTCGGGTGATCGACGGGTCGGCCACGGCCACCTGGAGCGCCTCGCACAGCGCGTCCCGCGTCGCCGCGTCGAACGCGTTGCGCACCCAGGGCCGGTCCAGCGTGACGACCAGCCGGGAACCGTCGCGACCGAGCCGTACGGGAGTCTCGGCCGGGCGGTGCGTGCGCGGGGGAGCGGCGGCCAGCCAGGACCGGAAGTCCGCTCCGCCCTGGAGCGTCGAATAGGCGAGGGATTCGAGAACCAGCCTGTCCGGGACCGAGAGCCCGCGGCCCATCCGCAGTACCTGCACCAGCGCGACGGCCGCGGCGGGCCGGCTCTCGACTACGTGCCCCAGGTCCCGAGCCGTGGCATGCGGATCCGCACACCACACCCACGGGCCGGGCGGATCGGGGACGGCGGTGAGCAGTACGTCGTACCCGTCGATCGAGTCCTTGGGTGCTGCGGCCACACCGATCACGACACGGTCGCGGGTGTCTGGTTCCCATGCGGGGGTGCGGTCGAGATCGACGATCACGAAGGGCGACTCCACGGTGATCTCCCTCCAGGCGTGGACCGGAGTGCAATTTGAGATCACCTGTGGAGAGAAGGGGGTTCGGTTCATGGAGAATCGCGCTCTCCACGCCTGGATGGAAACCGTCGAGCCGTACCTGGCCCCCCTGACCGACGTCGCCCGTTCGTTCACCGAGCTGACGGGCGTGCCGGTTGATCTGCCGAGCGCACTGTTCCTCCGGGCCCAACTGGCCGGTCTGGAACGCCCGGGCAGGACCTCGGCCAACGGCTCCTGCCACCTCCTGCGAGCCGCCGACGGCTGGGCCGCCGTGAACCTGGCCCGCCCCGACGACCTCGCCGCCGTACCCGCACTGCTGGCACTGCTCGGTTCACCGTTCGCCGGGACCGGGGGCCTGCACGAGGCCGCACAACGGGTCACGGCCGCCGAAGTGGCCGAGGCTGCGCAGCTGGTGGGCGTCGCGGCCGCGGTAGCCGGATCGGCCACCCAGGACGCGCGGCCTGCGGTACGCGCCGAGCGCTGGGGCGAGCGGCGTGTGCGTGCGACGGCCGAGCTGCGGATCGTCGACTTCTCCGCACTCTGGGCGGGGCCGCTGTGCGCCCGGCTGCTGGGGTTGGCGGGCGCGCGGGTCGTGAAGGTGGAGAGCGCGACACGACCGGACGGCGCGCGCCTCGGGACACCGGCCTTCTACCGCTGGCTGCACGACGGGCACGACAACCTGGTCGTGGACTTCGCCCCCGGCGCGCTGGACGAACTCGTCGCCGAGGCCGACGTCGTCATCGAGGCCTCGCGACCGCGCGCGTTGCGGCGACTCGGGCTTCGCGCCGAGGAGTTCCTCGCCGCCCGCCCCGGCCGGGTCTGGGTCGGCATCACCGGTTACGGACGCGAGAACGACCGTATCGCTTTCGGAGACGACGCCGCCGTCGCCGCCGGTCTGACCGGCCTGGACCCGAACGGCGATCCCGTCTTCCTCGGCGACGCGCTCGCCGACCCCGTCACCGGCGTCTTCGCCGCCCACGCGGCGGCCCGCTCTCTCGCCGACGGAGGCGGAGAACTCCTCTGCGTCTCCATGGCCGCCTGCGCCGCGGCCCTCGCGGACGCGCCCGCACGGGTCCGCCCGCCGTGCTGATCAGAAACGTGGAGGTGGCGGGCCACGCGGCGCCGGTGGACGTACGGATCACGGGCGGGCGGATCGCCGAGATCGGGACCGGACTGCCGGGGCGGGGTGAAGTGGACGGTCGGGGCGGTGCGTTGCTGCCGGGGCTGCACGACCATCACGTCCACCTCGCGGCGTTGGCCGCCGAAGCCGCGTCCGTGCGTGTCGGACCGACGGACGTACGAGACCGTACGGCCTTTGCGGCGGCCCTGGCGAGTGGGCCGCCGGGGGAGTGGGTGCGGGCCGTCGGCTACCACGAGTGCGTGGCAGGGGAGTTGGACCGGTGGACGCTGGACGCGCTGGTCCCCGATCGGCCGGTCCGGGTGCAGCATCGCACCGGCGCCCTCTGGGTGTGGAACAGCGCCGCGCTGCGGGCGGCCGGGCTGGAGGGCGACGGACGGTTCTGGCGCGAGGACGAGCGGCTGCGCGGGTTCGTGCCGCCCGTACGGCTGGATCTGGAGGGTGTGGGGCGGCGGGCGGCGGCACTCGGCGTCACGGGGTTCACCAACGCCGACCCGCACCCGGCCGGCGGACTCACCCGGATGCTGTCGGTCCTCCCGCAACGGCTCCTGGTGATGGGCGTCGACGAACCCGTGAAGCTGCTGCTCGACGATCCGACGCTTCCCACCCCCGCCCAACTCGCCCACGCCATAGGGAAGATCAGGCCCAGACCGGTCGCCGTGCACTGCGTGACCCGGGTGCAGTTGCTGGTGACGCTGCTCGCCCTGGACGAGGTGGGCCCGGCCGACGGCGACCGCATCGAGCACGGCTCGGTCATCCCGGCCGAGACGATCCCGTGGCTGCGGCGGCTCGGGGTGACCGTGGTGACCCAGCCCCACTTCCCGGTCGAGCGGAGCGCCGCGTACGCCACCGACGTGGACGCCGACGACCGCCCCCACCTCTACCGCTGCCGGACCCTGACCGAGGCCGGCATCCCCCTCGCCGCGGGCACCGACGCGCCCTACGGCACCCCGGACCCCTGGGCGGTCATGCGGGCGGCGACGGAACGGGACGACGGTGAGCGGGTCCAGCCCGAGGCGGCGCTGCGGCTGTTCACCGGCGAGCCCCGACATCCCGCCCGCACAAGGCGGTTGGCGGTCGGCGCGGTCGCCGACCTGTGCCTGCTCCACGTGCCGTTGCGCGCGGCCCTCGACGCGCTGTCCGGTGAACTGGTACGCGCCGCATACGTGTCGGGCCTCCACATCCCGCCCGCATGACCTCTACACGCTGTAGCCGCCGTCAACTCCCAACGCCTGTCCGGTGATGAACCCGGCCCGGTCCGAGGCGAGGAACGCGACAGCCTCCGCGATGTCCGTGGCGTCGCCGAAACGGCGCAGCGGGATGTTGCGCCGGGTGACGGCGAGGGCGTCCTCGTCGAGTTCGCCGGAGCTGATCAGACGGCCGGCGATACCGTCGTTGAGCATGCCGGGCGCCACACAGTTCACGCGGACGCCGTAGCGGCCCTCCTCGGCGGCCAGCGCCCGGGCCACCGCCTCGACCGCGCCCTTCGCACCCGACGACAGCCCGTCCCGTACCGGGAAGCGGCGGGTGGCGACGGTCGTCACGGCGACGATGTTGCCCCGGCTCTCGCGCATCAGCGGCAGCGCGGGATGCACGAGGTTGAAGAACGCCGCCGCGTCGCCTTCGAGTTGGGCGCGGTACTCGCTCGGTGTCACCCGGCTCAGGTGTCTCATCGGGACATGCGGGCCCGCCGCGTACACGAGGGTGTGGATGCCGCCGGTTGCCTCCGCCACGGCCTTGGCAGTGGCGGACTCGTCGGTCAAATCGAGCCGTATCGCCCGCACTCGACGGCCCAGCTTCGTCACCTCGGAGGCGACGGCGTCCGCCGCCTCCTGGTTGGCCCGGTAGGTGAGGACGATGTCGCTGCCCCGCTCGGCGAGCAGTCGTACGACCGCCGCCCCGATCCCGCCCGAGCCGCCCGCCACGAACGCGACACCTGGTCTGCTGGAGAAGTCCGGCACCGTAACCGCCTCACAATCCGAGGGACTTGGCGATGATGACCTTCATGACCTCGCTGGTTCCGGCGTATATGCGAGTGATGCGAGCGTCCGCGTAGAGCCGGGCGATGGGGTATTCCAGCATGTAGCCGTAGCCGCCGAACAGTTGCAGACAGCGGTCGACCGCGCGGGCCTGCATCTCGGTGCAGAACAGCTTGACCTTGGCGGCGTCGGGTCCGCTCAGTTCGCCCCGGACTAGTTCGAGCACCGCACGGTCCAGCATGGCCTGCGCGGCCTCGATCTCGGCGGCCACCGCGGCGAGTTCGAACTTGGTGTTCTGGAAGGAGGCGACCGGCTTCCCGAACGCCTTGCGCTCCTTGACGTAGACGATCGTCGTGTCCAGGGCCGCCCGCGCCTGCGCGACCGATCCCACCGCCACAGTCATCCGCTCCTGCGGGAGGTTGTGGCCGAGATAGCCGAAGGCGGCGCCTTCCTCGCCGAGCCGGTTGGCGACCGGCACCCGCACGTCGCCGAAGGCCAACTCCACCGTGTCCTGCACCTTGATGCCCAGCTTGTGCAGTACCCGGCCCCGCGTGAAACCGGGCATGCCGTCCTCGACGACCAGCAGGGTGAGCCCGGCACGGCGGTTGTCCGGGTCGGTCGACGTGCGGGCCACGGCGATGACCAGGTCGGCGAGAAGCCCGCCGGTGATGAAGGTCTTGGTGCCGTTGAGGACGTACGCGTCCCCGTGGCGCACGGCGGTCGTACGGATCCCGGCGAGATCCGAGCCCGTGCCCGGCTCGGTCATCGCGATGGCGGTCAGGAGCTTCCCGGAGGCCAGGCCGGGGAACCAGCGTGCGCGCTGATCGCGGTCGGCGTAGGTGAGGAAGTACGGCAGCACCACGTCGAGTTGGGTGCGGACGGTGCCCAACGTCACCAGGGCGCGGGCCGCTTCCTCCTGGAGGACGACGTTGTAGCGGTAGTCGTCGAGGCCCGCTCCGCCGTACTCCTCGGGCACGGCCGTGCCCAACAGGCCCAGCGAGCCCAGCTGTTCGAAGAACGTGCGGGGGAGTCGGCCGGTCTCCTCCCACTCGGCGTAGTGCGGGACGACCTCCTTGGCGATGAAGTCCCGCGCGAGCCCGCGGAATGCCTCGTGGTCGTCGGTGAAGACGTCTCGGCGCACAACATCCCCTGTCAGGAAGCGAGTTCGACGACGGTGGCGTTGGCGGTGCCGCCGCCCTCGCACATGGTCTGCAGGCCGTAGCGGATCCTGTGGTCCCGCATGTGGTGGAGCATGCGCGTCATCAGGACGGCACCCGACGCGCCGAGCGGATGCCCGAGCGCGATCGCGCCCCCGAGAGGGTTGAGAAGGGCGGGTTCCGCACCGGTCTCGGCCAGCCAGGCCAGCGGGATCGGCGCGAAGGCCTCGTTGACCTCGAAGACGCCCACCTCGGAGAGGGCCAGTCCGGCCTTGCGGAGCACCTTCTCGGTCGCCGGGATCGGTCCGGTCAGCATCAGCACCGGATCGGAACCGGTGACCACGCCCGCCCAGTAGCGCGCGATCGGCGTCAGCCCCAGCTCACGGGCCTTCTCCGGGGTCGTCACCAGCAGCGCCGCCGCACCGTCGGAGATCTGCGAGGAGTTGCCCGCGTGGATCACCCCGTCCTCCTGGAAGGACGGTTTCAGCTTCGCGAGAGTGGCGCTGCTGGTCCCTCGCCGTATGCCTTCGTCCAGGGTCACCGTGCCTCCCGTGCCGTCGGGCACCGGCACGATCTGCGCGTCGAACGCCCCGCCGACCTGTGCCGCCGCCCGCTCGTGCGACAGCGCCGCGAACTCGTCGAGGACATCCCGGCCCAGCGCCCACTTCCGTGCGATCAGCTCGGCCGAGACACCCTGGTTGAAGGAGAAGTCCTCGTAGGGCCTCGCGCATCAGGTCGTCGGGCGGGACCGTGCGGTTGGCGAGGCCGAACTCGACCGCCTTGGCCGCCGGGATGCGGTCACCGGTGAAGAGGTACTCCTTCACCCGCAGCAGGCTGGTGAGCAGCGGCCACAGGATGACTCCGCCGTCGCCCGCCACCAGGCCGACCGACACATGCGGGTCCGCGAAGTAGGCGTCCTCGGCGATCAGCACGAGATCGCAGGCCAGCGCGAGGCTGCAACCCAGGCCCACCGCCGGGCCGTTGACGGCGGCGATCACCGGCAGCGGGAAGCGGATCATCTCGGTCTGGATGGTGCGGTCGGTACGGATGGACCGCTCCCGCAGCTCCGCATCGGTGTGGTGCCGCAGGAGATGGTCGAAGTCGCCGCCGGCGCTGAACGCCCGTCCCGCGCCGGTGAGGACGACGGCCTGGGCCTTGGTGTCGTCCGCGAGCTCGCGCCGCACCTCCGACAGCCGTCGGTGCAGCTCCTCGGACACGCCGTTCAACCGGTCGGGGCGGTTCAGGGTGACGATGCGGACGTCTCCGTCTGCGGCCACGGTCAGCACGGAACTCACCTTGCTCATACCGCCGATGGTATTAAAGGTCAGACTGAAAATGCCAATGGTGTTGCACGAATAAGAGAATCACATTCTCATCCCTGCTGGGGTCAGTTCTCCGGATCTGTCAGCTCCACGCCGTCCCGTCGGTCCACCTCGGCGGCCGCCCGGGCGAAGCCGCACAGATGGCGGGTCATACGGCGCATCGCCGCCTCGCTGTCGCCGTCCCGGATCGCCTCGGTGATCCGGGCGTGCGCGCGGGCGGTGAGCCTGCGGATGTCCGCGTCCATGAACTGCTCGATGTCGGTGGCCGCGTGAATGGACTGCGAGAGAGCGCTCATGAAACCGATGAGAAGCTCGTTCTCACCGGCCCTCGCCACGGCATTGTGCCAGTGGATGTTCGCGCGCAGGAACCGCTGGATGTCGTCCCCCGCCGCGACCAGCTCCGCGTGCGCGTCGTCCAGCTCCGCGAGGTCGGCGTCCGTGCGGCGCCTGGCTGCCAACGCCGCGCACGCGGGCTCGATCGCCTCCCGGGTCTCGTGCAGGTCCTCCAGGCGGATCCGCTGCCCCCGGATCACCAGCCGCACGGTGTTCGCGAGCGATTCACGCCCGGGCCGGTGCACGAAGGCGCCGCCCCCGCGCCCCGGCCTGATCTCCAGGAGCCGTTCGACCTCCAGGACCCGCAGCGCCTCGCGCACCGTGGCCCGGCTCAGTCCCGTCTGCTCGACCAGTTGCCGTTCCGGCGGCAGCGCCATGCCCTCCGTGAACTCCCCGGAGAGGATCCGCTCGCGGACCTCCGCCGCCAGCACGTCCGACGCCTTGGGAACCGTGAGCGTGTCGAAGCGCGGCCGGGGCTCACCGGCCGCGGCGCGCCCCCGGGCGGTGCGGGAAGGGTGCTCGGCGCTCTGCACAGGTTCGGGCCTCTCGTCGCAGGCCGTGCTCCTCGGCCTCTTTGGCTGAACCATTCAACACAGGACGCGCCAACTGTCACATCACGGGCCCGCCCGTCACATCACCATTCCGCCGTCCACCGGCAGCACCTGACCGGTGATGAAGGAGGCCGCGTCCGAGGCGAGGAACACGAAACTGCCCGCGATCTCCGCCGGCTCCGCCCACCTGCCCAGCGGAATCCGGGCGAGCATCTGGGCCGCGAACTTCTCGTTGGTGCGAATGGTCTCCGTCATGGGTGTGGCCGCCAGCGGGGCGAGCGCGTTCACGAGGACCCGCCGCCGCGCCAGTTCGCGGGCCAGGGACTTGGTCAGCCCGATGATCCCGGACTTCGCCGCCGAGTAGTTGACCTGTCCCAGTGTGCCGACCAGGCCGGCCGACGAGGTGACGTTGATGATCCGCCCCGTCCCGTCGTCCGGCAGGAACGGCAGTGCGGCCTGCGCGCAGTGGAAGGTCCCCATCACATGGATGTCGAGGACCCGCCGGAACGCCTCCTCCTCCAGCTTGTCGAACATGGCCGGGGCGATGACCCCGGCGTTGTTGACCAGGATGTGCAGCTTCCCGCCGGCGAGCGCCGCCGCGCGCCCCACGGCCGTATCGGCGGCGGCCGGGTCCCGTACGTCGAGGGCGGCGCTGTCCGCGGTGAGCCCCGCCGCGTTGGTCTTCCCGGCGACGGCCGCCGCGGCCGACTCGTCGACGTCGGTCACCAGCACCGCGGCCTCGCGGAAGTAGCGGGACACGCCGTACTCCTCGGCGTATCCCATGCCCCCATGGGTCTGCAGCGCCCGGTCGGCGGCCGTGAACCCGGCGTCGGCGCACAGGTACTTGGCGGTGTTCGCCTCCCGCCCGCAGGGCTTCCCGTTGTCGTGCAGCCAGGTCGCCTTGCGCAGCACGAGTTCGGCGGCGTCGAGGCGGGCCAGGGAGTCCGCGAGGGGGAACTGGATGCCCTGGCCCTCCTCGCCGACGCGGTCCTCGACGGGGATGCGCAGGTCGTCGATGAAGAGTTCGTTCGAGGTGACGGCGTTGCGGCCCATCTTCGGGATGGGGCGGATGTCGATCCGGTCCCGGTCGATGTCCGTCAGGAACAGGGTCATCCCGTCGGTCTTCCTGGCGACCTCGTCGGCTTTGCTGGTGCGGGTCAGCAACAGGATCTTCTCGGACTCCATCGCCTTGGAGATCCACACCTTGCGGCCGCTCGCGACGTAGTGGTCGCCGTCCCGTCGCGCGTACGTCGTGATGCTCGCGGTGTCGAGCCCCGCGCCCGGTTCGGTGACGCCGAAGCAGACGTGCAGGTCGCCGTCGGCGATGCGCGGGAGTGTCCGGCGCTTCAGCTCCTCGGAGCCGTGCACCACGACGGGATGCATGCCGAAGATGGACAGGTGGATCGCGCTGGCCGCGTTCATGCCGCCGCCCGACCGCGCGACCTCCTCCAGCAGGAGGCTGGCCTCGGTGATGCCGAGGCCGTGGCCGCCGTACTCCTCCGGGATCGTGATCCCGAGCCAGCCGCCGGCCGCGACGGTCTCGTAGAACTCCGTCGGGAACTCGTGCGCCTGGTCCTTCTCCATCCAGTACTGGTCGTCGAAGTCGCGCAGCAGTCCGGCGACGGACTTGCGGATCGTTTCCTGGTCCTCGGTCAGCTCGAAGTCCATGCACGGACCCTTCTCCGGTTCCGGATGCGAAACATGTCAAAGGTCAGACCGAAATCGTAGGGGCCAGTCGAAGAGTGGCGCCTACCGTCGAGTAATATCGCGCGGCAGGCCATCAGAGGAGGAACCGTGCCACGGTCCGAACGCTCGTCGCTGCTGCTCGCCGGACTGCTGGCGACCGCGGGGGTCGCCCACTTCGCCTCGCCGAAACAGTTCGACGCGACCATCCCGCGCGCCCTGCCGGGGGCGCCCCGGACCTGGACGTACGCGAGCGGTGCCGTCGAACTGGCGCTGGCCGCGGGGATCGCCGTGCCGCGCACCCGGCGCCCGGCCGCACTGGCCGCGGCGGCGTTCTTCGTGGGCGTGTTCCCCGCCAATGTGCAGATGGCGCTGGACTGGCGGGACCGCCCGGCCCCGCAGAAGGCGGCGGCCCTCGGACGACTGCCCCTGCAGATACCCCTCGTGCTGTGGGCCCGTAGTGTCGCGAAGAACAATGGGGAGGGACTGACATGAGCGATCGCCCGAACGTCGGCGACAAGGTCGAGGACTTCACGCTGCCGGACGAGACCGGCGCGGAACGCAGCCTCACGGAACTGCTCGCCGAGGGGCCCGTGGTGCTCTTCTTCTATCCGGCCGCCCTGTCCGCCGGCTGCACCGCCGAGGCCTGCCACTTCCGTGATCTGGCGGCCGAGTTCGCGGCCGTCGGCGCCCGGCCCGTCGGCATCAGTGGCGACACGGTCGACAAGCAGAAGGAGTTCGCCGGAAAGAACACCCTCGGCATGCCCCTCCTCTCCGACGTCGACGGGACGATCCGGGAACGGTTCGGAGTGAAGCGCGGGTTCTCGCTGGCACCCACCAAGCGGGCCACCTTCGTCATCGGCGAGGACCGCACGATCCTGGAGGTCGTCTCCAGCGAACTCCGGATGAACACCCACGCCGACCGCGCCCTCGCCGCACTTCGCGCCCACCGGAAGTGACACAGGGGCCGCGAATGCCGTATCGCGGTTGATGCGGTGCGGTACAGGGACCATCCTGGACGATATGGAGCAGGTCGCCGCCACGGCGGTCATTGATGCCCGGGGCATCGTGACGGGGTGGAGCGAGGGTGCCCGGACGCTGACGGGATACCCGGCCGAGGAGGCCGTGGGCCGGTCGGTGGCGGCACTCCTCGCCGAGCCTCCCGCCGCCACGTCCGTCGCCGCACTGGCCGGCCCGGTGGTCCTACGGCACCGGGACGGCTCCCCGCTCGCGCTCACCGTGCGGGCCTGCGCGGTGCTCGGCGCGGACGGTGCCCCGGACGGATACGTCCTCACCGCCGAACCGCCCGCCGACCCCGGGCCCAGCCTCGCCGAGCAGGCCTTCCAGCAGGCGTCGATGTCCCTGTCCGTCTTCGACATCGGGCAGCGCTATCTCCGCGTCAACGACGTCGCCTGCCGCGTGATGGGAGTCCCCGAGGATGCCCTGATCGGCCGGTTCTTCCCGGAGAGCGTCGAGGACGCCGAACACAGCAGGGGTTTCCTCCGCAACCTGCGCCAGGTGGTCGAGACGGGCAGACCGCTCCGCTACGACAGTTGGACGGCCGCCCCCGCCCTGGACCGGGAGCACGCCTGGAGCATCGAGATGTGGCCCCTCAGGGATGCCTCCGGCGAGCTGACGGCGGTCGCCCTCGCGGCCTTCGACAGCACCGAGCAGTACCTCGCCCGACAACGGCTGGCCCTGCTGAACGAGGCGGCGACCTGCATCGGCACCACCCTCGACGTGGTGCGCACCGCCGAGGAACTGGTGGAGCTGCTGGTGCCGCGCTTCGCCGACTTCGCCAGCGTGGACCTGCTGCCGTGGGTGCTCGGCGCGGACGAACCGCCGCAGGCCCCGGACGACGAGATCGTGCTGCGCCGGGTGGCCCACGGTTCCGTCACCGAGGGTGTGCCGGACGCCGCCGTGCACCTCGGGCAGGCGGACGTCTACCCACTCTCCTCGCCGCCCGTGCGGTCCCTGCGGGAGGGACGGGCGGTACGCGGCCAGGCCGGCGAACCCGACTTCGTCCGCTGGGTCGACGACCGCAACGCCCGCTCCCCCGAAGGGCGTTCGCACCGTAAGGGGGTCCACTCGATGATCGCGGTGCCGTTGCGGGCACGCGGCACCACCCTCGGCGTCGCGGTGGCCGTCCGTATGGCGCACCCGGACGACTACGCGGAGGACGACGCCGTACTCGCCGAGGAGTTGGCCAGCCGGGCCGCCGTCTGCATCGACAACGCCCGCCGCTTCGCCCGCGAACGCAGCACCGCGCTGGCCTTGCAGCACACCCTGCTGCCCCGAGGACTGCCCGGACAGGCCGCGGTCGAGGTGGCGCACCGCTACCGTCCGTCCGGCTCGCTGGCGGGCATCGGCGGCGACTGGTTCGACGTGATCCCGCTGTCCGGCAGCCGGGTGGCCCTCGTCGTCGGCGACGTCGTCGGACACGGCATCGCGTCCTCGGCGACCATGGGCCGCCTCTGCACGGCCGTCCGCACGCTCGCCGACGTGGACCTGCCGCCCGACGAACTCCTCACCCACCTCGACGACCTGGTCACCCATCTCGCGTCCGACGACGCGGGCGACGAGGTCGCGGAACTCGGCGCGACCTGCCTCTACGCCGTCTACGACCCCGTCTCGCGCCGCCTCGCCATGGCCGCCGCCGGACATCCGCCGCCGGCCCTCGTGCTGCCCGACGGGACCGCGAGCCTCGTTCCCATGACCGCGGGACCACCGCTCGGAGTCGGCGGACTCCCCTTCGAGGCGGTCGAGTTGGAGCTGCCCGAGGGCGCCGTGGTCGCCCTGTACACGGACGGACTGATCGAGGACCGGGACCGCGACGTCGACCACGCCACCGCCGAACTGTGCCGCGCGCTCACCGCCTCCGCCGAGTCCCTGGACGCGCTCTGCGACTCGGTGCTGAAGTCCGTGATGGCGGAGGAACCGAGCGACGACGTGGCCCTGTTGCTGGCGCGCACCCGCGCGCTGGGCGGCGACCGGGTCGCCACCTGGGACATCGAACCGGACCCCGCACGCGTGTCCGGGGCCCGGCAGGCCGCCACCGACCAACTCGCCGCCTGGGGACTGGAGGAGGAGGCCTTCGTCACCGAACTCGTCGTCAGCGAACTGGTCACCAACGCCATCCGCTACGGCCAACCGCCCATCCAACTCCGCCTGATCCGCGACCGCGCCCTCATCTGCGAGGTCTCCGACGGCAGTTCGACCTCACCGCATCTGCGCCGCGCCCACGCCTTCGACGAGGGCGGGCGCGGACTTCTCCTCGTCGCCCAGCTCACCCAGCGGTGGGGGAGCAGACAGACCGGCAGCGGTAAGACGATCTGGGCGGAGCAGCCGCTGCCGCCGGACTGACGCGAGGGCCTATTCGAAGGGGCAGCCCGGGTTCGGCGCGTCCTCCGAGAACGGCGATCCGTGCGGCAGGACGTACAGCACGTCCAGGACGAGAGGCGTCTTCCCCAGGTTGCGGCCGATGTGCACGTTGCCCGCCCCGGCCGGCTCCTGGATGGTGCTGCCCTTGCGGTAGACGCCGTCGGAGGCGCAGCTGGAGTCGAAGTGACTGAGCGTGCCCTCCTTGACGATTCCGTACAGCGGGCCGTCGTGGTAGTGCCAGCCGGTGGCCTGGCCGGGCGGAATGGTGATCTCGCGCACCGTGTAGTCGGTGTCGCCGATCGTGGTCTGGCTGATCAGCTTGGCGGTGACACCCGGCCCGGCGGGGGTCGCCTGGGCGGTGCCACCGGCCAGCAGGGCGGCGGTGGCCACCGCTCCGGTCACGGCGGTACGGAACGCGGTGCGCATACGGGAACCTTCCGGTGAGATCTTGAGCCTCCGCCGTGAACATAGAGGCAGGGAAGGCGAGTTGGGGGTGGAAACACGCAACTTCCACCCCGGGACTCTCAGAATTCCTCGTGCGTTTCCGGGTCCCCGCCCAGGCGCTGCGGGGCGTGGTCGGAGAGGGCGGCCCGCTGGGCCGGACCGAGTTCGAAGCCGAAGATGTCGAGGTTGGCGCGCTGCCGTTGCGGGTCGGCCGACTTGGGGATCGGGACCGCCCCGAGCTGGGTGTGCCAGCGCAGCACCACCTGACCGGGCGTGACACCGAAGGCCTCCGCGACCGTGACGACGGTCGGATCGTCGAGCAGCGCGGTACCGCGCCCCAGTGGACTCCAGCTCTCGGTGAGAACGCCCTTCTCGGTGTCGAAGGCACGCAGTTCGTCCTGCGGGAACAGCGGATGCAGCTCGACCTGGTTGACGGAGGGCAGCACGCCGGTCTCCTTCTCCAGCCGTTCGATGTGCCCGGGCGTGAGGTTGGAGACACCGATCGACCGGACGAGACCCTCCTCGCGGAGCTTGATCATCGCCTTCCAGGAGTCGACGTACTTGCCCACGCGGGGCAGCGGCCAGTGGATCAGATACAGGTCCACGTAAGCCACGCCGAGCCGCGCCCGGGACTCCTCGAACGACGCGAGGGTCTCCTCGTAGCCCTGATGGCGGCCCGGCAGCTTCGTCGTCACGACGATCTCCTCGCGCGGCACAGCACTGCGGGCGATGCCCCGGCCGACACCGGCCTCGTTGCGGTAGTTCGTCGCCGTGTCCACCAGGCGATAGCCCATGCGCAACGCGCTGTCGACAGCCTCCTCGGCCGTCGGGTCGTCCATCGGCCAGGTGCCCAGGCCGATGGCGGGGAGCTTCGTTCCGTCGTTGAGGGTGTGCGTCGGGATGCTGATCACGATCGACCTTCCCTTGGCTGCGCGGTAGAGCCAGTATGGGCGCCAGGGAGCCCTGTCGCCTTGTGCGGTGATCGCTGTCACGATCTTCTTGAACCCGGTACGACCTGGGTACGACCCGGTGGGCACGACCGACCGAGCAGGTACGACGACGGAGCGCGCATGACGAAGGACAGCGGTACGACGGACGAGGCGGTGCGGGGGGACGGCCTGGAGGTGAAGCCGGCCGCCGGACACATCGGGGCCGAGATCACCGGTGTCGATCTGGCCGGTGAACTCGACGACTCCGTGGTGGCCGCGATCCGGGCGGCGGTGCTGCGCTGGAAGGTCGTGTTCTTCCGGGACCAACGGCTCGACCATGCCGGGCATGTGGCCTTCGCGCGGAGGTTCGGCGAACCGGTCGTGCTCGGCCGTCGCGGCAGCGCCTCACCGGCAGGCTTCCCCGAGGTCGAGACGACCGCCGACCGGCTGGAGTTGGGCGGCCGGTTCGGCATGGAGCACGAGGAGTGGTTGGAGCGCCGCAGGCACACTCTGCTGCGCGGCTGGCACTGCGACCACGGCGCCCGTATCGATCCGCCGGCCGCGACGATCCTGCGCGCGGAGACGGTCCCGCCGTACGGCGGCGACACCACGTGGTCCAACCTGGCCGCCGCCTACGCCGGACTGTCGCAGCCGGTACGGGAGTTCGTGGACGGACTGCGGGCCGAGCACCGGCTCGGCGTCGGCTATCAGCCGCGGCCCGGCGACGACGCGTACGTCCGCCATCTGCTGGACCACCAGGTCGCCTCGGTGCACCCACTCGTACGGGTGCATCCCGAGACGGGGGAGCGGGTGCTGTACGTCAACGGCTACTACCTGGAGCAGATCACCGACATCTCCCGCGCGGAGAGCGCCGCGATCCTGGACATGCTGCTCGCACAGGCGACCCGGCCCGAGTACACCGTCCGCTTCCGCTGGGAGCCGGGCAGCGTGGCCTTCTGGGACAACCGGGCCACCATCCACCTCGCCCCCAGCGACAACGCCCACCTCGGCTTCCCCCGGACCATGCACCGGGTGATGCTCACCGGCGACATACCGGTGGGCGTCGACGGCAAGCCGTCGGAGCCGATCGTCGGTACGGAGCCGGGCCGCTGGTGAGGTCAGACGGCGGGCTGCCAGCCGAGTGCCGGTCCGAGCCTGGTCGCCATGTCCGTGAGGATCTGCACGTAGTCCTCGTGCTCGAAGGTGAACGGCAGCGCGAACGCCACCTCGTCGATCTCCCTGAACGCGGCGTGGGCGCCCAGGAGTTCGGCGATCTCCTCCGAGGTGCCGACGATGTCCGGCGCGAACATCAGCCGGGCCGGGCCCTGCGGTGACGTCGTACGGGGAGTGCGCTTACGGGCGAACTCCTCGTACTTCGCCCGCTGTTCGGGCGACGCGGAGTCGGTGGGGATCACGACCAGCCCCTGGGAGACGCGGGCGGCCTCCCCGTCCGGGTGGTGGGCGCGGAACGTACGGATGTGGGAGAGCTGGATCTCGGCGAAGTCCCTTGACTCGTCCGGCCCTTCGGCCTTGACGACGCTGCTCGTCAGGAAGTTCATGCCGTGCTCGCCGGCCCACTTCGCCGAACTCGCGCTGCCGCCGCCGTACCAGAGGCGACGGCCCAGACCGGGGGAGTGCGGTTGCACCCGGTCCGAGAACACCTCGAAGCCCTCGACGCCGCTGAAGTCGGTGGCCGGCTTGCCGCGGACGAAGTCCACGAGCCGCCGCACCCGCTCGTAGCCGAAGTCCTCGGCGTCGGCCGTGTCGGGGTACAGCGCTTCCTTGACCTGGCCGTAGTGCATCGGCGGGCCGACGCTGACGCCCGGGTTGATGCGGCCCCCGGACAGGATGTCGACGGTCGCCAGGTCCTCCGCCAGCCGCAGCGGGTTCTCCCAGCCGAGCGGTGTCACTGCGGTGCCGAGTTCGATCCGGCTGGTGCGCTGCGAGGCCGCCGCCATGATCGCGACGGGGGAGGAGATGCCGTACTGGAGATGGCGGTGGCGCAGCCAGGCGCTGTCGAAGCCGAGCCGTTCGCCGAGTTCGATGATCTCCAGTGTCGACTCGTGACCCCGGCGCGGATCGGCCTCGTCGAACAGGCCGATCGTCAGGAAGCCCAGCTTCCGCAACGGGCGTGAGGTGGGCGGCACGGGCTCCTCCGGCGGTCGTACGTCAGTGCTGTTCTGTCCCGATTGTGGCAGGTGAACATTGCGGGCGTGTGATCAGCGCAGCGGGATGGTGATCTCGTCCTCGACCGGCGGGTCGATCTCCTGGTCGCGGTTGCCGGTGGCCGCGAAGCAGCGCAGCCGGACCGCCTCCGGGGTGACGTCCAGCCGCAGGAAGCACTTGAAGAACGGCGGGCTGTACGTCACCGAGCTGGGCGAGAAGAGTTGCGTGTAGATCTTGCGCACCGGGAGGCGGAAGCGCGAGGTGCGGTCCGGACGGCCGCCCGCGCCCAGCAGGCTCGCGACCAGCCGGATCCGCCGGGTGATACGGACCGGTGGGCCCGGGGTGCGGGTCGGTGGGATGCCGAGGCGCTCGCAGATCACGGCAGACGCCTCGGCCTCGGTGAGGGTGAAGAAGCGCCGCAGGTGCAGTCGGCGCCCGTAGAGCCTGCTGTAGAAGGCGAGGGAGTCGCCGCGCAGCGGATAGCAGCGGAAGTCCTGCTCGGTGACGTTGCCGATGTCGACGCGGGGGACGGTGTGGGTCGCGTGCATGAACGCGCCGCCGCCGCCCGAGACCACGTACTGGAGCGTGCGCCCGTCGTCCAACCGCACCGGATAGCGCTGGTAGTTGTGGATGTCGCCGCCGATCGCCGCCACGAAGTGGTGGTCCGGATCGCGGACGATGTCGTCGACCGTGCCGCCGCCCTCGATGGCACAGGGGTCGTACTTGCCGTCCACGTACAGCGGCGAGCCCGTGACGAGGATCTTCGGCTTCGGCCCCTTCGCCGCCTCCCGCAGCCAGGCGCCCTGTTCGGCGTCGATCGTGCCCAACAGACCCGTGTCGATACCGATGATCCGCACGGGTCCCGCGTCGATTGCCCAGTACGGGCCCGGCTGGATGGCCTGTTGGAGCGGAGAGGAACGCAACTCCCGTTCCATGTTCAGGTGTTCGCCGTCGTTCGGGCGGGGGTGGTGCCACAGCAGCGAGCGCCACCAGGCCCGGGTCAGCGGGCGCGGCTTCGACTCCGGTGCGGGCAGCGCGGGCGCGTCGTCGCAGAAGACGCGCATGAAGCCGCCGAGGCCCTCGTACCAGTCGTGGTTGCCGGGTATCGCGTAGATGGGTGCCGGATAGTCCTGGTACGGCCGGAAGAACTTCGTGCCGTAGTCGTCCGCGGTGCCGACGGGATAGATGACGTCGCTGGCTATGACGGCGAAGTCCGTCCCCTGACTGGCCTTCAGAAACCCTGGCACGACGGCGTATTGGGGATCGTCGCCCTCGCCCGTGTCACCGATGACCATGAAGGAGAAGGTGTCCGCGTCGTCGTGCCGGATCACCTTGTCGGCGGGGGCGCCGGCTGCCGTGCGCTGCGCGACCCAGCGGCTGCGGGTGTCGCCGGTCGGGTCCCCGAACCAGGAGGCCAGCACACCGTTGCGCGCGGCCCACAGGGTCTTCGGATCGAGCCACGAGACCTTCTGGACGTGGGTCGGCATGAGTTGCTGGTACGCGCCGCGCTCCGCGGTGCCCCAACCGGCACCTTCGGCGGTATCGCGTGAGGATTCAGACACCGGCGAACCGTAACAACGAGCCATGGCGGGGCGAGAAGCGGGGGCCTGGCAACATCAACTCGACGACGCTCAACCGAAAGGCCCCCGCATGCCCGGCGAAGCCGACTTCATCGATCTGCTCCCCGACCCCGAACTCCGGTCGGACCGGCTGCTGTTGGGCATCCGCCACTTCGACGAACCCTTCCTCCTCACCGTCTCCCTCTCCCAGGGCCTCGGCTCCAGCGACCTGTGGCTGGACCGGGGCAGAGCCGGCAAGGCGCGGCTCGCGGAGTTCCGCCGGATCGGCGACCGGGTCCTGCTCGCCGTACGCAACAAACACTTCCTCACCTCTGGCGACGAGGCCGCCGTACGGGCCGGGGACGAGTCGTTCGCGCTGTCCGTGGTATGGAGCGGGCCCGTGCTGCGGGAGGAGAACGGGGCGGCGGTCGTCGACGCGACCGGCCTGGTCGTCGCCGACCACGACCGGGTCGCCGAGCATCTGCACGCACACGAGCAGGGCGACTACGCGATCGAGGAGTCGGCGAGCCTCCCGCTCGTCGCCGACAGCCGCAGCGGGCCGCGCGCCGTCCGGCTGCCCGCGCTCCTCACCTTCCGGGGCCCGGGCCGGGGCCGGGCGGTCCAGGCCGTGGCCGCCGACCCGCGCGCGATCACCGTCGTCCAGCAGCTCAACCTGATGCGGCTGCCCGCGACCCCGCTGCCCGTCCGCCGCTACCACCCCGCCTCGGGCGGCTACGGCATCGGCTACGCCGACCACGGCCTCGTCGGCCGGGCGGGCACCCAGGTCAGATTCCAGCCCCGCTTCCGAGCGGAACCCGGCGGCGACCCGATCGTCTTCCAGGTCGACCCGGCCGTCCCCGAACCCTTCCGCTCGGCGGTCGTCGAGGGCGGCAACTGGTGGCAGCGGGCCTTCGCCCGGACCGGCCTCCCGGACGCCTACCGGGTCGAGCCCGGTGGCGCGGGCTTCGACCCCTACGAGCCCGGCGTCAACGGCGTGGTCTGGGTGCACCGGGCCGGCCGCGGCTGGTCGCTGGGACAGGGGCTGACCGACCCGCGCACCGGCGAGATCCTGCACGCCCGGGTACGGCTCGGCTCCCAGCGCGTCGAGCAGGTCCGCGCCCTCGGCGAGGCACTCCTCGCCCCCTACGGCCACCCGGACGAGGCCGAACGGCTCGCCGCCGTCGAGGAGTTGGTGCTCGCCAGGCTGCGCCAGTTGGCCGCGCACGAGATCGGCCACGCACTCGGCTTCATGCACAACTTCGCCGGTTCGGGACACCCCGAACCGTCCGTCATGGACTACCCGCACGCCCGCATCCGCGTCACCGAGGACGGCGATCTCGACCTCTCCGCCGCGTACGGCACCGAACTCGGGCCGTGGGACCACTACTTGGTCGCGCACGCCTACGGACGGTTCGGCGAAGGCGAGGGCGAGGAGGAGACCGCGCTCGCCGCGCTGCGCCGGGAAGCCGCCGAGGCCGGTCTCACCTACGTCTCCGACGAGGACGCCCAGGGCCCGCACGCCGCGCACGCCGACGCAGTGCCCTGGGTGAGCGGATCGGACGCCCTCCAGTCGCTGGAGACGATGCTGCGGGTCCGCCGTATCGCCCTGGACGGATTCTCCCGGGGAGTGCTGCCGCCCGACCGGCAGACCGGCGAACTGGAGGAACGTGCCGCCCTGTTGCACCTCCTGCACCGGCACGAGGTGGCGGCCGTGGCCAGGCTGGTGGGCGGGGTGCGGTACGCGTACGGTCTCGCGGGCAATGCCGGCCGGGGCGCGGAAGCCGTCGACGCGGCCACTCAGCACACGGCACTGACCCGGCTCGCCGAACTACTGCGCGCCGAACAACTCGCCCTGCCGCGAACGGTGTTGGACACCCTCACCCCGCCCGCGATCCGCTACGGCCGGACGGAGCAGTACCTCGACACGGGTGCCGGACGGATCTTCGACCCCTTCGAGGCCGTACGGGCCGCGACCGCCCTGGTGACCCAGCAGTTGCTGGAGCCGGCCCGGCTCAACCGGGTCGCCTGGCAGCACGCGGCCGACCCGGCGGTGCCCGGTGTCGCGGAGATCGTCGACGCGCTCCTCGCGGCGACCTGGCGCCGCAGCGACCCCGTAGCCGGTGATCTGCTCGGCGGGGCCGCCGTGCAGCACGCGGCGGACTCGACCCTCCTCACCCACCTGCTGACCCTGCTCGACGACACCGCACTGCACACTCCGGTGCGCATGTCGTTGCGCGGTGCCGTGCGGCGGCTCGCGACGGAGCTGCGCTGCCAGGGCGACGAACAGGCCCGTGAGGCAGGGGAGTTGATCCGCGCCTTCCTCGCCGACCCCGGCTCGGTGCGGCTCGACCCGCTGCCCTGGGTGCCGCCGGGCGCGCCCAACTGAGTCGCCGCTACCGGGGTCTGCGGCGACCGGGGGCCGGACTCGGGCCGCGGCGACCGCTGTTGGTCACCACGGCCCGGGGTGCCGAGTCCCGTGCGGTGAGGGCCGGATCCGCTCGCTCGTCAGCCGTTTCCGGGGCGACGGGATGCCGGGCGAAGGAACGGTCCCAGTTGCCCTCGCCCATCACCAGCAGCGGGTCGAACATCACGACGACCCCGGCCAGCAGCAGGAAGATGATCGGCCCCAGCAGCATGGGCAGCAGCAGCGAGGTGGCCGAGTCGCCCGTCCACGCCCCGCCGGTGCTGTGCAGATGGACGCTCACGGCGGCCATCGCCGTGTAGTGCATACCGGACACGGCGACACCCATCACCAGGCTGGCGCCCAGACTCGCGAGGAAGCCCCGGATGGAGACGGCCGCCCACAGGGCCGCCGTCGCGGCGACGATGGCGATCGCGATGGAGAGCGCGACCGTGCTGGTCCGGTACTCGATGTTGCCGTTCAACTGCAGGGCCGACATGCCCAGATAGTGCATCGCGGCGACCCCGAGACCGGTGATCACACCCGCCCCGGCGAGCGTGCCGGTGGTGGCGCCGCGGTACCCCACGGCGAACACTCCGACGGCGACCATGACGATCGCCACGGCCAGACTCAGCACCGTGAGGCCGACGTCGTAGCCGATGCGGGTCTCCTCGACCCGGAAGCCGAGCATCGCGATGAAGTGCATCGTCCAGATGCCGCTGCCGATCGAGGTCGCGCCCAGCGCGAGCCAACCTGCCTTCCACGAATGTTTGTTGTGCAGGGACCGCACCACGCAGCGCAGTCCCAGAGCACCTCCTAGGCAGGCCATCAGATATGCCGCCACCGGAGTCACCGCACCGTAGCGGAATCCGTCGATCGTGCCTTGCATGAGCCAACTCCCCCCAGAGTCCTGGCTTTCTGTGGGGGAGTATGTACGAATCAAGGCCCGGCCGCGCACCGCTTTCACATCTGTACTTGACCAAGTCTCCACTTTCAGGGACCACTTGGGGCGCATCGAGGGCGATACACGGACAGATGAGGTCAGGCGGTCAGGGCTGTTGCGGCTTCTCGCGGTCGATGTAGTCGTTGGCCTTGTCCTGCGCCATGTCGACCTGTTTGGCGTGCTTGCCGCCGGTGCGTTCGTCGATCATGTCTCCCGCGCGGTCCACGCCCTGCTTGGCCTTGTCGGGATGCTGACCCAGCATTCCCTTGACCTTTTCCATGAACGACATGGGTGTCCTCCTTCGGACGTGCGTTGGCCCTCCCAGCATCCCCCGCGTTCACCGAAGCCGCATTTCGGTGCCGGGCGGGGTCGGCCGCCACCCGGCATCAGGCGGGTACGAGCGGTTCGTGTCCGTCGGCGACACGGGCCTCGCGGGTGCGGGACGCGGCAAGCGCGACTGCCTGGAGGACCGCTCCGGTCAGCCCAACGGACAGGGCGAACCGGTAGCCGACGTGGTCGGCGAGGAGTCCGCCGAGGGGTGCCCCGATGGCCACCATTCCCCAGTTGAACGAGCGGATCGTGGCGTTCGTCAGGCCTCGCAGCCGGTCGGGCGTGACCGCCTGGCGGTAGCTCATCTCCAGCGGGCTTTCGAGCGAGATCGCCCCGGACACCACGAAGAAGGCCGCGGACGTGCCGACCAGGGCCGCTGGTCCGCGGTGGGCGAGGACCAGCGGCAACCAGCCGACGGCGGCGAGGACGCGGCCCGCGATCAGGGTGGCGCCGACGTCCAGCCTCTTCGCCACCCGACCCGAGAACGCGCCGCCTGGCACTCCGCCGAGTCCCGCGCAGGCGTAGGTCACGCCCAGACCGAAGTCCCCGATCCGCAGGTCACGCGGCGCGAAGACGACGAAGACCGTACTGACCACGGTGTTGAAGAGGAGCATCAGGTGCGAGGTCAGCGCGATGGACGCCACGATCCGGTGCCGGTAGACCCAGGCCACCCCCTCCCGCAGCTCGCGGAGGAGACCGCGCCGCGCGCCCCGGTCGGGCACCGGATCATGGGCGCGCACCGAGGTGAGCAGCAGACCGGAGGCCAGATAGCTGGCCGCGTCCACGAGCACGGCGAGCGATGCGCCCAGCAGCCTGATCAGCACGCCGGCGATCAGCGGCCCGGTCGATCCGGCCACCGCGTCGGCCTGTCCCACCCGGGCGTACCCCGCGTTCAGGAGTTCTCGGGGGACCAGCTGCGGTACGTAGGAGTGGTTGGCCGCGTCGAAGAACAGACAGAGCACCCCGAAGGCGAAGACGCATGTGCACAGGGTGGCGATGTCGAGCCGGTCCAGGGCGTACAGCAGCGGAATCGCGCCGAGCAGAGCGGCCCGGCCGAGATCCATGGCCACCAGCACCGGCTTGCGCCGGCAACGGTCCACCAGGACCCCGGCCACCAGGCCGAAGAGCAGACAGGGCGCCCGGCGGGCCGCGTTGACCAGGCCCACCTCGGTCGCGGACGCGCTCAGTGTGACGACGGTGAGGATCTGCAGGGCGAGCCCCGACACCTGGGAGCCGAACGCCGAGACGGCGGAGGCGGTCCAGAAACGTGTGTACCCGGGGACATCCACCAGACGCGGCATGATCGGCCCGTACCCGGCGAGAATCCCCCGTCACCTTCGGGGATCGCAAGTGGCCGGTCCGCGACGCAAGTTGGGCCGGGTGACAGAGGGAAAACCCTTGAGTGCCCCGACCCTGCGTGACATGGACGGGTCAACGCTGTCATCCTCCACGCAGCTACCCCACGGATCCTCCATGGATCGGTCAAAGTTCGGTCGGCCCCGCACAGCTCAGCTCTCCCGGACAGCAGACCCGGCTGTCCGGTCTGTCACCGGCCGCGTCCGCGGCCGTCGCAGGAGGAGTACGAGTGAGACGCATCCCCCGCAAGCGGACCGCGGTTGGAGCCCTGATCTCCACCGCCGCGCTCCTCGCCGTCGGCATCCAGTCGGTTCCGGCGAGCGCGAAGCCCGCGTCCCCCCACCCCAGCCCGCTGCGCACCGGCAGCCTGGAGGCGAAGCTCACCCCGGCACAGCGCACCGCCCTGGTGAAGAGCGCCACCGCGAACAGCACGAAGACCGCCCGCACCCTCGGCCTCGGCGCCAAGGAGAAGCTGGTCGTCAAGGACGTCGTCAAGGACAACGACGGCACCGTTCACACCCGGTACGAGCGCACCTACGCCGGTCTGCCCGTCCTCGGTGGCGACCTCGTCGTGCACACCCCGCCCGCCGCGCAGGCGACCGGCACGGTGAGCGCGACCTTCAACAACAAGCACACCCTCACCGTCCCCTCCACCACCGCGTCCGTCGCCAAGTCGGCGGCCGAGACCAAGGCGCTCACCACCGCGAAGGCCCTCGACGCCAAGGCGCCGAGCACCGACAGCGCCCGGAAGGTGATCTGGGCCGGCGACGGCACCCCGAAGCTCGCCTGGGAGACGGTGATCGGCGGCTTCCAGGACGACGGCACGCCGAGTCAGCTGCACGTCATCACCGACGCCACCACCGGCAAGGAACTCTCCCGCTTCCAGGGCATCGAGACCGGCACCGGCAACACCCAGTACAGCGGCACGGTCTCGCTGAGCACCACGCTGTCCGGCTCGACGTACCAGCTGTACGACACCACGCGCGGCGGCCACAAGACGTACAGCCTCAACAACGCCACGTCCGGCACCGGCACCCTGATGACGGACGCGGACGACGTGTGGGGCACCGGCTCCGGCTCCAACACCCAGACCGCGGGCGCCGACGCGGCCTACGGCGCCCAGGAGACCTGGGACTTCTACAAGAACACCTTCGGCCGCAGCGGCATCAAGAACGACGGCGTCGCCGCCTACTCCCGCGTCCACTACAGCACGGCGTACGTCAACGCGTTCTGGGACGACAGCTGCTTCTGCATGACGTACGGCGACGGCTCGGGCTCCACGCACGCGCTGACCTCGCTGGACGTGGCCGGCCACGAGATGAGCCACGGTGTCACCTCCAACACCGCCGGGCTCAACTACACCGGTGAGTCGGGCGGGTTGAACGAGGCGACCTCCGACATCTTCGGCACCGGCGTGGAGTTCTACGCCAACAACAGCAGTGACGTCGGCGACTACCTCATCGGCGAGAAGATCGACATCAACGGCGACGGCACGCCGCTGCGTTACATGGACAAGCCGAGCAAGGACGGCGGCTCCGCGGACAGTTGGTACTCCGGCGTCGGCAACCTCGACGTCCACTACTCCTCGGGCCCGGCGAACCACATGTTCTACCTGCTCTCCGAGGGCAGTGGCACCAAGGTCATCAACGGCACCACCTACACCAGCACCACCTCCGACGGCGTGGCTGTCGCGGGTATCGGCCGCGCCGCGGCCCTGCAGATCTGGTACAAGGCGCTGACGACGTACATGACGTCCAGCACCAACTACGCCGCAGCCCGCACCGCAGCGCTCAACGCGGCAGCGGCGCTGTACGGCACGAGTTCCGTGCAGTACGCGGGAGTCGGCAACGCCTTCGCCGGCATCAACGTCGGCAGCCACATCACCGTGCCGACCAGCGGGGTCACGGTCACCAACCCGGGCAGCCAGTCCTCCACCGTCGGCACGGCGGTCAGCCTGCAGATCGCGGCAAGCTCCACCAACAGCGGCACCCTGACGTACGCCGCGACCGGACTGCCGACCGGTCTGTCGATCAGCTCCACGGGTGCCATCACCGGGACCCCGACGACGGCGGGCACCTACAGCACCACGGTGACCGTCACCGACAGCACCGGGGCGACCGGTACCGCGTCCTTCACCTGGACCGTCAGTTCCAGCGGTGGGGGCGGCAGTTGCACCTCGACGCAGTTGCTGGGCAACGCGGGCTTCGAGTCCGGGAACACCACCTGGACCGCGACCAGTGGGGTCATCACCACGGACACCGGTGAGGCGGCCCGCACCGGTTCGTACAAGGCGTGGCTCGACGGCTACGGCTCGACCCACACCGACACGCTGTCCCAGTCGGTGACGATCCCGAGCGGCTGCACCGGGACGACGTTCACCTTCTACATCCACATCGACACGGCCGAGACCACCACCAGCACCGCGTACGACAAGCTGACGGTCACCGCCGGATCGACCACCCTGGCCACCTACTCCAACCTCAACGCGGCCAGCGGCTACGTGGCGAAGTCCTTCAGCCTGTCGGCCTTCGCGGGCACCACGGTCGCCCTGAAGTTCAGCGGGGTCGAGGACTCCTCGCTCCAGACCAGCTTCGTGATCGACGACACCGCCGTCACGACCAGCTGATCGGCTCCACCTGTTCCGTCCGGCACCCCGCACGCGCCCCCAGGCGTGCGGGGTGTTCCGGTCTTGTTCAACTCAGCGGGTCCAGCGTGAGATAGGCCTGCTGCGGGTTTCCGTCGTTCACCAGGGACTCCTGGGCGCCGACGTCGTCGAACGCGAAGGCGTACGCCTTGCCGTCCGCCATCTGCGCGTGGATCTTGCGCGCGTAGTGGTTGGTCACCGTGTCCTGGTAGAAGTTCGCCGTGGTGGTGTCCGGCTGGTTCGGGTTGACCAGGAGCGTGGAGCGGTTGAAGCCCGCGCACAGTGTGCGTGAAATCGGGCCGCGCACCAGGTCGTTGGGGGCGTCGAGGTACTTGTAGCAGCCGAAGATGCTCGCCGCGTCCGGCTTCTGGAACGTGGTGACGACCGCGCCGGAGCTGTTGGTGAAGTTCATGACGTTGCCCGACACCCGGCCGTAGTACTTGGTGTTCGGCTGGTCGGCGAACGGCGTCACGGTCAGGGTCGACGACGAGTACTTCGACCAGACGCGGTTGACGTAGTCGTCCATCACGGTGCTGGGCAGGGCGCCCGTCTCAATGCCGTAGGTCGGTGAGAGCGCTCGCAGAACCGTGCCGTCCGACCGGGTCTGGATCAGGTTGGCCCAGCCGCCGGGCTGTCCGCGCAGCGCGTTGAAGAAGCCTGTGTAGCCACCCGACTTGAGGTGTCCGGTGCTGGCCGTGCTCCCGTCGGACCGCTGCACCCCGACCGCGTACGGCGCGGAGAACATGTCCACCTGGGTGCTGTTGATCCACAGTCCGGAGTCGTTGAGCGTGTACTCGGACCAGTTGAAGAGGATGTCGCGGTTCGGGTCGGTCGGGTTCTGCACGGCCGGCTGCACCAGACCGCCGGTGGTCAGCTTGAACACCAGCTTCTGGCCGTACGAGAAGTAGATGCGGCCCGAGAACTTGGGGATCCGGACGGTGGTGGACTGTCCGGCCGCCGGGCCTGCGATCGACGCGTCCGGTGCCGGGGTGGGCGGGTTGCCGCCGGCCGGCCAGGCGTGGAACGTGCCGGCCGCGTCGGCCCAACCCTGCTGGCCGGTGGCCAGGTTGGTGCCCAGGTTGTAGATGTAGACCGCGTCGCCGCGGCCCGAGTTGTTGGTGATCTTCAACGGGATCGTGGCGGGCACCGCCGCGTCCGCCGTCAGCGGTGTGGCCAGCGCGAGCATCGTGGCCACCGCGGTCGCGGCGCCCAGTCGGCGCAGGATTCTGCCGAGCACTACTCACCTCCGTGTGGGGGGTGTACGAGAAATTGGTCCGTACCTGTGTGAGAGCGCTCTCAGCGTCGCGCCGGGTCGAGAGCATGTCAATGAGTTGAACGAAAGGTGCCCACGGCAACTCGCTTCGTGGGCACCTGGATTGAATCAGTGAAAGCGGTCTGTCGATCAGAACGTACGGTTCAGCAGGTCGAGCAGCGCGACCCAGTGACGCTCGTCGGCCTCCGCGTCGTACGCCGAGGTGTCGGCCTGCGTGTAGCCGTGGTGGGCGCCCGGGTAGACCTCGCAGCGGTGCCGGACACCGGCCGCGGTCAGCGCGTCCTCGAACCGCTTGATCTGGTCCTCGGGCAGCGAGGGGTCCTGGTCGGCGTGGCCGAAGTACAGCTCGGCGGTGATGTGTTCGGCGGCCAGGTGCGGGCTGTCCGGGTCGTCGGTGGCCAGCCGCCCGCCGTGGAAGCCGCCCACCGCCGCTACCCGGTCCGGGTGCGCGCCCGCGGTGTAGAGCGCGAGGCGGGCGCCCATGCAGTACCCGGTGATCGCGACCGGCCCGTCGACCACCAGCGGGGACTCGGCCAGCCAGCGCAGATAGGCCTCGGAGTCCCGCTCGATCAGTTCGGGGTGCCGGGCGAACCCCATGATCAGCGGGCCGACCTTCTCGAAGATCTCCGGACGTCCGTCGTGATCGATGAACTCGGGCAACTCGACCACGGGCGCACGCCCCTGCCGGTAGAACACGTTCGGCACCAGGACCGCGTAACCGGCTCCGGCCAGCCGGTCGGCCATCGACCGCAGATGCGGGCGCAGCCCGAAGGCGTCCTGGTAGGGGTCCAGCCAAGGTGAGGCCAAAAGCCGCAACGGGAATGATCTTGGGGGCCGTGGGCGGCTTTCCTGGTCCGACATCTGAGACTTTGTCATGAGTATGGCGATTGGGCCTTCATGGGAGGCCCGTGACCGCGACGATGCCCCCGCGGGCGCGGGTGTGACGCCTGCGTTCACTGTTGGCCACGGGTCGTATGGGGCATGAATGACGTCGATCGAGCGGACCGCGTATCCGCGGTTTAAGCGGCTGATCACCGCGCGTGAGCTGCACCTGTTCTTCTCGCCGGGGCTTGAGGAGAGCCAGTGGGCGGTTGAGCAGACGAACTCGAAAGAGCACCAGCTCGCGCTGTTGCTGATGTTGAAGTCCTACCAGCGGATGGGGTGCTTCCCGCGGCTGGAGGAGATCCCGGACCTGGTGGTGGACTTCGTGCGGCGGGCGGTGGATCTGCCGGAGGGCATGCTGCCGCTCTACGCGTCGCAGCGGACGGCTGAACAGCACCGGACGTGGGTGCGGCGGCGGGTGGGGGTGCGCTACGACGGCAAGCGGGCCCGTGAGTTGGCGCGGGAGACGATCCGGGTGGAGGCGGAGTCGAAGAACAATCCGGCGGACCTGATCAACGTGGCGTTGGAGAAGCTGGTGGAGGCGGATCTTGAGCTGCCGGCGTTCTCCACCCTGGATCACATGGCCTCGGCCGTGCGCGCGGAGGTGAACACCGGGATCTGCGCGGGCATCTGGGAGCGCATGGGCGAGGACCGGCGGGCTGGTCTGCTGCGGCTGCTGGAGGTCGACGTCCTGGTGCCGGGGGCGAAGTCGCCGTTCAACCGGCTCAAGCAGCACGCGCAGCGGGCGACCTGGTCGCACTTCAAGGACCAGATGAACCAGCTGGAATGGGTCGATGAGCTGGGCGAGACGGGGTCCTGGCTGGAGGGGGTGGCCTCGGGGAAGGTCACCGACTTCGCAGGGGAGGCGGCTGCGGCCGATGCCGGGGTGCTGCGGGACTACGCCGTGGTCAAGCGGGTGGCGGTGATGGCCTGCCTGGCGCACAAGGCGAGGATGCGGGCGCGCGACGACCTGGCGACGATGTTCTGCAAGCGCGTGGCGATCAAGGTGAAGAAGTCGAGGGACGAGCTGGAGGAGATCCGCAAGCACCAGCAGGCGATCGTGGAGGCGCTGGTGGCGAACTACCGCACCTTGCTGCTGCAGGTCGACGCCGGCGGCCCCGCGCAGGAGGCCCAGGCCAGGGCCGCCGAGCTGACCCGGGACGCGCTGAAGGCGCTGAAGGGCCTGGACCCGCAGGCCACCGCCGGGGACGTCGCCAGGCTGCTGGGCGGCGGCAGCGGGGTCTCGCCCGCGCTGCTGGCGCTGATCGGGGCATTGCGCGCGCAGGCCGGGGGCCTGGGCGCGGTGACCGCCGCAGTGGACGCCTTCGGGGGCTTCGCGCAGCAGTACCAGCAGATCGAGAAGGTCACCGCCCACCACGGCGACAACTGGGAGGTGCTGCTGTACGGGCACCTGCAACGGGACCGGGCGCTGATGTTCGAGCTCACCGACAAGCTGGAGCTGACCGCCACCAGCGAGGACTCGCGGGTCCTTGCTGCCCTGGCCCATGCCAAGCGGCACCGGACCTCGCGGGACTACATCCCGGTCCTGGACGAGGCGGGCAAGCCGGTGGACACCTCGTTCGCCACCCAGAACTGGAACAAGATCATCCGTGACAGGTCGCGGCCGGGCTCGTTCGTGCGCCGGCACTTCGAGGCGATGGTGTTCTGCAACCTCGCCGACGAGCTGCGGACCGGGGATGTGGCGGTGGTCGGCTCGGAGGAGTACGCCGACTGGAGCGAGCAACTGCTGCCGTGGGCGGAGGTGGAGGCGAAGCTGCCCGCCTACCTGGTCGAGGTCGGCCTGCGCGAGGAGGGCGAGGTGTCGCCGTTCGGCGCGGGCGAGTTCCGCACTCAGCTGGAGGCGATGCTCACCGGCGCGGCGGCGGCCGCGGACTGCGGGTACCCGGACAACGAGGACCTGTTCATCGACCCGGCCACCGGGGCGCCCACCTTGAACCGGCGCAAGCGCGACGACGTGCGCGCCTCGGCGAAGAAGCTGGAGCAGGCGATCCGCTCGCGGATGCCGGAGCGCTCGCTGATGGGGATCGCGGCGCGGACCGCCTACTGGATCGAGTGGTGGCGCCGCTTCGGGCCGATGTCGGGCAACGACCCCAAGCTCAAGGACCCCTTCGGCCGGTACGTCATCACGACTTTCGTGGGCGGCACCAACATGGGTTCCTACGAGGCGGCCCGCCACATCCCCGGCGTCAGCGGCCACGAGCTGTCCGCGACCGCGAACCGGCACTTCTCGATAGCGAAGCTGAACGAGGCGATCACCGACCTGGTCAACGCCCACGCCAAGCTGGACCTGTCCCGGGCCTGGGGGGACGGCACCACCGCCGCGGCCGACGGCACCCACATGGACACCTACCTGAACAACCTCCTCGCCGAGACGAGCGTTCGATACGGGAAGCCCGGTGGGATCGCGTACCACCACATCGCGGACACCTATATCGCCCTGTTCACCCACTTCATCCCCTGCGGGGTGTGGGAGGCGGTCTACATCATCGAGGGGCTCCTGAAGAACGTCTCCGAGGTGCAGCCGACCACGATCCACGCGGACACCAGGGCCAGAGCCTGCCCGTGTTCAGTTTGTCGTGTCTGCTGGGGTTCGAGTTGATGCCCAGGATCAGGAACTGGAAGGACCTGAACTTCTACCGCCCCGCCAAGCAGGCCGCCTACGTCCACATCGACGCACTGTTCGGCGAGAGCGGTGCGAACGTCATCGACTTCGACCTCATCGAGGCCCATTTCAGGGATCTCATGCGCGTGGCGATCTCGGTGCGCGAGGGCCGGCTGTCCTCCTCGCTGCTGCTGCGGCGCCTGCGCTCGGGGTCCAAGCGCAACGCCCACTACACCGCGTTCCGCGAGGTCGGGCGGGTGGTGCGGACGGTGCAGCTGCTGAGGTACCTGACCGATCCGGCGATGCGCCGGCGGGTGACGGCGGCGACCAACAAGGTCGAGGCTTTCAACGGCTTCTCCGGGTGGGTGCGGTTCGGCAACAGCGGTGTGCTGACCGACAACGACCCCGTCGAGCAGGAGAAGGCGCTGAAGTTCAACTCGTTGCTGACCAACGCCGTCATCTTCCACAACACCCTGGACATCGCCGACGTCGTGCGCCAGCTGCAGGCCGAGGGCGAGATCGTCGAGCCCGAGGACCTGGCGCAGATCTCCCCCTACCTGACCGAGCACATCATGCGCTTCGGCGTGTACTCGACCCACGAACTGACCGTGGAGCCGGACGCGTACGAGCCCCACCTGGACGTCGACTTCACCAAGCTGGCCGACGACGAGCAGGACCAGGCCGCTTGAGGACCGGATGCCGGTCGCCGGGCGGACACGGCGAAGCCACCGGCGGCGCCCTCGGGGGAAGGGCGTCCGCCGGGGGCGGTCTCGGGGCTGTGGCGGACGGGGTCGCCGAAGGCGGGGGTCCCTGGGAGGAGACGGTTCCGGGCAGCAGTGCGCCGCTGGCGGTGCTGTCGCCCTCGACGGTGACAAGGACGCGGGCGTGGCCGTGGAGCCAGCCGCCGAGGGTGGTCAGGATCTTCGCTCCGGGCCGGTCTGGGCGAGCCAGGCCCCGGGAAGCTGGCGGACCGAGCTTTGCCGCATGCGACAGGGTTCCGCTGCCGACGAGTCCACCGCCGCGGGATCTACGCGTCCAGGAACTCGTGGACGTCGGCCGCGAAGGCCTGCGCGTGCTGGAACAGGAACCCGTGGGCCGAGTCCGGGTACAACTTCACGGAGGCGTTCGGGATCAGGCTCGCGGTCAGGTGCGAGTACCAGGGCAGGATCATCGGGTCGCTGTCACCGTTGGCGATGAACACCGGCTGCTCGATCGCGGCGAGTCGTTGCAGCAGCCCGAAGTCGGGGGTGCCCCACTTCACCACCGCGTCGTACTGGGTGTTGCGGGTCTGCCAGGTGGTCGGCGCGTCCCCGGCGCACGGTGGCGGGTCCGACGCCAGGCGCTTCGAGCCGGAGGCGGCAGCCTACACGCGCCTGTACCTGGCCGATCCCTCCGCGTCCGATGAATCCATACTCCAAGCCCCTGCACTTCGCGTTGCGGCCGCCGAAGGGCGCATCGCGCTTCAAGCAGCCAAGCAGCCAAGCGGGTGCGGGTGGCCGAGCGCACCTTCTGACCCCGACGGCAGCACGCGTCCGCAGTGCGCCGCCGGGACAAGACGTCGCCGCGTCCTACACGGGGAACTTCACGCCGCTGAGATCCTCGGACACGGCCCAGAGGCGTTGCTGGACGGCCATGTCGTAGGACCCGGGACTGGAGGTGACCAGCCGCGGGTGGCCCCGGGGTTCGCCCAGCCGCTCCGGACCGTAGTACTGGCCGCCCAGTACGGCCGGGTCGGTGGCCGCGCGCAGCATCGGTAGCGCTCCGAGTCGGCGATCCGGCGCATCGCGAGTTCGGGCAGGTAGGCGACTCTGCAGCCGGCGTCCCGGGCGACGGTCAGGGGCAGGGCGCCTATGGATGCGTCCTGGTCGACGACGACCAGGACGGTGCCGAACTTCTCGGTCAGCTTGTCGAGGACGGCCCGCAGTTTCGGGTCGCTGTTGGGCAGCTGCTTGTCGAAGACCTTCTTCCCGGCTGGGGTGAGGCCGTGGCCGTGATGAGCGGTCTTGCCGACGTCCAGGCCGAGGAAGACGCCCACGTCGCCGGTGTCGAACATCGTGCTTCAACTCCCTTGCTTCGACTGGCCTTTGGCGTCGGTGTCGTGCGCGCGCATCCACGTTATGCAGACCTGCCGCCCGCGAACTGTCCAGCGTTGCGCCGGACCGGGCGGTGGCCGGACCTCTTATCAGCGTCTCCGACGGCACCTCCCGGGCCCGGTGACACCCCCCCGGTCATGCCTTCGACAGGGGGACACAGTCATGCCGGGCCCGGAGGCCAGCGGTCCCGTTGCAGGACCGCGAAGAAGGTAACGGGGTCAGCTTTTCAGAAAGCCCAGGATGTGGTCGGCGACCGTCTTGGGATGCTCGAGGTGCGGGAAGTGTCCTGCGCCGGGCACGATGATGCGTTCGAAGCCGCCTGTGAACACGGCCTCCATGCCGTCGCTCGTCTCCACGGACACGCTGTTGTCGTCGGCCCCGTGGAGGTAGAGCGACGGGACGGTGATGGCACCGCTCGCCCGGGCTTCCAGGGCCTGGCCCGCCTCGTCCGCGGGGGGCGTGAACAACTGGCGGTGGTAGCTCAGGGTCTGGGTCAGAACCCCTTCAGCGCGGAGGGTGTCCTTGAGCGCGGCACGCTCCGCCTCTGGGAACTCGTAGCCGGGTGACCATTCCCGCCGGAGCCGGTCGATGAAGGCGAAGTCGTCGAACTCGACGGCCATCTCCGCCATGGCTGTGTGAAAGAAGAACATGTACCAGCTGCGTCGCTGCTGTTCACCGTTGGTGGCGAAAGCGGTTCCCACTTGAGGGCCGTAGGGAACCGACATCCCGACAAGCTTGCGGACACGTGTCGCGTCGAGGCTCGCTGCCGCGTACGCCGCCATGGCACCGAAGTCGTGACCGATGAGATCCGCCTGCTCGCGCCCGAGCGCTTCGATCATGTCCAGGACATCCTGGCCGGTCGATGGCGTGCGGTAGGAGCCGTCGGGCGCCGCGCCACCGGGCCAGTATCCGCGCTGTGCGGGCGCGACCGCCCAATACCCTTCCTGTGCAAGGCGGCCGAGAAGCCCTTTCCAGCTGGCGGCATGGTCGGGAAAACCGTGGAGGAGAAGGACCAGCGGCCCGCTGCCGGCCTCGAAGATCGGAACCTCCAGCCCGCCTGCCTGAACCGTCCGCTGGCGGATACGGTCGACTGCCTGGGACTCGCTGGTCGGAGAGTCCTCGCCAAACGGCGGTTGCTGTGTCGTCTCTGTCATGAGTTCAACCTCCTGGCCGCCTTCGCGGCGTCGCGGTCCTGGATTCCCGGACCGGGTAGTGAGTTCTGTGTCCTGCTTCAGCCGAAAGATCGACGTCCCTGAGGAGCTGTTGTCTTTCCGGACTTGAGGACTGCGTTTCCGCTGGTCGGGCGTAGGGGCGGAGGCCCCGTGGGAGTAGTGGCCTGTCATGCAGTCACTTTCCGGGAGGTCGTGGATGCCGTCGGTGGTTGGGCTGCTGGAACAGCGTGAGGTGGATGCTCGGCGTCGCGTTGACGAGCTGCGGGAGGAGGCCGACCGCATCCAGACTGAGTTGGCTGCGGCCGAGCGGGACTGGACGCGGTGGGTCATCGCCCGTTTGCGCGTCGGCGAGGTGCTGGCTCCTGCGGACAAGATGGTGCAGGACGCGGCCCAGGCCGACCGGGCCGTGCCGGCCGCCGGGGAGCGGACCGGGAAGTCGTCACAGGCGACCGAGGCGGCGAAGGCGAGGTCGCAGGTACCGGTGTGGCGTGAGGGTCTGGCCTGCTCGGTGCTGTCGGTCAACTGCACCGTCAGGGCCCAGCACCCCCTCATGCCCTCAGACAGGGAACTTCACGCCGGTGAGGTCCTCGGAGACGGCCCACAGGCGCTGCTGGACGGTCACGTCATAGGACGCCGGGCTCGACGTGACGACCTGCGGATGTCCCCGGGTCCCGCCCAGCCGGTCCGGGCCGTAGTACTGGCCGCCCAGCACGGCGGGGTCGGTGGCCGCACGCAGGGTCGGCAGCGCGCCCATGTCCGCCTTCTGGCTGATCAGGGGCGTGATCAAGGGGGCGGTTACACGCACGACGGCGGGGGAGTTGCGCATGAGGTCGGTGTTGGAAAACCCCGGGTGTGCCGCCGCGGCGATCGTGGTGCCGTGCCGGGAGAGCCGGCGTTGCAGCTCGTAGGTGAACAGCAGGTTCGCGAGCTTGGCCTGCCCGTAGGCGGCATTGCGGCTGTAGGAGCGCTCGGACTGCAGATCCTCGAAGCGGATGCCGGCACGGGTGCGGTGGGCGATGCTGCTGACCGTGACCACCCGGGAGCCGGGCACGGGCAGCAGCAGGTCCAGCAGCAGCCCGGTCAGCGCGAAGTGCCCGAGGTGGTTGGTGCCCAGCTGCATCTCGAACCCGTCGCGGGTGGTCTGCTTCGGCGTGTACATCACGCCCGCGTTGTTGATCAGCAGGTCGATCCTGCCGTGGGTTGCACGCAGGCCGGAAGCGGCGGCGCGGATCGACTCAAGAGAGGTCAGGTCCAGTTCCTGCACGCTGACGTTGCCGGTCATGCGCGCAGCCGCGTTCTTGCCCTTCGCGACGTCCCGCACGGCCAGCACTACGTGCGCGCCGTGCTCCGCCAGGGCCCGGGCGGTGTCGAAGCCCAGGCCGGTGTTGGCGCCGGTCACCACGGCGACCCGCCCACTCTGGTCGGGAATATCGCCTTCGGTCCACTTCATGTCAGGCTCCTACAGTTCGTCACTGGTACAGCGAACGCTTTACTTGATGATGGCACATCGCAAGCCACAAGTACAACGACCGCTATACTTGAGTGCGTGACCAGTACCGAGACGATCAGGCGGGGCGGGCGGGGCGCACGCAACCGCATCCTGCGGGCCGCGGCGGAGTTGTTCTTCCGAGACGGCATCCACACCACCGGCATCGCCCGGCTCACCGAGGAGGCCCACGTCTCCACCCGCACGCTGTACCAGCATTTCCCCAGCAAGGACGCCGTCGTCGCCGCCTACCTGCGCGGCTTCATCGCCGACCCGCCGGTACCCGCCGTCGCACAACTGGCCCGCAAGGACCTCGACCCGCGCGCGCGGATGCTCGCACTGTTCCGCGAACCCCCGAACCTGCCGGACGGGGTCATGCGCGGGTGCCTGTTCCACAACGCCGCCGTCGAGGCCGCCGGCACCATGCCCGAGGTGGCGCAACTGGTCAAGCAATACAAACAGGGGCTGACCGACCGCCTGGCCGAGGCCGCCGGCGAAGCAGGCGCCCGCGACCCGCACACCCTCGCACGGCAACTGGCCCTGCTGTTCGAAGGAGCCTCGGCCCTGGCGACCTCGCTCAACGACAGCGAGCCGCTCCACGACGCCCACGAACTCGCCACGACGCTGATCGACCACGCCATCGCCCCAGCCCGAACCTGACCTCCCGCGATCTTCTGGTCGGCGGTGAGCCGGCCGTCGATGTGGCCAGGGTCGACGGCGAAGTCCAGGAGGAGGTTCTCGATCTCCATGACGCCGCGCATCGCGTCAGAGGCGACGGCCAGGTAGCCGGAGGCGGTTGCCTCCACCGCGGTCTCGAAGTCGGCAGCACTGCGTGCGACGAGGAACGAGAGGCGGGAAAGCTGGTCAGATCCTCGGTGATCTCCCGGGTCCGCTGATGACCGAGACCCGCAAGCTGCTGGCAGCCCGGGCGATCGGGCTGCCGGACAAGGTGCCGCTCGTGCACGTACGCGGCGATCAGCATCAGCGCCGACTACCGGGACCGGCGGCGCAGGCGCGAGGGCGACTCCACCGCGCACTGGCCCCGCCAGCCGGCCAGCACCTGAGGCGGCCTCGGAGTCCTAGCCCAGACACCAGCCGCAAAGTAGCCGGGCGATCACGTGCTCACCGCCTTGGCGGCCTGCTCGTCGTGTTCGCGAAGCATCCGCATGACCGTGGCGGGCGAGGGGTGCTGGCCCTTCTTCGTGCCGGTGGTGATGACGAGCCGCTTGGCAATGTCGCGCAGGCTCATCTCCTGGTCGCGCAGGTGAAGGGCCATGGACAGCATGTCCTCGTCGGTGACGCCCGCGCCACCGATGGTCTTGCCGCGCTTGCGGGCGGACTCGTGGCCTTCGAGGGTGCGGTCGCGGATGTACTCGCGCTCCATCCCGGACATCGCGGCCAGCACCGTGAACACGATCCCGGAAGGGTCGTGCGAGCCTTTCAGCTCTCCGGTGAGGAACTCCAGGCCGACGTCGCTTGCCTTCAGCTCCTCGGCGAGCAGGGCGAGTTCGATGCCGCGGCCGAGCCGCTTGTGCTCGTGGACGACGAGGGTCACGGCGACGCCGGAGGAGCGAATCTCCCCAGCAAGTTTCACCGCGGCCTCCAGCTCGGGGCGCCGGGTGGCGCGGGTGGAAATCTTCTCCGAGAAGACCCGGGTCACCCCGGCCTCGGCGAGGGAGTCGAGCTGCGCGTCGAGCGACTGCCGGGCGGTCGAGGCCCGTGCGTAGCCGAGGCGGACGTGCCCGACCGGCTCGGCGCCGGCGCTCACCGGTCGGGGCAGCTCGGTCCACACCGCCCCCGGCTTGCGTACGGCCGGGGTCGGCACGCTGAGCGTCTTGGCGAGTTGAGGGACGAGGCGGAAGCGGGCGGTGTGGTACTGGATGGCCACTTTGCCTTTGCCGGTCCGGCACGGGGAGCCCGCGGGGGCCGCACAGGTGGACATCGGACAGTCGCGCGATTCCACGCGCTTGAAGTCGTCGCTCACGCTCCGGAGCGTTTCATGAGGGTGTTTCATGAGTCCAGCCGTTTGCAACAACTTATGAAACATGATCGCCGCAGGTGGACTGCGGGGGCGGGCGAGTGTTTCACGAGCGACCACCTATGAAACAGCCAATCCGGCCTGACGGAAAGTCAGAGATTATTGCGGTAGCAATCATGTCCGTCGCCGCCCACTCGTGCCCCCGGCCGTCGCGGAACCTGGCCAGCCGCCCACGCCCCCCAAGATCATTCCCGTTGCGGCTTTTGGCCTCACCTTGGCTGGACCCCTGGTAGAGCAGCACGGCCGGACGGGGCCGCCCGTCACCGGGATGCACCCAGTAGGCGTCGGCGATGCCGTCCTCGGTGGGGATGTCCACGGCTGTGCCCTGTACGGCGGTCATGGCGGGGGTGCCTCCCAGCGGATCGGCGCCGGGCCGGCTGCCGGCCCCGCGCGGCGTGTTCGATCATCCTGGCACGCCCGATCACGGCCCGGCCGCCGGGGTCACTCGAAGCGGGAGACGTCCCCCGCGCCCTTGCGGACGATCTCGGCCTCGCCGCTGGAGAAGTCGATGACCGTCGTCGGTTCCGTGCCGCAGTCCCCGGAGTCGACCACCGCGTCCACCACGTGGTCGAGCCGGTCCTTGATCTCCCAGCCCTGGGTCATCGGCTCCTCCTCGTCGGGCAGGAGCAGGGTGCTGGACAGCAGCGGCTCGCCCAGCTCGGCCAGCAGGGCCTGGGTGACGACATGGTCGGGGATGCGCACGCCGACGGTCTTCTTCTTCGCGTTCAGCAGCTGGCGCGGCACCTCCCTGGTCGCAGGAAGGATGAAGGTGTAACTGCCGGGCGTGGACGCCTTGATGGCCCGGAACACGTCGTTGTCGATGTGCACGAACTGGCCCAGCTGGGCGAAGTTCTGGCACACCAGCGTGAAGTGGTGCCGGTCGTTCAGATGCCGGATCGTACGAATCCGCTCCATGCCCTCACGGTTGCCCAGCTGGCAGCCCAGCGCATAGCAGGAGTCGGTCGGATACGCGATCAGCGCACCCGACCGCACACTGTCCGCGACCTGCGAGATGGTGCGAGGCTGCGGGTTGTCCGGGTGCACGTCGAAGTACTTGGCCACCCGCCGAGCTTATGCCGTACGGCCACGGGGCGCCGCGCGGGCCCTCACTCCGCCCGGTTCGCACGGGCGTACCCCGGCGAAACCGGGGAATCCGACCAGTGCGCTCGGGGCTCCCCCCGAACCCGGGCAGCACGGCTCCGCCGGCGGCTCCCCTCCGAGGCCGCGGCGGAGCCGTTCCGGCGCCGGGCGCGCGAACGGCCGTACGGATTCGACGTCGGCGCTCAGCCGCGCAGCCGTACCGGGATCTCCTGCCAGCCGAAGGCGATGAAGGACGGCACCTGGCGCAGGGTGTCCGGGGCGACGGCGAGGCGGGCGTCCGGGAAGTGGTCGAAGAACGCGGGCAGCGCGGTCAGGGCCTCCACCCGGGCCAGCGGTGCGCCGATGCAGCGGTGCACGCCGATGCCGAAGGACAGGTGGTCGTCGGCGCCGCGGGCCGCGTCGAAGACGTCCGCGTCGGGGCCGTAGTGCGCGGGGTCGAGCCCGGCCGCCGCGTAGGTGGTGATGATGGCGTCCCCGGCCGGGACGGTGATGTCGCCGACGGTCAGGTCACTGACCGCGAACCGCAGCGGCAGCGAGGCGATGGACGGGTGGACCCGCAGGGTCTCGTCGACGACCGCGTCCCAGCCGATCTTCCCGGAGCGCACGTCCGCGAGCTGCTCGGGGCGCTTGAGCAGGGCCACGATCGCGTTGCTGATGAGGTTGACCGTCGTCTCGAAGCCCGCGCCGATCACCAGCAGCAGGGTGTACAGCAGTTCCTCGTCGCTGAGCCGGTCGCCGTCCTCGTCCCGTACCCGGATCAGTTCGGTGGTGAGGTCGTCGCCGGGGTGCTCGCTGCGGTGGGCGATCAGCGCGGGCAGCACTGTGCCGATCTGCTGCTGCACGAACGCCGCGTGCTCCGGAGAGGGGTCCGAGGTGTCCATGATGGCAGCGATCAGCCGCCCGGTGTCGGCCACCAACTCGTCGGGCACACCGAAGAGTTCACAGATGATCCGCATCGGCAGGGGATGTGCGAGGGCGGCCCTGATGTCGATCACCTCGGCGTCGTCGGCCGCCACCGCGTCGAGCAGCTCCGCCGTGATCGCCTCCACCCGGGCCCGCATCGCCTCGGTGCGCCGGTGGGTGAAGCTCGGCGCCACGAGTTTGCGCAGGCGGGCGTGGTCGGTGCCGTACGTGGAGAGCATGTTGACGACGCCGATCCAGCCCAGCACCCAGCCCCAGGAGGGGTGTTCGCCCATCTCGGGCCACAGGCGCCAGTGCAGTCGGGGGTCCCGGCTGACCTGCGGGTCGAGGATCAGTTCCTTCAGGGTGTCGTAGCCGGTGGGCGCCCACGCGGGGATGCCGCCGGGCAGTTCGACGGGCACGATCGGGCCGAGGGCACGCAGCTTGGCGCTCTCGGCGGCCATGTCGGCGCCGAACGGGTCGAGGGCGATGCGGTCGGACACGGTCACGACGGGTCTCCTGGCTGGTCGGGGGAGCGGGGGCTGAACCGCACGGGCAGCGACGTGAGCGAGCGGTGGAAGGGTCCGGGACGCCAGGTCAACTCCGCGCGCGGCACGACGGGTTCGAGGTCGGGCAGCCACAGGGTGAGCCGCTCGATCGCCTCCGTCGCGATGAGCAGCGTGTGCCGCTTGACCGGGCAGGCGTGCGGGCCCGCCGACCACGACAGGTGCGAGGCGTCCTTGGGGTGTCGGCCGCTGACGACCTCCTGCTCGGCGAAGTGTGCGAGCGCGCCGTACGAGACGACGACCGGGATCGCCGGTCTGATCCACGCGCCGTGGAACGTGACGGGCGAACGGGCGTAGTGGATCCCGTAGTTGGCGAGAGGGGTCTCGTGGTGCAGGACCTCCACCACGGCGTCCGTCACCGGGCGGGCGCCGCTGGTCAGTGTGGAGTAGTAGACCGAGGTGCCGAGGACGCGGGACAGGGCGTTGGACACCAGGTTCGCGGTCGGCTCGTGTCCCGCGCCCAGGGTGAGGAACACCTGCCAGGCGACCTCCTCCGGACTCAGCCCGGCGGGATGGTCCAGGAGCCAGCTCGGCAGGTCGTCGCCGCGCAACTCGGCCTTCGAGGCGATGAGTTCGAGGACGTATCCGCCGAACTCGGCCTCGCCCTCGGCCGCTTGGGAACCGCCCTCCATCATCATGCCGAGCGCGCGGTCAAGCCGCTCGCTCTGGCTGTCGGGCAGTCCGAACAGGCTGTTGAAGACCAGTGCCATCAGCGGCCGGGCGAACTCGCCCACCAGATCGGCCTGTCCGCGCGGCCCGATCCGGCTCACCAGGACATGCACCGCCCGGTGCACCCGGTCCCGCAGGTCGTGCGGCTCGATCCGGTCGAAGGCGTCGATCAGCGAGGCACGGTAGCGGACGTGCGCGGCGCCGTCCGCGAACAGGGAGTTGGGCCGCCAGCGCATCATCCCGAGGACCGGCGAGTCCTCGGCGACCGTCGACTCCCACGGCCGGGGATCGTGCGAGAACGTTACGGTGTCGCGCAGCAGCTCCAGCGCGGCACGCCGCTCGGTGACGACGTACGCCGGTACGCCCGGGGCGAGTTCGGCCCAGCCGACCGGACCCTGGGCGCGCAGGGCGGCGTAGTAGCCGTAGGGATCCAGCGCGAAGCCGTCCTCCCACAACCGGACGGGTCGGGTGGGCGAAGCGGTGGTCACCGGTGCTCCTGGAGGTCGCGGTCGATCAGGTGCTGGACCAGGGCGAGCAGCGCGTCGACCGAGGAGTCGGCGTCCCGGGCGTCGCAGGTCACCAGAGGGGTGCCGGGCACCAGGTCCAGGGCGGCGCGCAGTTGTTCGTCGGTGTGGTGCCGGGGCGCGTCCGGAAAGGTGTTGAGGGCGACGGCGTACGGCAGTCCGCTCTCCTCCACCAGACCGAGCATGTCGAAGGAGGCGTCGATGCGGCGGCTGTCGACCAGGACCAGCGCCCTGAGCGCGCCATGCGAGATGTCCTCCCACAGCGCCCGGAACCGCTCCTGCCCGGGCGTGCCGAAGAGGTACAGCACGATCCCGCCCGGCAGGCTGAGCCGCCCGAAGTCGATGGCGACGGTCGTCGTCGACTTCTCCCGCACCCCGTCGAGATCGTCCACATGGACGGACGCCTCGGTCAGCTGCTCCTCGGTGTGCAGCGGCCGGATCTCCGACACCGAGTCGATCAGGGTCGTCTTGCCCACCCCGAACGGGCCCGCGACCAGGATCTTGACCAACTCCTGTGCGGTGTCCGGCAGATGGATGCCGCTAGTCGTGCTTGAGGGCGCGTAGGCCATCGGCCACTCTCTTCAGCAGGTCGGGGTCGGAGCGTTCGGCGGGCGGGATCGGGGCGCGGGCGAGCACCAGGCCCCGGTCGAGCAGACCGGCGGCCAGCACCCGCACCGCGGAGACCGGCAGCTCCAGCAGGACCGCCGCCTCCAGCACCGTCAGCGAACCGTCGAACAGGGCGTCCAGCAGGGCGAGTTGGGCCGCGGGCAGCCCGGCAGGGACGGGTTCGCCGCTGCCGGAGAGCACCGTCAGCCGCTCCAGCTGCGGGCGACTGGGTCGGGCCACCCCGCCGGTCGACAGATACGCGGGGACCAGAGGACGGCCGCCGCGGCGGCCCGTCATGCCGACGCGCCGCCGTCAACTCCCCGTGGGGCGGCGGCCATCGTCTTCTCGCCCAGCCGTGCCACCTGCGAGTGCACCCGGTGCGCGAGCAGGTCCAGACGCACCTCGGTGTCGCCGTAGGCCGCCACACAAGTCCCGTGATCCGTGGGGACGATGAGCACGTACCCGTGGTCCGACTCGATCACCACCTGCCGGATCTCGGCGTCCTCCCGGTCGGCGAAGGCCGCCGCCGCGGTACGGCACGCCCCCTGCACCGTGCTGGTGATCGCGGCCACCCGCTCGCCCGAGGCCTGGGACAGCGCGTCGGTGTACCCCCGCACCAGCCCGTCCCGGGTCAGCAGCACCGCGGCCACCACGTGCGGCACCTCCAGGATCGGATCGAGCACCCATGCCGTGTCGCCCCCATCGCGGCTGATCATCTAGCCGCTCCCCCCTCGTAGTCGTTCCCGTTGTTCTTCTGATCGAGGTCGTGCACCGCCGGTCGCGACGGAGCGGGCTCCTCCGCCGCGGCGGTCCCGGAGCCCGCACTCGCGGCGCGCGCGGCGGCCGTGCCGGACTGGAGCGCGCCGAGCGCGGCGGCGGCCTGCTCCGGCCGCCACTCCGGTTGGGCCGGGGCGGCCCGCGTGTCCTGGGCCGGAAGGGCGTTCCGCGCGTTCGCGGTGGCGACCGCGGCGCGGCGGCGCCGTCGCGGGAGCCCGCCGGCGTCGGGCAGGGCCTGGTGTCCGGGCACGTCGGCCGTGGCCTGCTCGTCGCGTTCGGAGCCGTAGGAGTGGGCCGGGGAGGGTGCGGGCGAGCGGGTGGGAGCGGGGGCCGGGCGGGTGGAGCGCGCGGCGCCCGCCGCGGGTGGCTGCCGCTCGGGGTCGATCCTGCTGAGGAGGTGGCTGTCGATGCGCAGGACCGCGCGGACACCGCCGTACGGGGAAGGCGAGGACACGTCCACACCGAGGTCGAACTGCCGGGTGAGACGGCCGATCGCGGCGAACCCCATGCGCGGCGGATCGCCCAGGTCGGTGAGGAGGACCGGGTCGGTACCGGCCACCGTCCGCCGGGCGTGCTCGCGTTCGTCGGGGGTCATGCCCACGCCCGCGTCGTCGACGGTGACGCAGACGCCGTGATGGACGTGCTCCAGGTTGACCAGGACTTCGGTGTCCGGAGCCGAGTGCCGCAGCGCGTTGTCGAGGAGTTCGGCGACGATGATCGCGACCGGCTCGACCGCGTGCGAGACCAGCGCGGTACCGGCTTCGAGGTGGTTGTGCACCCGCACCCGGTGGTATCCGGCGAGCCGGGCCTGCCCGCCGGTCACCGCCTCCACGAGGTGCGAGTCCTCACGGGCGAGCCCGACCCAGGCCCCGCACACGACGGCCGTGACCTGCGCCCGGCGCAGCGACTGCTCGTTCTCGTGGTCCAGCATGAACAGGGTCTGCGTCAACTCCGGGTCGTCGTAACGCTGTTGGAGCGCGCGCAGGGCGTCCTGCAGGCGGTACAGCGCGGCCTGGATCTCCCGGGTGGCCCCGCGCATCCCGGCCTGCGCGGCGGCGTCGATACGGGTGCGCTGCGCGGTGAGCTCCGAACGCGCCGTGCTGAGCACGCTTTCGAGGGCGATCCCGAGGGGAGAACCGATGAACTGCGGCTGCGCCGGTCCCGGCACGGCCACCCGCGGATGCGTCAACTGCCGGGCTGCGGCCGGGATCCGCTGAACGGCCAGATGCTCGACCTCGGCCACGAACGCCGTCTGGACACCGGCCAGACGGTCCCGCAGCTCCGCGATCTCCGCGCGCTGCAGGGCACGTCGACGCCGCGACCGCAGCAGGCCGGCGCCGAGCGCCAGCGCGGACAGCGTGCCGGCGGCGAGCGCACCGGTCACCAGGTCCGGTAATTCGGTCATCGAATCGAGTCCAAGAGAAGTCGGGCAGGGGTGAGTTCGAGCCCCTGAGGCGGGGTGCCCGGAGCACAGTACACACCGTCATCGACCGCTCTCGCACGGTGTAACAGGAGTTCCCTTCGAAACTGACAGCTCTCTGTTCACTTCTGCGTCAAGTGTCTGAAATGGCCTGTGAGGAAAGGGAGTTGAGTTGCCGGGGTGGGTGCATCGGGCGCGCAGCCGGAGCGGGGCGAGGGGTGTCGCGCGCTTGCCGAACCGAGCGAGCCGCGCGACGAGGTGCGCGCACGAATCAATCGTGACAGCAGCTGATTCAGCGGCCATGTCTTGCCTCCACGATGCTTTCGGCCGTATCGTCCGGACATTCCGTCGTCGACACCACCGGGGTATCCCATGGACCGCACTCGCCTCCAGGACCTGCTCGCCCAGGAGGGCGCCGAGGCCGAGCGGCGCAATCCGCGCTCGAAGGCCGCCTACGCCCGTGCCGAGCATCTCTTCGGGCGGGTGCCGATGACCTGGATGAACAAGACCGCAGGGGCCTTCCCCCGCTACCTCGACACCGCCCGCGGCGCCCGCGTCACCGACATCGACGGCCACGAGTACATCGATTTCAGCCTCGGCGACACCGGGGCGATGG
This sequence comes from Streptomyces sp. NPDC001100, assembly GCF_053598575.1. Taxonomy (NCBI): domain Bacteria; kingdom Bacillati; phylum Actinomycetota; class Actinomycetes; order Kitasatosporales; family Streptomycetaceae; genus Streptomyces; species Streptomyces sp. NPDC001100. The sequence continues at coordinate 100,915 of NZ_JBSFKO010000023.1, forward strand.
CCGGCCACTCGCCCGCCGTGGTCGCGGAGGCGGTGCAGCGCCGGTTCGCCGAACAGGGCGGAGCCACGGCGATGCTGCCCACGGAGGACGCCGAGTGGGTCGGCGCGGAACTCACCCGCCGCTTCGGACTGGCCCGCTGGAGCTTCTCGCTCACCGCGACCGACGCCAACCGCTGGGCGATCCGGCTCGCCCGGGCCGTCACCGACCGCCCCAAGATCCTGGTGAACAGCTACAGCTACCACGGCAGTGTGGACGAGTCGCTCATCGTCGTCGGACCGGACGGCCGGGGGACCGCCCGCCCCGGCAATGTCGGCGCCCCCTGCGACGTCACGCTCACCAGCCGCGTCGCCGAGTTCAACGATCCCGCCCAGCTGGAGCGGGAGTTGGCACACGGTGACGTCGCCGCCGTCCTCATGGAACCCGCGCTCACCAACATCGGCATCGTGCTGCCGGAGCCCGGCTATCTGACCGCCGTACGCGAACTGACCAGGAAACACGGCACGTTGCTCATCATCGACGAGACCCACACCTTCTCCGCCGGACCGGGCGGCTGCACCGCCGCCTGGGACCTCGAACCCGACCTGCTCACCATCGGCAAGGCGATCGGCGGCGGTATCCCGGCAGGCGCCTACGGCCTCTCCGCCGAACTCGCCGACCGGCTGCTGGGCCGTGCCGACCTCGACCTGGTCGACATGGGCGGGGTCGGCGGCACCCTCGCGGGCAACGCGCTCTCGGTCGCCGCGATGCGCGCCACCCTCGAACACGTCCTGACCGACGAGGCGTTCGCCCATATGGCCAAGCTGTCCGAGCGCTTCGCCGCCGGTGTGCAGGAGGGCATCGACGCCCACGCGCTGCCCTGGACGGTGAGCCGCCTCGGCGCCCGCAGCGAGTACCGCTTCGCCTCCCAGGCCCCGCGCAACGGCACCGAGTCCGAGGCGGCGGGCGACCCGGAGCTGGAGGATTTCCTGCACCTCTACCTCGCCAACCGGGGCATCCTGCTCACCCCGTTCCACAGCATGGCGCTGATGTGCCCCGACACCACCGAGCAGGACGTCGACACCCACACCCGGGTCTTCGCCGAAGCCCTCGCCGAACTGGCCTTCTGACACAGGGAGTTGGAGAACAAGCACGTGGACGACATCGACCGGGCCATCCTGCGCGAGCTGCAGACCGACGGACGTATCGCCTACGCCGATCTCGGACCGAAGGTCGGTCTGTCGGCTTCGGCCGCCCGGCAGCGGCTTCAACGCCTCCTGGATTCCAAGGCCGTTCAGGTCGTCGGGGTGACCGACCCGATGGCCATGGGCGGCCAGGCCATGGCCATGCTCGGCATCGAGGTGGACGGCGACCCGCGCACGGTCGCCGACGAACTCGCCCTGCGCGACGAGGTGGTGTACTCCGTGCTCACCTCCGGCGGCTTCGACCTGTTGGCGGAAGTGGTCACCCCGGGACCGCGGGACCTGCTCGACTTCGTCAACGACGTCGTGCGGCCGATCGAAGGGGTCGGCGGCGTCCGGTCGTTCCCGTACTTCGGCATCCACACCCACCGGTTCCTGTGGGACGTGGGATGACCGCAGCCTGAGCGCGGGCCCGAGATGCCGTAGTGATCCCGTGGGCGTCTAATGAGGGTGTCGGAAATGTCCCCTGGCGGAAAAGGCCGAGGTCATGACGCCCACGGATTCCAGTGCAGGGGGCAGCAAGGGCGCAGCCAAGGGGGTGCTGCGGCGGCTGGGGGAGTGGTGCGCGCGGCACTTCGTGATCGTCGTCGTGGCCTGGCTCGTCGCGCTGGCCGCGCTCCAGGTACTCAACAGGTCCTTCGGGGGCGACTATTCGGACGACTTCTCGCTGTCCGGCGTACAGTCCCAGCACGGTCTGCAGGTCCTCAAGGACCACGATCCGGCGGCCGGCGGCTACAGCAGCCAGATCGTCCTCCACGACAAGGACAAACAGCTCACCTCACTGAGCTCCCAGATGTCCGAGACGGTCGGCGACCTGCAGAAACTCCCGCACGTCCTGTCGGTGCAGAACCCGCTGCCACAGCCCGGAACGCAGGCGCCGGCATCGTCCGGTCCGAACGTGGGGCCCCTGTCGACCGACGCGAAGACCGGCTACATCACGATCCGCTTCGACGTCCAGCCGTCCACCCTCGGTGACGGCTACCTGCACGGCGTGGACAACTCCGTGAAGCCGCTGCGCGCCGCCGGAGCGCAGGTCGAGTACGGGGGACCGCTGGGCGAACTGGCCCGGCCCGCCGCAGACGACCGGGTCAGTGAACTCATCGGGTTCGCCGTGGCGATCGTCGTCCTGCTGATCGGCTTCGGCAGTGTGATCGCCGCCGCGATGCCCCTGGTGACCGCGCTGATCAGCGTGATCGGAGGGCTCGCCTGCCTCGGACTGCTGGCGGCTGCCTTCACCTTCGCGACGGTGTCACCCACCCTGGCGACGATGATCGGACTCGGTGTCGGCATCGACTACGCCCTGTTCCTGATCACCCGTCACCGGCAGAACCTCATGAACGGCGCGGATCCGGTGCGCGCCGCCGGACAGGCCACCGCCACCAGCGGCCGGGCCGTGCTCGTCTCCGGCTGCACGGTGATCATCGCCCTCGCCGGACTGTTCGTGTCCGGAGTGCCCTTCATCGGCAAACTCGGGCTCGCCGCCGCCGTGACGGTCGTGTCCGCGGTCATCGGCGCGCTCACCCTCGTACCCGCCCTGCTCGGGCTCGTCGGGAAACGGATCGACCGCTACCGGGTGCGCCGCCCGGTCGCCGAGACCGACGCCGAGCCGGGCGCCGAACCCACGGGCACCTGGCACCGCTACGCACAGCGCGTGGAACACCGGCCGTGGACCTTCCTCGCGGCGGGTGTCGCCACCGTCGTCGTCCTCGCGATCCCGGTCTTCTCGATCCAGCTCGGCCACATCGGCGACGGCGCCGACCCCACCTCGTTCACCGACCGGCGCGCCTACGACCTGATGACCGACGCCTTCGGGCCGGGCTCCAACGGGCCACTGACCATCGTCATCGATCAGACAGGCGTCCCCTCGTCCCAGCGCTCGGACCTCACCACCCAGGCGCAGAAGACCCTCGACGGGGTGCAGGGCGCCGCCAAGGTCACCCCGCTGACGGCGACCAAGGACGGGGACGTCCTGGTCGGCACCGTCTACTCCAAGCAGTCCCCGCAGAGCGCCACCACCACCGACCTCACCAACCGCCTCGTCCACGACACCCTCCCGGACGCGGTCTCCGGCACCTCCGCCAAGGGCTACGTCACCGGCACCACGGCCGCGCAGGTCGACTTCCGCGACATCGTGTCGAGCCGACTGCCCCTGATCATCGGCGTGGTCGTGGCCCTGGCCTTCCTGATCATCCTCGCGGTGTTCCGCGGCCTCCTCGTCGCGCTCAAGGCCGCCGTCCTCAACGTGCTCTCGATCGCGGCCTCCTACGGCGTCGTCGTCGCCGTCTTCCAGTGGGGCTGGGGCGGGCCCGCGCTGGGTGTCTCAGGCAAGGTCCCCATCGAGAGCTACGTCCCGATGATGATGTTCGCGATCATCTTCGGCCTGAGCATGGACTACGAGATCTTCCTGCTCTCCCGCGTCCACGAGGCCTGGCTGCGCACCGGCGACGCCGAGGCCTCCGTCGCCCACGCCCTGGAGATCACCGCGCGGGTCATCACCTGCGCCGCGCTGATCATGGTGAGCGTCTTCGCGGCGTTCATCCTCAGCGACAACATCGTGGTCAAGATGCTCGGCCTCGGCCTGGCCGTGAGCGTGCTCATCGACGCCACGGTCGTACGGCTGCTGATGGTGCCCGCGGTCATGACCCTGCTGGGCCGGCACGCGTGGTGGACACCCCGGCTCCTGGACCGGATCCTGCCGCACATCGACGCGGAGGGTGAACACGAGGGGGCGTGAGCCTCAGGCGTCGGATGTCATTCCTCGGGCGCCAGGACGAGCATGGTGACGTCGTCGCGGATCTCCTCCGAGTACCGCAGCACATCGGCCCACACCCGCTCCGCCAGGTCGGCCGCGTCCCCGTCGGCGAGCGCCGCCAGCCGTCCCGTGAACGGATAGAAGGCCCCGGAGGCGTCCCGTGCCTCCCACACCCCGTCGGACGCCAGGAACAGCCGGTCCCCGGGCAGCAGCGGCACGGTGACGGCACCGAGCGGACCCGAGTCGGCCAGACCGAGCCCGAGCGGCGTCCACGGCACGATGTCGATCTCCGCGACGCGCCCCTCGCGGAGCACCACCGGAGCCGGATGCCCGCAGGCCACGATCCGTACGGCCCGCGCGTCCGCCGAGAACTCCAGCAGTACGGCGGTGGCGAACAACTCCGCGTGCGGTGACCGCGCGGAGTCCACCACGAGCCTGCGGTCGAGCCGCGCGGCGACCGATTCGAGCTCCGGCCGGTCGAGCACCGCCTCCCGGAACGCGCCGAGCAGCGAAGCCACCGTCGCCACGGCCGACAGCCCGTGCCCCTGCACATCCCCCATCACCGCCCGCACCCCGAACGGCCCGTCCCGGACATCGAAGAAGTCACCCCCGACCAGCGTCCCGCGCTGCGCCGCCCGGTACAGCCCCGCACACCGCACCCGCCCCACCCGCTCCGGCAGGGGCGGCGCCACCGCCCGCTGCGCCGCCTCGGCGACCGTACGCTCCAGATCGAGCTGGGCGTCCCGCCGACTCCGTACGAACGAGATGAACACGCTCAGCAACGCGACGAAGCAGATGGTCAACAGGTCCGTACTGCCCGGATCGTTGAGGTGGAAGGCCGGCACGGTCAGCAGTGCGACGCTGAGACCGCCGTAGAGCACGGTCGCCACCGGACCGTACGACAGACCGGCCAGCGGCGGAATGGCACCCAGTACGAAGCCGATGTCGAGCCGGTTCGGACTCACCAGCGTCGCCACGCCCACACCGACCACCAGCACGGCCGGCAGTACCCGCACCCACAGGGGTGCCGGAGCGCCCCGCAGCCAGCCGCGCCGGGCCGGCTCCCGGTTCCGGCGGGCCACGAGATCCCGCACCTTTGCCACACCACCACGCTCCTACGACGGGACCGGCCCCGCACGCCGAGCGCCAAATCGACAGATCAACTGAAAGATCCGTCAGATCGGTCGATATTCACCAATCCGCAAGGGGTGACCGTTCCGAATCCTTCAGCGTCAGGGAAGTTGGCACAGAGGACGGACGGTATGACACCTATCGCCAGGAGCGGTGCGCGGCGCAGGAGCCTCGCGACCCTCGTAGCAGGTGCGCTGGCCGCCGGGGGACTCGCAGCCGCCGGCATGACCACGCTGGAACCGGGGGCGGCCTCCGCCTCCAGCCACCGGGAGGCCCCGCTCGTCTCGGGGCACCCCAAGTACGACAACACGGACGTGTACGCCTTCGTCAGCCCGGACGATCCGGAGACGACGACGATCATCGCGAACTGGATCCCGTTCGAGGACCCGGCGGGCGGCCCGAACTTCTACACCTTCGCGGACGACGCCCAGTACGACATCCACATCGACAACAACGGTGACGCGCAAGGCGAGTTGCTGCTGCGCTACACCTTCAGGACGCACACGAAGAACAAGAGGACGTTCCTCTACGACACGGGCCCGGTCACCAGCCTCGACGACCCGGACCTCAACGTCACCCAGACCTACGACATCGACCTGCTCAAGCTGCGCAACCAGAGTCTCGTGTCGAGGACGAGGCTCGCCGACGACGTACCGGTGGCCCCGTCGAACGTCGGCAAGGCGTCGATGCCGGACTACGGCACGCTGCGCCGGCAGGCGGTCCGTCAACTCGCCCACGGAGGGCGGACGTTCGCCGGCCAGGCGGACGACCCGTTCTTCCTGGACCTGCGCGTCTTCGACCTGCTCTACGGCGGCAACCTCTCCGAGGTCGGCAACGACACCCTCAAGGGCTACAACGTCAACTCGATCGCCCTGCAACTGCCCACCGACATGATCACCGAGTCGAAGCAGCAGCCGGTCGTGGGCATCTGGTCGACCACCCGGCGAAAGAACGCCCAGGGCGACTACGAGCAGGTCTCGCGGCTGGGCAACCCGCTGGTCAACGAGGTCGTCAACCCCCTTGGGGACAAGGACAGGTTCAACGCGTCCTCGCCGTGGAACGACGCCCAGTTCCTGAAGAACGTGACCGACCCGGAACTGCCGAAGCTCATGGAGGCCGTCTACAAGATCAAGGCACCCGCTGAACCGCGCAACGACCTCGTCGACGTCTTTTTGAAGGGCGTCAAAGGCCTCAACCAGCCGCCGGGCGTACGACCGGCCGAGATGCTGCGCCTGAACACCTCGATCAAGCCGACCGCCGCGCCGAAGCGGCTCGGTGTCCTCGGCGGCGACAACGCGGGCTTCCCGAACGGGCGTCGGCTCACCGATGACGTCGTGGACATCTCGCTCCAGGCCGTCGAGGGTGAACTGGTCGGCTCCAAGAACGACTTGGGAGACGCGGTCGACGCCAACGACCAGAAGTTCGGCGACTCCTTCCCCTATCTGGCCGAGCCCGTCGCCGGTTCGCGGGGCCCGCTCGCGAAGGGCACGGCAGGGGGCAACAGCGTCCGCGACCAGGTGGGCAACGCCCTGCAACCGACCGGCTCGGCGGACGGCACGGGCAACACCGGCCTGATCGCGGCCTCGGTGGGCTCGGGCGCCGCGGGCATCCTGCTGATCGGCGCGGGCCTGGCGTGGTGGCGTCGGCGTACGCAACGGCCGAACTGAGCGACACGGAACGAGAGAGGGCGGGGGCCGCGCTCCCGCCCTCTCCGGCATCAGAACGGCGTGAGCGTCAGCCGCATCCCCGTCGGTGCCGTGTCCTGGACGTACGACGCGAAGTCCGCCACGTCGTCGAAGGCGAAGCCGTAGGCCCTGCCGTCGGCGGTGGCCGCGTGCACCGCCTGCGCGTAGTGGTTCGTGAGGTCGGTGCGGTAGAACTCCGAGGCGTCGGTGGTCGGTTGGGCGGAGTCCGACAGGAGGGTGGAGCGGTTGAAGCCCGCGCCGAGCACGGCCGCTGCCGGGCCCGTGGTGCCGTCGTTCGGGGCGGCCAGGCTGCCGTCGCAGAACAGCACGTCCCGCGTCGACGGCTTCGCGAAGGAGACCGAGGCGGGGCCGGTGAAGGCGAACCGGTCGGCGCGTACCCGCCCGGTGAACGCGCCCGCGTTGGTGGTGACGGTGAGGTCCTTGCCGGTGTAGGTGCTCCACACCTCGTCGATGTAGGGCGCGAAGTAGTCCGCCGCGAACAGACCCGCGTCCAGCCCGTGCCCCGGCGCGATGACCCGGGTGTCGCCCATGACCAGCGGGGCGAACGCCTCGACCTCCCGCACCGCGGTGAACACCGACGCCCGCCCGCCGTCGCGCAGTGTGCCCGTCGTCTGGTCCTGCGCGCCGGTCAGCCGGATGCTCAACGGCACGCTGAACATGTCGACCATCGTCGTGTTGCAGAACATCCCCGACGCGTTGTGCGTGAACTCGGCGCAGTCGTGCAGGACTTCGTAGTTGGGGTCCGAGGTCACCCAGCCGGCCGGGTACTGGAGCGCCGGGTTGCCGTTGCCGTCCGCCACGGCCTTGAACTTGAGTTTCGCGCCGAGGGAGACGTAGATGCGGCCCGACAGGTACGGGAGTGAAATCGTCGTCTCCGCACCCGAGTTGAGGCTGATCGCGTAGTCCGTGAAACCGTCGGCGCCGTTGTCCGAGAGAGCTATCGGCGCGAGTGTTCCGGCGGGGGTGACCCGCACCTGTGTGCCGTCCAGGTTGCCGACGATGTAGACGTGCACGTTCGCGTTGTCGAACGAGCCGCTGTTGTTGACCAGCGTCAGCGGGAGCCCGCCCGCCTGATCGGCGTTCGTCTCCATGGGCTTGGTGTCCGCGAGGGCGTGCGGTGCCAGGGCGGCGAGTGCGGGAGCGGCCACCGCGGCGCCACCGAGCGCGAGGAGCTTGCGGCGGCCGAGCGTGCGCTGATGGCGGGGGGTCGGGGGAGTCATGTGGGGGCCTCCGGGCGAGTCGGGCCGTGCGGAGCGGACGGTGCCGACGATTTGAGAGCGCTCTCACAGCGTGCGTCGGCACCGCCGCCGAGGCCCGATGTTACGCACGACCGCTGCTTCGGCCAACGGGTCGAGGAGAAGTCGTCACCGCTCTGACCTGCGGGAACGAGGTGGGATGGGTCGCTTAACCCGTGCTTAAGGGCCACTTAAGCGCACGGTGAAGCGTTCACCCGCACTTCATCACCCGTACCCGGGTGCCTCTTCCCTCCCATCGCGCGGCCTCCTAGCCTCACGACGCCCCCTGTCTCTTCGGCCCCATGTCCCTTCCCCGAAAGGCGACTTGACGCATGCGTCACCAACTACTGGGCACGGCAAGGCGGTTCGGCGTCGGAGTCGCGGCCGCGGCGGTCACGACCGCGCTCGCCGCAGCCGCCCCGTTCCCCGCCCTCTCCGCGGCGACCGGCACCCCCGACGAGCTGTCCTCCCTCGTCGACCCGCTGATCGGCTCCTCCAACGGCGGCAACACCTACCCCGGCGCCACCCTCCCGGGCGGCATGATCTCCTGGTCCCCGACCAGCACCACCGGCGATCAGACGAGCACGGGCGCCGCCAACGGCTACGAGTACGGGGCGACCCGCATCCGCGGCCTGAGCCTCACCCACGTCAACGGCGCCGGCTGCAACCCGGGCGCGGCGGGGGACGTACCGATCATGCCGTTCGTCGGCGACGTCACCTCCTCACCATCGGCGGACACCAAGGACGCCGTCTACGCGTCGAACTTCTCGCACGCCGACGAGAAGGCCACCCCCGGGCGCTACACCCTCGGCCTCGCCTCCGGGGCCACCGCCGACCTGGCTGTCGGCAAGCGCGCCGGAGTCGCCGACTTCACCTTCCCCGCCGACCGCCCGGCGAGCCTGCTCTTCCGCGTCTCCAACTCCCTCAACGGCAGCGCGGACGCGCACGTCGACATCGACACCGCCCACCGCCAGGTGACGGGCTGGGTCCTCACCGGCGCCTTCTGCGGACGCCGCGCCAACGGCGGTGTCAACAACCGCAAGAGCTACTACCGGCTCTACTTCAGCGCCTCCTTCGACCGGGCCTTCTCCTCGGTCGGCACCTGGCACGACAGCACCGTGTCACCCGGTTCGACGACCGCCTCGGGAGGCGAGGGATACGCCACCGGCGCCGACCGCGCGGGACGCGGCTCCGGCGGCTGGGTCGGCTTCGACACGACGGCTGACAACGATGTCCACATGCGGTTCGGCATCTCGTACGTCGGCCTCGCCGGGGCCGAGACCAACCTCCGCCGGGAAATCGCCCCGCACGCGCGTGTGGCCGATGTCGCCAGGGCGGGCGCCCGCGCGTGGGACCGCGAGTTGAGCACCGTACGCGTCGACGGCGGCACCCCCGCCCGCCGCCGGACCTTCTACACGGCGCTCTACCACGCCCTCATGCAGCCCAACCTGATCAGCGACACGGACGGCCGTTACTGGGGCATGGACCAGACCGTCCACCGGCTGGCGCGCGGCCAGCGGGCGCAGTACAGCAACTTCTCCGGCTGGGACCAGTACCGCGCCCAGATCCAACTGCTCGCCCTCCTGGAGCCCACCGTCGCGGGCGACTTCGCTCAATCGCTCTACAACTTCGCCCAGCAGAACGGTGGAGTCTGGGACCGCTGGGTGCACATCAGCGGCGCCACCCACGTGATGACCGGCGACCCGTCCGCCGCGAGCCTGGCCACCTTCTACGCCATGGGCGTACGCAACTTCGACTACCAGGGAGCCTTCGACTCCCTGGTCCACCAGGCCACCGTGCCCAACCCGGACGAACTCTCGGACGCCGGCTGCCCCGGCCAGTGCGTGGGCCAACGCCCCAACCTGGCCCAGTACATGACCTCCCACTACGCCGTCCAGGACGCCTGCCACTGCTGGGGCGGCGCCGCCGAGACCCTGGAGGACGCGGTCGCCGACTCGGCCCTCGCGCAGTGGGCGAAACTGCTCGGGCGGGACGAGGAGGCGAAGGACTTCGAGGCGCGAGGCGACTACTGGCGCAATGTCTTCAACCCCGCCACCGGCTACATCCAGGCCCGGAACCTCGACGGCTCCTGGGTGAGCCCGTTCAACCCGGCGAGCGACCTCGGCTTCGCCCAGGGCTCGGCCGCCGCCTACGTGTGGATGGTCCCGCAGGACGTGCGGGGCCTCGCCGAAGCGATGGGCGGACGCGAGACGGCGGTCTCCCGCCTCGACGGCTTCTTCCACACGGCCGACGGCGCATGGTCGGTCAGGGGCGGCGACGCGCTGCGCTACGACCCGACCAACGAGCCAGACATCCACGCCCCTTGGCTCTACAACTCCCTCGGACAGCCCTGGAAGGCCCAGGCGACGGTCCGCCAGATCCTCGACACCGCGTACGGCACCGGCCCCAAGGGCCTGCCCGGCAACGACGACCTCGGCACCATGTCCGCCTGGTACGTCCTCTCCGCCCTCGGTGTCTATCCGCGCACCCCGGGCAGCGCCGACCTCCTTCTCGGCGCACCGCTCTTCCCGAAGGCGGTCCTGGACCGGCCGGGCCGCACGGACATCGTCATCACCGCGCCCGAGGCCGATGACAGCCATCCGTACATCGACGGTGTACGGCTCAACGGCCGCGACCTCACCCGCTCGTGGGCGGGGGCGGACCTGACCCTGAAGGGCGGCAGGCTGGACTTCCGGCTGGCCACCGAGCCGAACACGAGGTGGGCGACCGATCCGGAGGGCCTCCCGAACTGACGGGCGTTGCGGCCGGCGGACTCGTCGTCCGTCGGCCGCCGGAGGCTCGCCCGGACGGCCGGAGGGGTGTCCGGGGGCCCGTTATGACTTCGAACGGGGCTGGGTCGTCGGGATCCGGTGGGTGAAGAACATCGCGAGCAGCGAGGTGAGGGCGAGGATCGCCAGCGCTGCGCGCAGCCCGTCGAGCCGCGCGGCGGAGTTCGCGTCGAGCGCCGCCTGCGTGACGTCCGCGCTCGTGCCCTCCTTGTCGAGAGCCGCCTTGAGCTGGGCGTCCGACAGGAAGGGCACGCCGCTTTGGAGTTCGACACTCGCCGTGCTCTTCACGCGCTCCGGGACATCCGGGTTCTGCTCGATGCTGCTGATGAAGGAGCTCGTCAGTGCGGCGATCAGGATCGACCCGGCGAGTGCGGTGCCGATCGAGGAGCCGAGGTTGGTGACCGCGTTCTGGACGCCGCCGACCTCCGCGCTCCGCTCGTCCGGTACCGCGGACACGGTGACCGAGCCGAGCTGGGACGCCAGCGCGCCCATGCCGAGCCCGATCAGCAGGAGGGGGACGGTGACGATCTCCGCACCCGCGTCGGCGTCGAGCGCGGCCATCAGGACCACCGCTCCGGCGAACAGGGACAGGATCCCGAGCCGCACCACCCGCCGCGGTGAGACATGCGGAAGGAAACGCGGGATGAGGATCGCGGCGGCCAGCAGGGTCAGCGAGAGCGGCAGGATGCGTGCGCCGGTCTTGAGCGCGGACAGGCCGAGGGCCACCGACAGATAGAGGGGTACGACGAAGAACACGCCCATCTGGACGAGGTACTGGAAGAAGAACATCGTCAGCCCGCCGGTGAGCTGGCGGTTCCGCAGGAGTGCCGGATCCACGAGCGGTTCCCTGCGCCGCTCCACGAGCCGCGCCTCCCAGCGGAGGAACAGCCAGATCAGGAGCAGGCCGGCCAGCATCAGCCAGACGACCAGTGAGACCCCGAGCCAGGAGGGTGCGTCGGGCTTCGGCTGGAACCAGCCCCACTCGTCCGAGCGGAGGACGCCGTAGACGAAGATCCCGAGTCCGAGGGCGGAGAGTGCCGCGCCGACCAGATCGATGCGCGGGTGGCTCTCGGCCGGTGCGTCGGTGATGCGGCGGCCGAGGGCCAGGATGCCGAGCACGATCACGACTTCGCCGGCGAACACCCAGCGCCAGGAGAAGTACGTGGTCGCGACGCCCCCGATGAGCGGTCCGAGGGCGATCGCCACGGCTCCCGCGGCCGTGACCAGTCCGTAGGCGGCGGGTCGGCGTTCGACGCCGAAGTTGGCGGCGACGAGCGCCACGATCGCGGGCAGGATGAGCGCCGCCCCAAGGCCCTCCAGGAGTGCCCAGCCGACCAGGAGCACCGGCAGGTTCGGGGCCAGCGCCGTGGTCAGGGAGCCGCACCCGTACACGGCGCAGCCGATCATGAACGCGCGTTTGTGGCCGATCAGCGCACCGACCTTGCCACCCGGGATCATGAACATCGCCATGATCAGGGTGTAGGCGGTGATCGCGCCCTGGATGCCCGTCACCGTCGTGTTCACGTCGTCGGCCACTGTCGCGATCGAGACGTTCATGACGGAGCTGTCGAGGGCCATCAGGAATTGGCCGGCCGCGAGTGTCACCAGGACCGGTCGTGCGGTCGCCGGACTCTCAGCGCTGTGTTCCCGGGATGCCATGGGCGCATCGTCGCAGCGACCGCGGCGAGCGAACGGCGACCCGCCACCGAGGTCAACCGGTTGGCGGTGGATCGGCCGGACATCGGGTCCGGGCCCGCGGAAAGCCGTGCACTCACCTCGGGCGGGTGATCCGGCACGGCCGTACGGCGGGCAGCATGCGAGGAAGAGGGTCCCCAGCGCGGTGGGAGAGGGTGGTGCCGGCATGCGTTACGAGTTCCGTGTCGACGGTCGCGTCTCCATGGCACTGGCCGAGGCGTTCCCGGAGCTGGCGACGGAGACCGGTTCCGAACAGACGGTCTTCACCGGCTCGGTGACGGACGAGGCGCATCTGTACGGACTGCTGCTGCGTTTCCGGAACCTGGGACTGCGCGTCGACGAGATGCGCCGCCTGCCGGATGTGGAGACGCGTGCGACAGGGAGGTCACGATGACAACGACACACCAGGTCAGCGGCCACCTCACCGTGGCCGAGCGAGCGGCGCGGGGCAGGGCGGCCCGTTCCGCCGCACCCCGGTCGAGCCACGCCGGGTTCGTCCCGGCCGAGCGGCGGCCCGATCCCGTCGGCGTTCTGGAGCAGCAGGCCGTCACCCGGGTACCCGAGCTGCTGCCCATCCGGTACGGCCGGATGGTGGAGTCGCCCTTCCGGTTCTACCGGGGTGCCGCCGCGATCATGGCCGCCGACCTCGGCCAGGCGCCTCACACAGGAATCACGACCCAGTTGTGCGGCGACGCCCACCTGCTGAACTTCGGCCTGTTCGCCTCGCCCGAACGGCACCTAGTCTTCGACATCAACGACTTCGACGAGACACTGCCCGGCCCCTTCGAATGGGACGTCAAGCGGCTGACCGCCAGCTTCGCCGTCGCAGGCCGCGCGAACGGCCTGGACGACGACCAGCGCGCCGCCGTCGTCACCGAGGCGGCGCGGGCGTACCGGGAGCGGATGCAGCGGTTCTCCGGCATGCGCACGCTGGACATCTGGTACGCCCAGGACGACGCCGACCGGCTTCACGTACTGCTGCCGGACAAGAAGACACGCCGGCGCACGTCCCGGGCCCTGGCCAAGGCCCGTACCCGGGACAGCCTCCAAGCGTTCGACAAGCTCACCGGCGTGGTCGACGGCGAGCTCCGGATCGTCGCCGACCCACCCCTCATCACCCCGCTCGGCGATCTGACTCCGGGCACCGAGTACGAGGAGCTCGGCGGGCCGGTGCGCGCGCTGATCGCCACCTACGGCCGCAGCCTCTCCACCGAGCGTCGGGACCTGCTGGAACGCTTCCGCCTGGTCGACGTGGCGCGCAAGGTCGTGGGGGTCGGCAGTGTGGGGACCCGTTGCTGGATCGTCCTCATGGTGGGCAGGGACGAAGGCGATCCACTGCTGCTCCAGGCCAAGGAGGCCGGAGAGTCGGTCCTCGCTCCGTACTGCGGCCCGGGCCGGTACGACAACCAGGGCAAGCGGGTCGTCGCCGGGCAGCGGCTGATGCAGGCGAACAGCGACATCTTCCTCGGCTGGGAGCGCGTCACGGGCATGGACGGCAGGCTGCGCGACTTCTACGTCAGGCAACTGCGCGACTGGAAGGGCACACCACGGCCCGAGACCATGACGCCCGCCATGCTGCGCCTCTACGCGGGCCTGTGCGGCGGCTCGCTGGCCCGGGCCCACGCCCGTTCCGGCGATCCGGTCGCCATCGCCGCCTACCTCGGCACCGGCGGTGCCTTCGACCGCGCGATGGTCGAGTTCGCGGAGGCGTACGCCGACCAGAACGAGCGCGACTACGAGGTCTTCGCCGAGGCCGTGCAGGCCGACCGGGTCACCGCGATGGCCGCCTGAGCCCCGGTCGCCCCTCGGCACCGCTCACCCTTCCCGGGTGACGACGGACCGGCCGACCGGGTGGAGGCTCGGAAACGAGCGGCTGCGGGCCGCAGCCGTACGAGGAACGGAGGTCCCGCAATGGCCACCACCATCCACCACCACTCACCGGGGGCTCAGGCCGCCGCCACCGGACTCACGCTCTTCGCCGCGGTGATGCTCTTCGTCGCCGGCACCCTGGACCTGTTCCGGGGCATCATGGCGATCGCGCAGGACGACGTCTTCGTCAACACCCCGAACTACGTCTTCAAGTTCGACCTGACGAGCTGGGGCTGGATCCAGCTGTCGCTCGGCGTGATCGCCATGATCGTGGGCCTCGGCCTGTTCGCGACGGCCACCTGGGCGAGAGTCGTCGGGGTGGGCATCGCGGCGCTGCTGATCATCGCCAACTTCCTCTCCATCCCGTACTACCCCGTCTGGTCGCTCACGTTGATCGCGCTGTACGGGTTCGTCATCTGGGCGCTGTGCGTGGTCCAGCGGAAGGACCAGAACGGCTAGCGAGGGTTCGGCGGGGCCCCGGCCCCGCCGAGTCCCTGCCGGTCCGCACCCTCCGCCACCGCGACGAGCAGTGGATCCCGGAAGGTGCGGGCGAGGCGGTCCAGCAGGGCCAGGCGCTCGGCCAGTGGGGCGCGACGGTGGTCCGGAGCGGCCTCGGCGACGGTGTCGAGCAGCACCCGGACGCGCCGTACGACCTGCAAGGACGCCGACCCGTAGTCGAGGATCTCGTCCAGCGCCAGACTCACCAGCCCGGGCCATCCGGGGGCCGACCGGCGCAGCCGGGGTGTCCCGCCGGCGTCGGTCACCAAGGTCATGCCGAGCGGACGCGTGACCAGCCGTACGAGGGTCTCCTCGATCTGGTCCAGTGCCTGTACGGCGGTCGCGGGGTCGTTGACGGCCGGTGAGAGCGCGCGGATCGCGATGTCGGCCAGGAGCCTGAGGCCGTACGCCGGATCCTGGCCGAGGGAGCGGACACGGTCCACGCGTACGCAGGAAGCCAGGCGGCGCAGGGGGACGGGACGCGGTCCGTGCGACGCCTCCGGACCGTGCAGGTACCCCAGGACCGTGCCTTCACCGATGTGGTCCCCGGGGCTGACGGTGAGCGAGACACGAACCTCGCGGTCCGTCGCGATGCGCAGCAGCCGACGCTCGTCGACGCTCCGCACGACACCCGGCCGCCCGGTGTGCACCAACGGAACGCCCGATCCGGATGCCCAGCCGTCCGCCGCGCCGGAGGCCACCGCCGTGCCGCCGGGCGGGAGCGCGGCGTCGATCGACCCGGCCATGAGCTCACCCACCGCCCGGGCGAGCCCGCCGCCGGTCACCAGGTGCCGGAGCCCGGTGAGACTCTGCAGCAGCACGGCGGTGTCGACGACCACCAGAGCGACGGCCACTGTCACGGACAGCCGGGGTGTCTCGTCGGGCCGGATCTGGGCCAGCACGACGAGTGCGTACACCGCGGTGCCGGTCACCAGCCCCACGACGGCCAGCGACCGGCGGAAGTGACCGATGACCCCGATCAGCCGGGGAGACATGTTCTGCACGGTCTGGATGACCAGGGTGACCGCGGTGATGACGAACCCGGACAGGGTGATCATGCCGCCCGCGATGGCCGCGAGGGTCGTCGCGGCGGTTCCCGAGTCGTAGGTGAGGCCGACTTGGGGGAGGGAGTCCTCCCAGTGCGGCAGTCCCAGGCCGAGCCCGACCGCCGCCGCCATCGTCGCCACCGCCACGGCCGGGCTCAGGAACGCGGCCAGGCGCCTGACGCGGGGCGTGCTGACGGGACCTCGCGTGTGCCACGGCTCAAGCTCCACGCGATCACCGTAAGAGCCGGGCGTCGTTCGCGCGCGTCAGGTCACACCGTCCCGGCGGCCCGGACGGGTGACGGGGCCGGGGTGGACCACCCGGGACGGGTGACGCGCGATCGAGACGGAGGCCCCGTGCCGGGGCCGTCCGCGCGGACACCTCAGTGGCAGTGCCGCATGATCCAGTGCGCCCCGTGATCCGCCGCGACGTAGCGGTGCCGCAGCCGCTCCGGCAGGTTCCACGGCTCGTCGAGCCGGATGGCTCCGGGGCGCTGCCCGTGCCGGGCGGTCGCCTCGGCCAGTTCCTCGGCGCACTGGTGGAGCCGACGCAGCGAACGCTCGTCGGTGCCGTCGCCGGCGTTCAGCTCACCGTAGGCTGCCTCCACGGCCGCCAGGGCATCGGCGAGGTTCGCAGTCCCGGGAACGAGGTCCGTTGCCATGGCTCTGCCTCCTGGTCGCATGTCGACCACGTGGTGCGCGGGTCGAACGGGCTCCTGCTGTGAGGATGCGGTCGCCGTGCCGGCCGTGAGGCCACCCGTACCGGGTGATCCGCCGTCCGCCGTGCCGGTGGAACGTGGTGCCGTCAACACCACCAGGCCGCGGCCATCGGAGGTCAACATGTCCGACTACCCCCTGCTCGACGCGTTCCTCACCATGATGTGGTTCTTCCTGTGGGTGCTGTGGTTCATGCTCCTGTTCAGGGTCATCGGCGACATCTTCCGCGACGACAAGCTCGGCGGGTGGGGCAAGGCGGGCTGGACCCTCCTCGTGTGCGTACTGCCCTACCTGGGCGTCCTCGTCTATCTGATCGCCCGGGGCAAGGGCATGGGAAAGCGGGACGTGCAGCAGGCGCAGGCGCGGGAGCAGCAGTTCCGCTCCTACGTGCAGAAGGCGGCGGCCGAGAACACGGCACCGCGGGCCAACAAGGCGGACGAACTGGCCAAACTCGCCGGCCTGCACGACCACGGCGACATCACCGACGCCGAGTACGAGAAGGCCAAGTCCAAGGTGCTCGCCGCGTGAGCGAGTCCGTCCCCGTGATCCGGTCCGCCGCACGCCCGGGCCGGATCACCCATGAAGGCGGCGCATCTCCACCACGTGCAGCCCCAGCGACTGGAAACGCGTCAGCAGGCCGTACAGCTCCACCTCGTCGGCGATCTGCCCGGACAGCACGGTCTGCCCGGCCGTGACGACGCTCTCCAGCTCAGGGAACGCCTCGGTCATGGTGGGGGACATCTCCCCGTCGACACGGATCTCGTATCGCATGAGCGTGCTTCTCTCGCAGTCGTACGGCGGCTCCCGGCCCCACGGTCCATGCTCGTGCCGTCGGACGGTGTGCGGCTCACCCGTCCCAGGTGAGCGGCCCCCCCCGTCACAGGAGGTGCAGCTCGCGGGCATGCCGCACGGCTTCGCTCCGCCGGGTCGCGGCGAGCTTGCGATAGATGTTCTTGAGGTGGGTCTTGACGGTGTTGACCGACAGATGGAGGTCCGCGGCGATGTCCTCCGTCGACATCGTCTGCGCCAGCCGTTCCAGCACCTCGTGCTCGCGCCTGCTCAGCGGCTCGGTCAGGAGGGCCGGGCCCGTGCCGTGCGCGTGACGTACCCGAGCGTGTCCCACGAGGGTCGGCGGCAGCCAGTCGTGCCCGCGGGTCAGTTCCGGCCGGCGGTGCACCAGGTGCCGCAGCCACGGTCCGGCCTCGACGAACGGCCGCCTCAGCCGCGCGGGGCGGGCCGTGGACAGGGCTCTCGCCGTCAGACGCTCCGCCGCGGAACCGTTGCCCAGCGCGTCGGCGGCCTGCGCCCGTGCCAGCAGCACCCTGGTCGTGACGGCGGGGCCGTCGTCCGGTCCGCCCGGGAGTGTGCCGAGCAGGTCCAGCGCCTCGTCGACGCGGCCGACGGCGAGCCGGGCACGGGCCGCGGTCACCACGCTCTCCGGCCCGGCGGCCGGGTCCTTCGCCAGGACCTCCATGGCGGCCTCCGGCCGGCCCGCCGCGAGGTGCGCGCCGGCCATCGTGAGGGCCGTGCGGTCGCACACCCAGGGCGAGGGCTCGGCGACGGCGTGCGGTTCCTCCAGTTCGTCCAGGACGTGGAGTGCCGCTTCGGGGTTGCCCCTGGCGAGCAGGAGGCGGGACCGCAGGAGGGTCAGGCCGGCCAGCACGATGGGATCGTGCGCCGCCGCCGTGGAGGCGGCGGCCTGATCGAGGTTGGCGTGTGCGGCGGCGAGCTCGTCCCGGTCGAGGGCGACGGCGGCCAGCACCAGCTGGGCGACTCCGGTACGGGTGGCGGGCGGCAGGCCGCCGCGCTCCGCTTCGGCGACCGCCTCCCGGGCATGCCTCTCGGCGCGGTCGGGCCAGCCGCGCAGGAAGTCGATCAGCGCCAGCCGGCTCAGACACTCGTGCCGGGGGAGCGCGGTGTGCGGGCCGTCGTGCAGCCGCACGGCGGCGGACAGCGTCGACCGGGCGGCGTCGAAGCGTCCCGCCCACAACTGGGCCGATCCCAGGTCGGTGAGCATCAGCGCGCGCAGCTCGGGATGCGCTTCCAGGCGCTCGGCGGGAACGGCGCGCCGCGCCGCCTCCACGTCCCGCGCTGCGGCCTCGGCCAGATCGGCCGCGCCGGTCATCCGGGCGGCGAGCACCCGCAGCTCGGCGCAGCTGAGCCGCAGGGCCGCGGACGGGGGGCCGCCGTTGCCGAGGTTGTCCTCGGCACGGCGCAGATGGTCGAGCCCGCGGTCGACGTCGTGGCGGGTCAGATGCCGGGCGGTGCGCACCAGATCCGCGGCGGGACCGGGCGTGGCCGGGGGCATCCGGGCGAAGAGCCGGTCGAGGCGTTCGGCATCCAGCCCCGTGAGCAGCTGCCCGATCGCCAGCTCCTCGACGAACTGGCGCGACGTGCGTTCCCAGTCCCCGCCGGCCGCGGCATGGGGCAGCGCCTCCGCGAACCTCCCCGCCTCGCTGAGCCAGCGCGCCGCCCTCCGGTGAAGCTCGGGTTCGAGCCCCGGGCAGCGGACCCGCAGATGGACCCGGAGGATCTCGGCGAAAAGCGGGTGGAGCCGGTACCAGGAGTGGCCGACCGGTCCGACGAACGCGTTCGCGCGCTGCAGTCCGGCGAGGATCGGGTCCGCGTCGGCACGGCCCGTGAGGGCGTTGGCCAGGTCGGGGTGGATCTGTTCGAGGATGCTGCTGCGCAGCATCAGGTCCTGGGTCTCGGACGACTGTGTGTCGAGCACCTCGGCGAGCAGGAAGTCGGCGAGCGTGCTCTGGCCCGCTTCGAAGTTCTTCAGGAAGACGTCGGGATCCTCGGCCTGCTGCGCCGCCAGGATGCAGAGCCGCAGCCCGGCGGCCCAGCCCCCGGTCCGCTCGGTCAGTGCCCGCACGCCCCGGTCCGACAGCTGCATTCCGTGCCTGCTCAGCAGCTCGGCCGTCTCCTCCGGCCGGAACGCCAGGTCGGCGCCCCGGATGTCGATGACCTGGCCGGCGGCGCGGTAGCGGTGCAACGGCAGCAGCGGTTCCGTACGGCTGATGAGGACCAGTCGCAGCCCGTCGCCCACGTGGCGGAGCACGAACTCGATCTCGTCGGCGATCTCCGTCGAGCCGGCCACGCGGTCGAACTCGTCGAGCACCAGGACGACCGGCTCCGTCAGCTCACCGAGATGGGCCGCGAGCCGGGCCAGCAGTGAGTGGTCCACCTCGCCGGGTCGGGCCGGGCTGCCGACGGTGTCCGGCGGACCCAGTCCGAGGCGCCGCATGGCCTCCAGTACGTAGGTCCAGAACACTCCGGGGGCGTTGTCCTCGGCCTCCACCGTCAGCCACGCCGGACGGCTCGGCGAACCCTCCATGGCCATCCAGTCGGCCACCAGCAGCGTTTTGCCCGCGCCCGCGGGCCCGTTGACCAGGGTCACGGGCACCCGCCGACCCAGAGCCAGCCGGTCGACGAGCCGCGGCCTGCGCACGAACGTGTCGGGAGGAGTCGGCACACTGAACCGTGCCGCCAGGAGGGGATCACCGCTCGGCGCAAGACGTTCGGCAGCAGCGTCCCGGTGTCCGCCGGAGGTCGGATCGGGCATGGCACTCACCGCAACACCGCAGTTCGCAGTCCGGGAATAACGCCTACCGATTGATCATCGCCCCGGGCCCGTAATGCCGCAATGGATGCTGGTCAGCCCCCCGGGCCCGGGCGCCTGCGGCCGGCCGCGCCGCTCTTCACCCGGGACGGGTGAGGCGCGAGGGCGCGGCGCCGGCGCACCGTGGGGGCAGGGAAAGCATGGCCCCACCGGGACGACGGGAGCAGGGAAGCGTGGCCCCACCGGGACGACCTGGAAGGAAGGCACGGCCCATGTCCGAGACCCACCGCCAGATCCTCCCGATCCCCGACGTGCGTCGCATGGGACCGATCACGTACGACGCGAAGGACCCGGACACCTCGTTTCCGCCGATCCGCCCGCTGCTGCCGCCCGAGCAGGCGCCGAACGTCATGCTGATCATGCTCGACGACGTCGGCTTCGGCGCTCCCAGCACCTTCGGTGGCCCCTGCGAGACCCCCGTCTTCGACCGCCTGGCACGCAACGGCCTGCGCTACACCCGCTTCCACACCACCGCCCTGTGCTCGCCGAGCCGCGCGGCGCTGCTGTCCGGCCGCAACCACCACTCCGTGGGCATGGGCGGCGTCACCGAGATCGCCACCTCCGCCCCCGGCTACAACTCGATGCGCCCCAACACGAAGGCGCCCCTCGCCGAGATCCTCAAGCTCAACGGCTACTCCACGGCCCAGTTCGGCAAGTGCCACGAGGTCCCGGTCTGGCAGACGAGCCCGGCCGGCCCCTTCGACGCCTGGCCCACGGGCGGCGGCGGATTCGAGTACTTCTACGGCTTCATCGGCGGCGAGACCAACCAGTACGAGCCCGCGCTGTACGAGGGCACGTCACCGATCGCCCCGCCGAAGACCCCCGAGGAGGGCTACCACCTCACCGAGGACCTGACCGACCGGGCCATCGGCTGGGTGCGCCAGCAGAAGACCCTGATGCCGGACCGGCCGTTCTTCTGCTACTTCACACCGGGCGCCACCCACGCACCGCACCATGTGCCGGCGGAGTGGTCCGAACGCTACCGAGGCCGCTTCGACATGGGCTGGGACGCGATCAGGGAGGACACCCTCGCCCGGCAGAAGGAGCTCGGAGTCGTCCCGCCGAACGCCCGGTTGACGAAGCGTCACGCCGAGATCCCCGCCTGGGAGGAGATCCCGGCGGAGTTCCGGCCCGTGCTCGCCCGGCAGATGGAGGTGTACGCCGGCTTCCTCACCCACACCGACCACCACATCGGCAGGCTGCTCGACGCCCTGGAGGAACTGGGGATCCTGGACGACACGCTGACGTACGTGATCACCGGCGACAACGGCGCCTCCGCCGAGGGAGGACTGCGCGGCAGCTTCAACGAGCTGCTCGCCTTCAACGGCATGGCGCAGATCGAGACCCCGGAGTTCATGGCCTCCCGCATCGACAAGTTCGGCACCCCGGAGGCGTACAACCACTACGCGGTCGGCTGGGCGCACGCCATGGACACCCCTTACCAGTGGACCAAGCAGGTCGCCTCGCACTGGGGCGGCACCCGCAACGGGACCATCGTCCACTGGCCGGCCCGCATCCGGGCCAACGACGAGAACCGCGGCCAGTTCACGCACCTCGTCGACGTCGCCCCGACGATCCTCGAAGCGGCCGGCATTCCAGAGCCCACCACGGTCAACGGCGTGCAGCAGTCGCCGATGGAGGGCATCTCGATGCTCTACAGCTTCGAGGACGCCGGCGCGCCCGAGCGCCACGACCAGCAGTACTTCGAGATGTTCGGCAACCGCGGCATCTACCACAAGGGCTGGTCCGCCGTCACCAAGCACCGCACCCCATGGGTGGCGACCGGCAGCCAGGTCGCCTTCGACGACGACGTGTGGGAGCTCTACGACGGCTCCACCGACCCCAGCCAGGCCCACGACCTGGCGGCCGAACTGCCCGGGAAACTGCACGAGTTGCAACGGCTCTGGCTGATCGAGGCCACCCGGTACAACGTCCTGCCCATGGACGACCGCACCGCCGAACGCTTCAACGCGGAGATCGCGGGGCGGCCCGAACTCATCCGCTCCGACCACCAGTTGCTGTACGGCGGCATGGGCCGGCTGACCGAGAGCAGCCTGGTCAACGTCAAGAACAAGTCGTTCGCCGTCACCGCGGAGATCGCCTCGACCGACGGTCCCGTAGAGGGCGTGATCCTCGCCCAGGGCGGCAGCTTCGGCGGCTGGAGCCTGTACACCAGGCACGGCCGGGCCAAGTTCGCGTACAACCTCTGTGCCCTGGAGATCGCCCAGGTCGAGGCCGAGCGCCCGCTGCCCTCCGGCGAGCACCAGGTGCGCATGGAGTTCGCCTACGACGGCGGCGGCCTCGGCAAGGGCGGCACCGTGTCCCTGTACTACGACGGCGACAACGTGGGCGAGGGCCGCGTCGAGCACACGCTGCCGTTCCTGTTCTCCGCCGACGAGACCGCCGACGTCGGCCTGGACACCGGCACTCCGGTCGCCCCCGACTACGTGAGCCCCGACGGCGCGTTCACCGGTGACATCCACTGGGTCCAGGTCGACACCGGGCCCAACGACGCCGACCACTTCATCCGGCCCGAGGACCGGATCCGTATCGCCATGGGACGCCAGTGATCAAGTCAGTGCCCATGGCGCCGTACCAAGGAGAAGGATCATGGACTATCCGCTGCTGAACGCCTTCCTGACCATCATGTGGGTCTTCCTCTGGGTCCTGTGGTTCATGCTGCTCTTCCGCGTCTTCGGCGACATCTTCCGGGACGACTCGATGAGCGGCTGGGGCAAGGCCGGATGGTCGGTCTTCTGCGTCGTCCTGCCGTTCCTCGGCTGCTTCGTGTACCTCATCGCCCGAGGCAAGGGCATGGGCGAGCGCGAGATGCGCAGGGCCCGCAGGAACGAGCAGGAATTCCAGGCCTACGTCCGAGAGGCCGCCGGTACCGGCGCAGGGACGCCCACTCCCACAGGTCACGTCGAGGAGCTCTCGAAGCTCGCCGGCCTGCACGACCACGGGGACATCACCGACGCCGAGTACGAGCAGGCCAAGGAGAAGGTGCTCGCCGGCTGACGGTGGGTGAGGAAGGGGCACAGTCATGGACGTGGGACCTGTCGAATACGTGGTCGTCGCCTTTCCCGGCAACCGTTTCCGGGGCGAGATCGCACCGGAGCTGAGGGCTCTCGTGGCGAGCGGCACCGTGCGCATCCTCGATCTGACCTTCGTCAAGAAGGACGCGGACGGCGCCGTCTCCTACGTCGAGCTCGACGCCCTGGACCCCACGGAGGCATCGGTGTTCGACGACATCGACGGAGAGGTCGGCGGGCTGTTCACCCGGGAGGACCTCGCCCTGGTAGCCGACGAACTCCCGCCGGACTCGTCGGCGGCCCTCCTCCTGTGGGAGGACACCTGGGCCGCCGGGATGGCCAGCGCGGTCCGCCGCGCCGGGGGCCGGCTCGTCGCCCATGAGCGCATCCCCGCCGAAGTGGTGGAGCGGGCGTACGAGGACGCCGCCTGAGGCGGCACCCGCGCGCCGGAAAGGGAAGGTGAGTGCCATGCTGGGTCGCCGTTTGGCGCGTCGTGATCGTCCCGGCCTCGTCGGGGTGGCAGCCCGTACGGCGGTGGCCGCCGGCACCGCGAGCGCGGTCTCCGGCAGGGTCGCCCGGCACCGGGCCGAGCGTGCCGCCGCACAGCAGACCGTGCCCGACGCGGATGCCGCCGCGCAGGCGTCCTCCGGGCTGACGGACGAGGAGATCTCCAACCTGGAACGCCTCGGCAAACTCCATGAGCAGGGCGTGCTGTCGGACGAGGAGTTCGCCGTCCAGAAGGACCGCATCCTCAGGGGCTGACGGCCCTACGACTCCTCGCTCTCCCGAGGAGTGCCCAGCCAGCGCGGGAACGGCCCCGAAACCGCGGTGACCTGGCCCAGCGCGACTCCGGCGACGGCGACGCAACTGCACGCGATCAGCCACGAGAGCAGGGTGAACACGTAGCCGAGGGATCCGAACTGGGCGATGCTCCGCTTCATGGTCGCGGGCATGAACAGGCCCGACGCATAGACGAACACCACCATGCCGACGCCCGTCAGGACGGCTCCGGGCAGCAGCGGCAACCAGCCGATGCGCGCCGCGAGCAGCAGATGCTGCGTCCACCACCACAGCAGTACCGAGGTCGCCAGCGAGAGCAGGACACCGAGCCAGGTGCCGCCTCCGAAGCCGTGGCGCAAAGGAGCCTGCAGCAGCACCGTGGCCAGCCAGCCCAGCAGCCACGCCAGCCACCGCCACGCGGCCATTCGGGTGCCGGCCTTGGGCAGATCCCAGCAGCGTTCGCAGACCCGCTGCAGGGCGCGGCTGAGGGCGGTCGCCGAAATGAGCGTGACGACGATGCCGACAGCTCCGTACGTCTCCTTCGTGCTGCCCTGTGCGCCGAACGTCTTCTCGATGTCCTCGACCGGCGCGTCACTCCCGAGCATGGCCTGGACGGAGTCGACCAGCACGTCCTTGACGGCCTTCGGCGCGAACGCGGCCACCACGATGAGCAGCGGCAGCGCGGCGAGGAACGTCTGGGCCGCCAGCCGCGCGCTGGCGTCCATCCAGTTGACGCTGATCAGCCGGCCGAGCATCCGCCCGATCACCGGTGTCCGCCGGGGCATTTCCTGAGCCGCCCTCGCCCAGTCGCCGAGCTGCTTGCGATTCACAGTCCATTCCTCGCACAGAGAGGCCGCCACCGCCTTCAGGGGCTCGCGCCCTGTGCGCTTCATCCGGGTGAATCAGCCGGGGAGCGAGACCGACGGAGCGGAAAGGCGCGCCGGGTTGGCTAGCGTGCGGCAGGTGAAGGACGGCGAGTCAGCGGGGCGTCATACTCCCGGCGCGGCCAGGAAACTGCTGCGTACGGTCCGAGCGGATCCGCGGCACATGCCCGAGCGCATGGCCGTGTTCGCGGTCGAACTCCTCGGCCCGCCGGCCGCGGAGCGGATGGCCCAGCGCCAGCCCGGGGAACCGGAACAGCAGGCGGACACCGCTGAACGAGCACACCAGGTGGTGCGCCGGGGAGTGCGCACCTCCGTCGCGGAGGGCTCCTTCCTGGGCGGTCCGTTCATGGCGCTGCTGCCGATCGCGTTCTGCGGTGCGCTGCTCGCCCAGGTGCGGATGGTGCTCGAACTCGCGGCCCTGTCCGGCCGTGACCCCGGGGACGAGACGGTCGTGGCCGACCTGCTCGTGATCCAGGGCGTCCATCCGACGGTCGAACAGGCCGAGGAGGCGCTGCGGCAGGCACGTCCAGCGGCCGAGGGCGGCGTGGCGAAGGCCGGCTGGTGGAGCACCGTCAGGAGACTGGCGTACCTCATCGGTCTGGTCACGCCCCAGGACCATCCGCGCGGAAGGCTGCGCGGTGCCGCGGTGTGGGCGGCGACGATCGCGCTGGTCCTCGTCGGTTTCGTGGTGCCGTTCGTCTGGGTTCCGGTCTGCGCCGAGACGTACCGGCGCGCGACCAACGAGCTCGCGGTTGTCGCCGCCCGGCACTTCGCTCTCCACGGCGGAACCGGCGTGCTGCCGCAGGGCGGTCCGGCGGGGCGGCGGGCCACGCTGCGCCCGGGGCTTCTCCTGGTGACGGTCCGGGTCCTGCTGGCGTGCCTGGTGCCGGTCGTGATCGTGGGCGTCGTGCTGGCCGCCGACCTTCGCTTCGGCAACCAGCACTGGAGCGTGATGGTGCTCGCGGTCTTCGCCGTCGCCGCGGTCACCGCGCTGGTGTGGTACCTCCGCCGCCGCTGACGCGGCCGCGCGCCAGCGCCAGATCGCGCAGGCGCCGCCAGTCCAGACGGGGCCGCGTGCGGGGTACGCCGGGCCGGCCGCGGGGGACCCGTACGCGCAGGGCCTGAGGGCGGATCGCGCACCGGACGGGGGTGGGAAAGGACAGCGCCTCGCCGTCGACACCGACCTCCACGTCGGGCGTGTCGGCATGGATGACGACGTCCCGCGCGGTGGCGACGGTGAGCCCGGACGAGCGTCTGCCACGGATCAGTTCGGCCGCCTGGGCCGCGTTGTCGACGTTGACGCCCAGCACTCCGAGGACGCCCGTGTCCAGCCGCTCCCGGTGCCCCAGGCCCACCGGGTCGTCCGTGCTGTACGGGTTGTTGCTCACGAGCACGGCCTGGGGGGAGTCGATGCTGACGCCCGGGCCCCGGACCCTGAGCCGGGAGCCGGTGTGATGGGTCAGGACGTCCGGCAGCATCCGGAGGACGGTGCCGATCTTGTCGTCCCGGTAGGCGGGGCTCCGGACGACCTCGGCGTAGGCGCCGAACGACACGTTGTTGACGAAGGTGTGCTCCCCGACGCGCCCGAGGTCGACGCGGAGTTCGACACCGTCGGTGAGCGCGTCGAGGCACGTGGTGGGGTTCTCGCGGTCGAGCCCGAGGTCGAGGGCGAAGTGATTGCGGGTACCGGCCGAGATCACCATGAAGGGGACGTCGTGCTCCGCCGCCACGCCGGCGACGAGGGCCTGCGTGCCGTCTCCGCCCGCCACGCCGAGAAGGTCCGCACCGTTCGCCACCGCGTCCCGGGCGAGCGCGGCGACGTCCCGGGGATGCGCCGGGTCGAGCAGCACGACCTGGGCGCCCAGGGCTTCCGCCTTCTCCCGCAGACCGAACCTCTCGACCTTCCCGCCGCCCGAGCGCGGATTCATGACGAGGAACGGGCGCTCCGGCGGCGGGGTGCGGTATTCGACCGGAGCGACACGTCCGCCGTCCTCGGCGAGCGCGGCCCAGCCCTCGAAACACACCACGGCCCACAGCAAGAGAACGACGATCACCAGCCAGAACAGACCGACAACCACGAAGAGCGCGATCACCCCGCCCTGTACGGCCACGGCCAGGGCGACCGCGAGCCACCTGACCAGCCCCCTGCGGCTGAGGGCCCACCACAGCCCGGCCGCGCTCAGCGCGAGCCCGGCCAGCGCGACGGCGGCCAGCCCCAGACTTCGGAAACCCGCGACCACGAGAGGCAGAGCCACGGCGACGGCGGCCGCCGCGATCGCCAGTCGGGCCGCCCACCGCTGCGTTCTGCTGCCGCGATGCCCTGTGTCGTCGCCACCCATGATTCCTCCGTGACTCGTCTCTGTCCTAGCGCGTGCCGGGGTTCCCCTCCGGTGTCCCCTCACGCAGATGTGGCCGCGCGGCGGCGGCCTTCCGATGCCAGGCGCCGTACCGGTTCGCGAGGAACACGGCGGAGATGCCGTGCAGCAGGATGCTCAGCGCGACGGTGACGGCGACGACCCGGCCGATGAGCCGAACCCCCGGCACGTGTTGTTCCTCCACGACCAGCAGCCCGAAGACGACGGACGCGAGTCCGCGCGGCCCGAACCAGCCGATGTAGCCGACCGTGGGAAGGGCCAGCCGGCTCCCGATCAGGGAAACGGCGACGGGCAGCATGCGCACCGCCGTGAGGCTCAGCACGGCGTATGTGAGGATCCGCCAGTCGAGGTGCTCCAGAGCCGGCCCGAGCAGCACGGCACCGAACACGAGAAAGCTCAACGACGCCAGGAACTCGGCGAGTTGCTCGGCAAGCCGCCCGGTGTCCGCGCTCTCGTCGACAGGCTCCGCCGCCGTGGAGCGCCGCTGGGAGACACCGAAGGCGAAGCCCGCCACCCAGGCCGCGATGAACCCGCTCCCGTCGACGACGACCGCCAGCGTGTACGAGCCCGCCGCCAGGGCCAGGACGAACAGCTGACGCCAGGTGCCGCCGACCCACCCCCGCCCATGCGACCAGGACAACAGCCGTCCGCCGATCCCTCCGACGGCCAGTCCCAGCACGGTGCTGACCACGAGCGCACGCCAGAAGACTCCGGCAACTCCCTCCTCCGAGGCGTGGGTTCCCGGCAGAGCCGCGAGGAACAGCAGGAAGAAGGGCAGCGCCATTCCGTCGTTGAGGCCGCTCTCGACGTTCAGACCGCCGCGCACCAGCGGCGGGACACGCGGGCTGGAGACCGCGGTCCTGCCCAGCGCCGCGTCCGTCGGCGCCAGGATCGTCCCGACCAGCGCCAGCTCCCACACGCTCAGCCCGGGCAGCAGCGGCCAGGCCAGGAGCCAGCCGGCCCCGATGGTCAACGGCAGTCCGATGCCCAGCAGCCGGCCGGGGAGGAAGCCGCCGACCCGCAGATCACGACGCCGTACGGACATCGCGTCGGTCAGCAGGACCAGGGTCAGGGCCGCTTCGACCAGGGTGAGCAGCGGTCCCGCGTCGTGCTCCAGGTCGAGGAGGTCGAGCCCGAGCGGGCCGATGGCCACCCCGAGGCCGGCGAACACCATCGGCCCCGACACGGCGGTCGTGGAGAGCCGCCGGGAGACGAGCGCGTACCCCGCCGTGACGGTGGCCACGGCCACCCCGGCCCACGCGCTGCCACCGCTCACCGGGACCTCACCGGTGCGGCGTCGCGGGCGCAGCGGAACCCCTGGTTGCCGGTGCTGCTGTCGGGGGTGCTGGAGCTGCGGGCCGCGACGCGGTAGCGGCGGCAGTAGGAGGCGTGGCACAGGTAGGACCCGCCTCGGATCACCCGCTGCACGCCGAAGGACGGGCCGGGCGGATCGTCCTGCGGGCTGCGCGTGTAGTAGGCCGGCGAGTACCAGTCGGCGCACCACTCCCAGACGTTGCCGCACATGTTGTGCAGGCCGTGCCCGTTCGGCGGGTACGTGGTGACGGGCGCCGTTCCGTACCAGCCGTCCGCGCGGGTGTCGCGGTCGGGAAAGGGGCCCTGCCACACGTTCATCCGGTGCTCGCCGCCGGGCTCCAGCTCGTCGCCCCAGGGGAACACCGTCTGTTCGAGACCGCCGCGGGCGGCGTACTCCCACTCCGCCTCGGTCGGCAGCCGCTTGCCCGCCCACGCGGCGTAGGCGGTGGCGTCGTTCCACGAGACGTGGACGACCGGGTGTTCCGCGCGTTCGCCCACATCGGAGCCGGGGCCCTCGGGTCGGCTCCAGCACGCCCCGTACACCTGCCGCCACCAGGGAGCCTCGGCGACCGCGCGGGTGTCCGGGAAGTCGTCGGGCAGCAGTCCGGCGAAGACGAACGACCAGCCGTAGCGTTCGGCGTCCGTGATGTGCCCGGTCGCGTCGGTGAACTCCTCGAACTCCGCGTTGGTGACAGCGCAGCGGTCGATCCAGAAGGGCACGAGACGGACCCGATGAACGGGTCCCTCCCCGTCCTCGGGAACGACCCAGTCGTCCTCCGCGCCCATCAGGAACGGACCGCCCGGCAGGTGCACCATGCCGACCGCCCAGGCGTCGACCGGGGGCGCGGACGGCACGGTCACGCTCACCCGCTGCTGCGACTCACCCCGCGACGGAGCACAGCACCGTCCGTCTGATCCTTTTTCCGACATTGAGCACCAATCGGGATCGAACATGCCGACCTGTGCATGATCCGACCTGGCAGCGGCGTGTCCGGCATCGACACGACGAACCGGTGTCGTGGCCCTGAGGGCACTCCGGATGGCGCACCCCGGATGCCGGGTGCCCCGTGATCGGGAGGAATGGATACCTACGGCAGACACAGTCGGCCGCACCCCACGCCTGGAGGACGGATGACCAGCCCGCGGGAACCATCACAGGCCCCTGCCCAGAAGAGCCCGCCTTTGGCCGGCCGGATCGTGCGGAAGGTCGCCTCGGCGGTGCTGATCGTCCTCGCCTGCGTCCTGGTCCCCGTGTCGGTACTGACCGTCTGGGTGCACGACATCGCTCTCGACACGGACCGCTACGTCGCCACGGTGAAGCCCCTCGCCTCCGACCCGGCGATCGAGGAGGCCGCGCGCAACCGCATCGTCCAGGCCGTCGACGTACGGGTCGACGGCAAGCGCGCCACCGCCGAACTCGCGGCCTGGCTGCAGTCGCAGGGCCTACCGCCCACCGCGGCCCGGGCGGTGCGGGGTCTGGCCCCGCAACTGGACGCGGCCGTGACCGGGGCGGCCGAGAAGGTGGCGACGCGCTTCGTCCGGAGCGACAGGTTCGAGAAGGTGTGGACGTCGGCCAACCGGGCCGCCCACGCGGCCGTGGTGCACGCCCTGACCGGGAAGGGACGCGGCGCGGTCGGCGTCGACGACGGCACCGTGACGCTGGACGTCGGCACCGCTGTCGACCGGGTGAAGCAGGAGCTCGTCGACGCAGGCGTGACGCCGGCCGAGAACATCCCCGCGGTCAACAAGCAGATGGTTCTCTTCAAGTCCGATCAGCTCAAGCGTATGCAGAGCGCGGCGCACGCCCTCGACGTGGTCGGTACCTGGATGCCGGTGCTGACGGTGGTCCTCGGAGCCGCGGGAGTGTTCCTCGCGTACGGACGCCGACGCGCCCTGGCGAAGACCGCCCTGGGCGCCGCCGGGGCTGCCCTGATCGTCGCGATCGGACTGGTCGTCGCCCGCCACTACTACCTGGACCATCTGCCCCCGCAGGTGCAGTCGGAGGCGGCCGCGGCAGCCGTCTTCGACCATCTCCTGCACTTCCTGCAGGTCACGCTGCGCACCGTGATCGTGCTCGGTGTGGTCGTCGCCCTCGGCGCGTACTTCGTGGGGCCCGGCCGCGGGGCGCGGGCCGTGCGGACCACGTCCGAGCGCACCGCGGACTCCGTCGCGCGCTGGGCGGACGCCCACGACATCCGGACCGGTCGGGCGGGGACGTGGACCGCGGACAACCGGCGCCGGCTCACGATCGGCTTCCTGCTGCTGCTTGCCCTGCTGTTCGCCCTGTGGAATCACCCCACCGTCCTGACGGTACTGCTCCTGGTGCTCGTCTTCCTCGCGGTGCTCGCGGTGATCGCGCTGGTGGCGGCGAGCGGTCGCAGGGAGCGGGCGGCAGGAACTCCCGCCGCTGATTGACACACTGTCAAATACCGTCCTCAGGGCGAAGGTTGACGTCCTGTCGCGGCGACGAAAGGGCGCCCGCACTCCCGCTCGCGGTGTAGCTTCTACCCGTCAGTAGAGGCTTGAGCAATGGGGGACGTGTGGCTGCCTCTCCGCATACCGAAAAGTTCGCCGCCCACCTTCGGATGCTGAAGGACCGCAGTGGCCGGGGTTACGACCGCCTCGGCAAGGAGGCGGGCGTCAGCGGGTCCAGTCTGCACCGGTACTGCTCCGGACTCGGCGTCCCGACGGACTACCGGGTGCTGCACTCCTTCGCCAAGGTGTGCGGCGCCAGCCCGGAGGAGCTCCGCGAACTCCACCGGCTGTGGGCGCTGGCGGACACCGACCGGGACGCACCGGCCGTGACCGCCAAGGAGATCCCGGAACCGGAGTCGGAACGGGAACCGGACGCGTCCGCCGTACCCGCGCAGGCGAGCTCCGGGGGAGAGGACCCCGCACCGGACGACGTCACTCCTCCCGCGATCACCCCGGACAAGACCGGGAAGCAGCGCCGGTCCCGGGTGTCCGAGAAGCTGTCCTCCCGGTTCGCGGTACTCGCCGCCGTGGTCGCGGTGCTGCTGGTGGCCGGCTTCGTGTGGCTGCCCGGGAGCTCCACCGACGACTCGTCGACGACCGGCGGTGAGTTGCTGTACTCACCTGCGTGCAAGACGGTGAGCATGGGGCAGCACGACGACTGCGTGCGCGAGGTGCAGACCCTGCTGGCGCGGGCCAAGGGCAAACTCGCCGTCGACGGGGACTTCGGGCCGGAGACCCTGCGCAGAGTGACCGCGTTCCAGGTGCTGGCGGGTCTGCCCGCCACGAACGTGGTCGACGACGCCACCAAGAAGGCGCTCTACGCCCGGAAGGTGAGCATGACGACCTGGCCCCCGGCGAAGGTGGCGAAGCTGATCCGCGAGGTGTTCACCGAGGATCCCGACACCGCCGTGGCCGTCGCCCGCTGTGCGTCGTTCCTCGACCCGCTGTACGTACTGCCCAACACCAACGGCAGCCGCAACTGGGGCGTGTTCCAGATCTCCGACCGCCGCCTGTCGGAACTCGGCGGCACCCCGCTGCGGGCATTCGACCCGGAGTGGAACATCAAGGCGGCCCACCGGCTGTGGAGCGCCCAGCACGACTTCCACGACTGGCCCTCCTGCGAGGCGGCGCTGAAGAGCACACCGAAGAGCTGAGCCCGGCCCGGAGTTCCGGGTACCGCCGCCGCGGCACCCGGAACTCCGCTCCCCCGCGTGCGGCGTCAGACGGTGCCGTCCTCCCACCACCAGTCACGGCCGAGGTCGGCCCTGCTGTCGACGTGCTGGTGGTCGACGGTGTACGTCTCAAGACCGGAGAACCCGCAGGTCTCCGCCTTCTGGTAGACGGTCTTGGTGGCCACCCCGGACACATCGAGGTCGGCCGCCGTGCCGTACAGGTGCATGCTGTCGCTGGCCCCGCCGACGTCGGCGTTGTGCGCGATGCTGCGGAAGCCGGAGTTGACCGTGATCGGCTTGTCGCCCAGCTTCTTGCGCAGCGCCTCCAGCTTGTACATGCAGCGGCGGACGTTCTCCTTCACCGCCGACGCGCTCAGCTTGCCGCCGTTGAAGGTGCCGTCCGTCTGGTTGTAGAACTCGCTCCAGTTGAAGTGGAGCGTGGAGCCGTCCGACTGCTCCAGCGCGTTCAGCTTCGCCTGGGTGTTGGGCCCGACGCTGGCGTCCGCGGTGAGACCGTACGCCGTCTGGAACCGCTTCACGGCCGCCGCCGTACCGGGGCCGAAGTCCCCGTCGATGCTCACCCGGCTGTGGCTGGCGCTGTCCGCCGCCCAGCCCGCGATCCGGATCTGCAGCTCGGTCACGTCGGCGCCGGTGGCGCCCTGTTCCAGGGTGCGCGACCAGGAATAGGCCTGCGCGGTGCCCGAGAACAGCAGCTGGCCGAAGGCGACGCCGGCACCGGCGGCCAGCGTGCCGCGCAGCATGGTGCGGCGGTCGATGGGACGGAAGGAGGAGGTCATGGTCGTCCTTTCATGGAGGTCAGTAGGCGATCTGGAACGTCACGTTCTGCGCGTCGGTGTCGTAGGGGCCCACGCGCAGGACGAAGTGGGTGCCGTCCTTGACGTCGGTGGCGACGGTCGCCCATTCCGTACCGTGGAGGGAGTAGGTGTCGTCGTTGTTGCACTTGCTCGTGTGGTCGACGAACACCACGCAGGCGTAAAGGAACACCCCCGCCGGGCTGTCCGTGAGGAGCCGCATGTTGATGTCGTTGCACCGCGAGGACGTCGTATAGGTGCCGTAGGACACGGGCGACGTGGAGTAGTGGTACGTCAGGGTCTTGGCGCCGCCGTAGCAGCTGGTCGCGGTGGCCGAGGACTGCGCGGAGGCGGGTGCGACTCCCACCCCCAGAAGCGCGGCCGCGGTGAACAGAGCCGAGGCGAACGCCCTGTTTCTGGTCATGGTGGTCTCCGTTCGGGTGCGGGGGTCAGAAGGCGATCTGGATGGTGGCTGAACTGTCTTCCAGGTCCACGCCGTTGGGTACGGTGAACTTGGTCCCGTCCAGGACGTCGGTGGCGATGGTCGTCCAGCTCCGGCCGACCTTGGTCCAGCGGTTGCAGACGCCGGTCTTCGCGAACTTCACGCAGGCGACGACGTACTCCGCGTCGCCGCCGACGACGCGCATGTTGATGTCGTCGCAGCGGCTCGTGGTCCAGTACGGGCCGAAGTCGAGCACGTCGCCGTAGTGCACCGTGACGGCCCCGCCGTAGCAACTGGTGGCCGCAGCAGCGGTGGTGGCCGCCGAGGCGGGCGCCGGAACGGTGAAGCCCAGGGTGACGAGCAGGGCGACGAGGGACGCGCGGGCGAACCGGGCGGTCATGGGGATTCTCCTCGGTACGACGACGGGGGCGGCCGGGATCACCGGTTGGCCAGCCGGTCCAGGTCGGCCTGGGTGCCGTTGAACACGTCGGCGGTCGCCGGGGCCTTGATGCCCGGGAACAGCGCGGCGTCGGTGTACTGCCACATCGCCCAGGTCGCCGAGCCGTTCGGCAGCGGCGGCTGGGTGATCGACGTGCGGTAGTCCGCGAGTTGCAGCGGATACCGGGCGAAGGCGGTCGTCGAACCGAGGCAGTCGTCCAGGAAGGACTTCTGGGTGTAGATGACCGGCGTACGCCCGAAGGCCGCCTCCACCCGGTCCAGCCACGCCTTGGCGTCGTCCACCGTGCCGTAGGTGGGACAGCGTCCGCTGCCGTCGTCCATGCGTTCCAGGTCGAACACCGGCGGCAGATCGCCCGCACGCTGCCCGGTGTAGCCGGTCGCCCGCACGGCTGCGATGAACCGGTCGGCCTGCGCGGCACCCGTGTCGGGAGCGGTGCCCGTGTAGAAGTGGTACGGCGCGACGGCCAGCCCCGCCGTCCTGGCCGCCTCCAGGTCGGTGGCGAGGTACTCGTCGGTGACGTTCAGACCGCGGGTGGCCTTGACCGTCGCGAACTCGACTCCCGAGGCCTTCACGGCCTCCCAGTCGATCGGTGCGCCGCCGGGGTGCTGGTACTTGGCCGTGTCCAGGCCGTCGACCGGGTGGCCGGCGGGGCGCGGTGGCGTGCAGTACGCGTCACGGCTGGACCAATCCACCAGTTTCGCCCAGGTGTTGGGGCCCACGACGCCGTCCGCACCGAGATTGGCGCAGTGCTGGAGCTCGACGACACGGGACCGGGTCCCGCCCCCGAAGTCGCCGTCGATCGCCAGCGGTTGATAGTGGAAGGGCTCCATCGCCAGGTTCAGCCGGCACTGCAGTTCCTTGACCTCCGTACCCTTCGCGCCCTGTTGCAGCGTCGGGCGCGTGTCGGTGTGGCCGCACACGGTCGTCTGCGCGGCGGCCGAGGTGCCCTGGGTCGCGCAGGTGTGCGGCTGGGCGGCCCAGCTGTTCAGCGCCGTCCAGGTCTGCGGGCCCAGCACGCCGTCCACGCCCAGACCGGCACACCGCTGGAACTCCTTCAACCGCGTGGCCGTCGCCGGCCCGAACGTGCCGTCCGCCGCGATCGGCGTGTACCCGCTGGGCTTCGTCGCCAGGCTGAGCTCGCACTGCGCCTCGACCGCCGCGTCCCCCGTCGATCCCTGCTGCAGCGTGGGCTGTGCGCTCGTGTGCCCGCAGAGCGCTGCGGCGGTGACCGCGGACTGGGCCGCCTGCACCGCCGTGGACCCGTACAGGGGCAGGACCGCTGCCACGGCGAGGGTCAGACCCCGCAGAAGCGTCCTTCGTCCCATGTGCTGTTCCCCCTCTGATGAGTTGCCGGGAGCCCCGGCAGGCTCATGCTGGCAGCGGCTGCCGTGAAGGCCGGATCCGCTTGCCCGCGTTGGGACGCCGGGACAGTCGCGCGCCTGTGACCTGCGGGGACGGATCACCGCTGGGACGAACACGGGATACGGGGAGGGGCCGGGGCCAAATGCGATGGACGGACGGAGACCAACCCCCTAGAGTCTGCGTGCACGCCCGGAGACCGACGGAAGGAGGCGAGTGCCATGAGGTTCACAACACCCCAGCGCTCCCTCCCTGTTGACCCGGTGTGCCAAGACTGACCTGACCGGGAGCGCTTCACGCAGTACGCATCCCGGAGGAAACAGTCCATGACCGATCTGGTCATTCGCGCGCTCGACGAGAACGACGCGCACCTTTTCGACGCACTTCCCGACCCGCTCGGAGCCCGCGCCGCGCACCGGCTGACCGTCTGGCGGCCCGACTGGCAGCGGGTGGCCCTGCGCGACGGCACGGTGGTCGCGCGCGCCGCCTGGTGGGGAGGCCCGGACGACAGCGAACCCCTCGCCGTCGACTGCTTCGATCTGATCGAGGGAGAGGAGGAGGCGGGGGCCGAACTCCTGCGCAGCGTGCCCTGGCGTGCCGACGTGGAACTGAACATTCCCGCCGGCTGGCGCGACAGCCCCGAGATCCGCGCCGCCGCCGAGGCCCGCTTCGCCGCCCTGCGCGCGGCCGGCTACGACCTCCTCGTCGAGCGGTTCATCTACCGCTGGACCCCGGAGTGCGGCCTGCCCGAACGCCCCGGACGCCTCGACTTCGCCCCCGAACCCGACGACGCCGTGTTCTTCGACGCACTGCGCCGCATCCACTCCGTCACCCTCGACGCCCACGCCCAACGGGCCATCGGCCAAAGGGGAGTCGACAAGGCCGCGCAGGAGGAGATCGACTTCTTCCGCTGGTGCCCGTCCCCGCGCGAGTGGTGGCAGGTCGCCCGCACCCCCGAGGGCGACCTCGTGGGCATCCACATCCCGGCCCGCAACCCGTCGGGCCCCTGCGTCGGCTTCATCGGAGTCGTACCCGAACAGCGCGGCCACGGCTATGCCCGCGACCTCCTATCCGAGTGCACGCACTATCTCGCCGAGCAGGGCGCCGAGTTCATCGCCGCCGCCACGGACCAGGGCAACTTCCCGATGGCCGCGCACTTCGCCGAGGTCGGCTATCCGCTGATCCGGGAGCGCGCCAACTTCCAGTTCGTCGAGTAGACGCGTCGGCTCGTAGGGCAGTCGGCCCGGCCCGTGATCGGTTCCGGGCCGACTGTCAGTGCCGGGTGCCATGCTGGCGGCGGGTCGATCTACGTCGATTGCTCTACGTCGATCGCTCCACAGCGATGGCTCTACGGCGGGATGGAGGCGGGCATGGGGTTCGTCGGTGAGGTCTGGCAGGTGCGCGCGGGCGAGGAGACGGCTGGGGAACTGGTCGGGGAGATCCTGATCGACGACGCCGATTTCCCTTGGCTGTCGGGCAAGTTCACCGCGGGTCCGGCTTTCGACGCCGTACGGGAGCTGTTCGCACGCGAGCTCGCCCTGGCGCAGGCGGACGACGAGTGGGCGCGGTGGGAGGAGGCCTACGACGAGGTCCGGAGACAGGTGACGCTCACCTCGCCGGACGGGCCCGTGCCCGAGTTCCTGCTGCACATCGAGGGGGAGCGGGCCTGGTTCCGGTGGAGCGACGAGCCGTTCGACGACGAGGACGGGGACGAGGACGAGGAGGCGTCCGCCGGCGGGTGATCAGCCGGCTTCGCCGGCCACCATCGCCTCGGCCTCCGCCAGGATCTCGGTGACCCGCTGCCCGAAAGCGGCGTCGCACGGGTGCGGCCGGCCCGTGCGGACGGCCTCGCCCAGCGCGTCGGCGGCCCGGCCCAGGGCGGACACCGCGCTGCCCGAGCTCTCCGGAAGGCCGGCCACCCCGGCCGCGCCCCGGAGTTCGACCGCGACCCCCGCCGCCGCGGGCGGTGCGGTGAGGCTCAGGGTGAGCGTGCTCGACGCACCGTCCACATGGTCGAGGACCAGCACGGCCGTGTCTCCGGGCCCCCGCACGGCCGCCGCCACCCGGCGGACGTCACCGAGCACCGGGAGCAGCACGGACAGGGCGTGCGGGCCGACGTCCCACAGCGCGCCCTTCTCCTGCCGCCAGGGCGAGGCGGCGAACGGGCTGTCGCTGGTGAACACCGAACCCAGCCACTCGGCCCGCGCGGTGAACCAGCCCCCGGCGGCGGCCTGTTCGGTGATCCAGGCCTCGGTCTCCGGCTGGAAACGGGTGGTGAAGAACACGACCGACGCGACCCCGGCCTCCCGTACCGCGTCGACCACGGCCCGCCCTCGTTCCACCGTCGGGGCGAGCGGCTTGTCCAGCAGCAGATGCCGGCCCGCCCGCGCGGCCCGCACCGCCAACTCGGCCTGCACGGACGGCGGAAGGGCCACCGCGACGGCGTCCACGTCCGCGAGGAGCGCGTCGACATCGTCGTAGGCCGGGACGCCGTACTGGTCGGCCAGTTCCTTGGCCGCGTCCGGGCGGCGGCCCCACACGCCCGCGAAGTCCCACTCCGCGTGCCCGGCGAGGGCGGGGGCGTGTGCCATCTGTGCCCAAGGGCCGGTGCCGAGCAGTCCGATGCGCATGGCGCTGCCTCTCCACGGGCGAATTCACGGGTTGAATCCGCGGGGCGAACCTGGTGACCACCGGAGTCGCTCCGAGCGGCCGGTCGCCGGTGAGCGTGCCACACGACCAGGGCAGGTGCGCAAGCCCTTCCCCCGACTCACCGATTGAGCAGTCCCGCTGCTGGATGCGTTCGATTTCTTCTATTGGACCTGCGGACCCGGGCCGGAGAGGCTGGAGGACGCGCCCTCGCCGCCGCGACCCGATCGGTCGTCCGGCGGCGCGGGACGGCACGGTTCTGCGCGACAGCCGGAAGACCGGAAGAGGAGCACGAGCAATGGACACCCGCCGTATCGGTGACGTCGAGGTCAGTGCGATCGGCCTGGGCGGTATGCCCATGTCGATCGAGGGACGGCCGGACGAGGCACGCTCCCTCGCGACCATCCACGCCGCCCTCGACGCGGGCGTGACGCTGATCGACACCGCGGACGCCTACCACCTGCACGCCGACGAGGTCGGACACAACGAGACCCTGATCGCCAAGGCCCTCGCCTCGCACGACCTCGGCGGGGACGTCCTGGTCGCCACGAAGGGCGGGCATCTGCGCCCGGGGGACGGCAGCTGGACCCTGAACGGCAGCCCCGAGTACCTCAAGGAGGCCTGTGAGGCGTCCCTGCGTCGACTGGGCGTGGAGGCCATCGGGCTCTACCAGTTCCACCGCCCCGACCCGAGGGTCCCGTACGCGGACTCCGTCGGCGCGATCCGGGACCTGCTCGACGAGGGCAAGATCCGCATGGCCGGGATCTCGAACGCGAACCCGGAGCAGATCCGGCTCGCGAACGAGATCCTCGACGGGCGGCTGGTCTCCGTGCAGAACCAGTTCTCCCCGGCCTTCCGCTCCAGCGAACCGGAGCTGGAACTGTGCGACGAGCTCGGCATCGCGTTCCTGCCCTGGAGCCCCCTCGGCGGCATCAGCCGCGCCGGTGAACTCGGCTCCGCCTACGCGCCGTTCGCCGAGATCGCCGAGAAGCACGGCGTCAGTCCGCAGCGGGTGTGCCTGGCCTGGATGCTCGCCAAGTCCCCGGTCGTCGTACCGATCCCGGGCGCCAGCCGCCCCGAGACGATCCGCGACTCGGCGGCCGCACCCGAACTGACGCTCTCCGCCGCGGAGTTCGCGGAGCTGGACGCGGCCTGAGACGGCGGTGACACCGGAGGTGTAGTTGTGGCGGGCAAGGGAAGGAAAGCGCTTGCCCGCCAACCGGTCACAGGGGGAGGACCACCACCGATGGCGTCGTCCACGGACAAGCCGCTCGACCACCGCTACCGCGACGAACACCCGATCCGCACCCTCGCCTACCTGTTCCACGAGGACCGCAGACGCCTCGCTCTGGCCGTCGCCGTCTTCACGGTCAAGCACAGCCCGATCTGGCTGCTCCCGCTGATCACCGCGTCCATCATCGACACGGTCGTCCAGCACCAGCCGGTCAGCAGGCTCTGGATCAGCACCGGCGTCATCCTGTTCATTCTGCTGATCAACTACCCCCTGCACGTCCTCTACGTCCGCCTCCTCTACGGCAGCGTCCGTCGCATGGGCACCGACCTGCGCTCGGCGCTGTGCACGCGGATGCAGCAGCTCTCCATCGGCTACCACTCGCGGGTCAGCGCCGGAGTGCTCCAGGCCAAGGTCGTGCGGGACGTGGAGACCGTCGAGCAGATGGTCCAGCAGACCGCCGAGACCGGGCTCGGCGCGATCACCGTGCTCACCGGCGGACTGGTCATCATCGCCTTCCGCACACCGGAGTTCGTGCCCGTCTTCCTGGTCGTCGTGCCGGTCGCCGCGCTGCTGGTGTCCCGGCTGCGGGCCCGCCTGCGCACCCACAACGAGCACTTCCGCCACGAGGTCGAGACCCTGTCCTCGCGCGTGACGGAGATGACCCGCCTCATCCCGGTCACCCGTGCCCACGGCCTGGAGGGCAAGGCCCTGCGCCGCATGGACGGCACCCTGCGCCGCCTCCTCACCACCGGAAACCGCCTCGACCTGCTCAACGGCCGCTTCGGCTCGCTGGCCTGGGTGGTGCTGAACGTGGTCGGCGTCCTGGTCCTCGGCGGCGCGGCCCTGGTGTCGTACTACGGCGTCTGGGGTGTCACCGCCGGCGACGTCGTCATGCTCAGCGCCTTCCTGACCACCCTCACCAACTCCACCACGACCCTCATGGGTCTGGCCCCGGTCATCACGAAGGGTCTGGAATCGGTCCGTTCGGTCGGCGAGGTGCTCCAGGCACCCGAGCTGGAGGACAACGAGGGCAAGGAGGTGGTCACCGCGGTACGCGGAGCCGTCACCTTCCGGGACGTCGGCCACACCTACGACGGCGGCCAACTCCGCCCCGCCGTCCACGACTTCACCCTCGCCGTCGCACCCGGCGAGACCGTCGCCCTCGTCGGCGCGTCCGGCGCCGGCAAGTCCACGGTCCTCAACCTCGTCATCGGCTTCATCCGTCCAACCACCGGCCAACTCCTCCTCGACGGCACCGACATGAACACCCTCGACCTGCGCACCTACCGCCGCTTCGTCTCGGTCGTCCCCCAGGAGTCGATCCTGTTCGACGGCACCATCCGCGACAACGTGGCCTATGGGATGGACGACGCCGACGAGGACTCGGTGCGCGCGGCACTGCGGGACGCCAACGCCCTTGAGTTCGTCGACAAGTTGCCGCAGGGGCTGGAGACCCTGGTGGGCGAGCGCGGGGCCCGGCTGTCCGGCGGCCAGCGTCAACGCCTCGCCATCGCACGAGCGTTGATCCGGGACCCGAAGGTGCTCGTCCTGGACGAGGCGACCTCGGCCCTGGACACCCGCTCGGAGGCGCTCGTCCAACAGGCCCTCACCCGGCTGCTGCACGGCCGTACGACATTCGTCGTCGCGCACCGGCTCTCCACCGTCCGGGGCGCCGACCGCATCGTGGTGATGGGCGACGGCGAGATCCTGGAGGTCGGCACGCACGACGAACTCCTGCGCCGGGGCGGGGCGTACACGGCACTGCACAGCGGGCAGGTCGCCTGACCGGATCGCATGGGCGTGTGCTTGATCAGGCGTCGACGGGGCACAAGGAGCGAACAACGAGAGAGGGGCGCTCCGTGCTGGTGCCGAACCCGAAGGCCGTCAGGAAACTGCTCACCCGGTACGCGGTGCTGCGCATCGCCCAGGCGGAGAGGCAACGCCCGCAGACAGCCGCCGAGTTGAGCGATGTCAGCTACACCCTGTGCGTGATGACGGGCACCACGGACATCCGGGAAGCCATCGTGAAGGCGGACGCCCTGCTGGCGGCGGCGCGCGGCGCGGCCGCCGACGACCGCGCCCTCGCCTAGAACCTTCAGGGGAGCGCCACTTCGCGCGCCGGCCTGCCGTGGAACGCCGAGCGGTACGCCTGCGGGCTCGTGCCGACCACTTTGCGGAAGCGTTCGCGGAACGCGGTGGGAGAGCCGAACCCGGCCTGCTGGGCGACGCGTTCGATGGGGTGGTCGCTGTTCTCCAGCAGGTACTGGGCGCGGCGGACCCGGGCGCGCAGCAGCCACTGGAGCGGTGTGCTGCCCGTCTGTTCGCGGAAACGCCGGCTGAACGTCCGCTCGCTCATGCCCGATCGCGCGGCCAGCGCCCCCAGGGTGACCTCGTGGGCGAGGTTGTCCTCGATCCACTGGAGCAGCGGTTCCAGGGTCGAACCCTGAGGGACCGGCGGATGCCGGTGCACGATGAACTGAGCCTGCCCGCCCTCGCGTTCGAGCGGCATGACCGAGAGACGGGCCGCGTCGGCGGCGACCGCCGAGCCGAAGTCCCGGCGGATGAGGTGCAGACACAGGTCGAGTCCGGCGGCGGCCCCGGCCGAGGTGAGGATCTGCCCGTTGTCGACGTACAGCACGTCCGGTTCCACCTCGACGAGCGGATACTCGCGGGCCAGCAGGTCGGCCGCGATCCAGTGGGTGGTGGCGCGCAGCCCGTCCAGCAGTCCGGCCGCGGCGAGCACGAAGGCGCCGGCGCAGATCGACACGATCCGGGTACCCGCCGCCGCTGCCTCCCGCAGCGCCGCCAGCACCCGGGCGGAGGGCGGCCCGGCCTGCTCCGAGCAGCCGGGGACGACGACGGTGTCGGCGTCCGCCAGCGCCTCCAGCCCGTGGTCGACCCGCAGCGCGAACCCGTCCGTCCGCACCTCCGGCGTCTCCCCGCACACCCGGATCCGGTAGGCGTTCCGGCCGTCGGGCAGCCGGGTACGGCCGAACACCTCCATCGGGGTCGCCATGTCGAACGGCACCACATGATCGAGGGCGAGGATCGCGACGGTATGCATGAACGCCACGATAGGCAGATTCCCGCCAGCCTAGTGACACGGGCCTCCGTGACAGCATCCCGGCCAGATAGCTTGGCGGGAATCCGTTGGAAGCTGTCGATCCAGCCTCTGTGCGGCCGACCGGGACATCCCTAGCCTGGGCCGGTGACCAAGATCCTTCTCGCCCTGCACGTGCTGGCCGCCATCGTCGCGATCGGCCCCGTGACCGTGGCCGCCAGCATGTTCCCACCGGCGGCCCGTCGGGCCCTCACCGGCACGGACGGTTCCGACGCGGGGGTGACGACCGTACGACTGCTGCACCGCATCTGCCGCCTCTACGGCGCGGTCGGCCTCGCCGTGCCCCTCTTCGGGTTCGCCACCGCCGCCGCGATGGGCGTCCTGGGCAGCGGCTGGCTCATCGCCTCCATCACCCTCACCGCGGTGGCGGCCGGCCTCCTGATCGCCTTCGTCCTGCCCCGTCAGGACGAACTCCTGGGGGAACTCGGCGCGGGGCGGCCCGTGGAGCGCGCGGGGACGGTTCAACTCGCCATGTTCACCGGCATATTCAACCTGCTGTGGGCCACCGTCACCGTCCTCATGATCATCCGACCCGGCTCGACCACGGGCGCCTGACCGGTCAGCCCGTGGCGCGGACCAGGAGGAGCGCGACATCGTCGTCGGGCTCGGGGCGCAGCGCGTGGAGGAGCATGTCGCTCGTCTGCTCCAGGGGGCGGCGGGAACTCTGCAACAGCCGCGTCAGCGTGTGCAGTCCGACGTCGATCGACTCACCGCGGTTCTCCACCAGCCCGTCGGAGTACAGGGCGAGCAACGCGCCTGTGGTGAACTCGACTTCGGCGGTCCCGAAGTCGACCCCGCCGACACCGAGCGGGACTCCGCCGGGGATGTCGAGGAGTTCCGCATGCCCGTCCGGGCGGATCAGGACCGGCGGCAGATGGCCTGCGCTGGACAGGGCGCAGGTGCCCCGGCCGAGGTCGACCACGCCGTACGCGCAGGTCGCGATCGTGTCGAGGGAGCCGGTG
This sequence comes from Streptomyces sp. NPDC001100, assembly GCF_053598575.1. Taxonomy (NCBI): domain Bacteria; kingdom Bacillati; phylum Actinomycetota; class Actinomycetes; order Kitasatosporales; family Streptomycetaceae; genus Streptomyces; species Streptomyces sp. NPDC001100. Next base: position 144,221 of record NZ_JBSFKO010000023.1, read on the forward strand.
AGGTCGTCGAGGTGGTGCAGCAACTCGGCGGGCGGCAGGTCGAGTCGGGCCAGCGCGCGGGTCGCGCTGCTCAACTGCCCCATGATGGCGGCCGCTTGGACACCCTTGCCCATCACGTCGCCCACGACGAGCCCGGTCCGGCCCGGCCCCAGCGGTAGCACGTCGTACCAGTCGCCCCCGACCTCGCTCAGCGCCGGCAGATAGCGGGCGGCGATGTCGAGCCCCTCCTGCCGGGCCGGGGCCGGCGGCAGCAGGCTGCGCTGCAGGGTCAGCGCGGTGGTGCGCTCACGGCCGTAGAGACGGGCGTTGTCGATGCAGATCGCGGCGCGCGCGGCGAGTTCCGAGGCGAGGACACGGTCCTGTTCGTCGAAGGGGCGCTCGTTGACGGTGCGGTAGAGGCTCAGCGTGCCGAGCACCTCGCCGCGGGCGATCAGCGGGACGGCGAGGTAGGAGTGGACGCCCGCCGCGTGCAAGGTCTGGGCGGCGCGTGCGTCCCTGGCGATGCGCCGCATCATCGGCCGGTCCACCCGCTCCACCAGGATCGGCCCGGCCTCGCGGACGCACTGGGTGATGATGCGGTGGGGGCCGTAGGTGGCCAGTTCGCCGACCGGGTCCGCCGCGTGGATCGCGTCGGTGAGGTATCCGGCCGCGACGGCCAGTGCCCGGAACTCGACCTGCGCGTCCCCGGCCACCGGAGTGATCCCGCCGTGCGCCACGACCGACTCCAGTACGTCTACGGCCGCCAGGTCGGCCACGTGCGGCACCGCCACGTCGGCCAGCTCCCGCGCGGTCTGCTGGAGGTCCAGCGTCGTCCCGATCCGCACCCCGGCCTCCGCCACCACGGACAGGTGCTGGCGCGCCTGCGCGACCTCGGCCGCCGCCTGCTCCCGCTCGGTGACGTCCAGGACGGCCATCGCGAGCCCGAGCACCCGGCCCTGCGCGTCCTCGATGCGGTGGTACGACTCCGAGTAGGCCCGCTCCACGGCATCGGCCGCCGTCCGGCCCACGGTCTGCTGGTCGAGCAGCGGTTTGCCGGTGATCAGCACATGCCGCATCCGTGACTCGATGGCCGCCACGTCAAGCCCCGGCAGTACCTCGCCGACCCGGCGCCCGACGACCTCCGCCTCCGGTACGCCGTTGATGCGCTCCAGCGCGGGGTTCACCGTGACCCACCGCAGATCGGTGTCGAAGACGGCGATGCCCACCGGTGTCTGCCGCACCAGGCTGTGGGACAGCGCCAGGTCCCGTTCGACGCCGCGTACGGTCGTGGCGTCCGCCGCCAGACCCAGCAGATGGGCCTGTCCGTGGCTGTCGCGCAGCCGCATGGTGCGGAACTCGACGGGCCGCTCCGTGCCGTCCCGGTGCAGCAGCGGGAAGACCCCCGCCCAGCGGGCACCCGAGCCCACCTGGGCGAACAGCTCACGCGCCCGGACCCGGTCGTCGGGCGACACCAGCAGCCGGTCGGCGCGCTGCGTCAGCGCCTCCTCGGCCGAGTAGCCGAGCAGCTGCTCCGCCTCGGGACTCCACAGCGCGATGTACCCGCCGGCGTCCAGGACCACCGCCGCGACCTGCAACAGGTCCAGCAGTCCTCCCGAGGCGGCCGTGACACCGTCCCCGGCACCGTACGCGTCCATCCAGCCGCTCCTTCCGGCGCGGCACGACACCACCAAGATCCGCACCGCCGGTCATCCGATTACGGCACAGCCCGCCCCACCCGGCAACACCGTGAGGACAGGGGGAGCGGACGCGGCCGTATGGAGCACATACCCGCGCGGGCGCCGACGAGGCCCCGGATTCTGATCGTGCCCTGCCCCCACTTCCCCCAGGACACCCGATGCCCTTCCCGCTCCGTCTCGTCTCCCTCCTGGTCGCCGGCTGTGTCGGCGCCCTCGTCCCCGCCTCGCCCGCCACGGCCGACGACCACTCCCTCCAGCGAGGTCTCGACGAACTGGTCGCCGCCCCGGACGGCCCGCCCGGCGTGATCGTCGTGCTGCGCGACGGCGACCGGCAGCGCGTCCTGCGGGCCGGCACCGCCGACATCACCACCGGCCGCCCGCTCGAAGCGGACGACCACACCCGGACCGCGAGCACCAGCAAGGCGTTCAGCGGGGCCGTGGCCCTGAGTCTCGTACGACAGCACCGGCTCACCCTCGACGACACGATCGGCAAGCGGCTGCCCCAACTACCCAAGGCCTGGAGGTCAGTGACTCTGCGTCAGTTGCTCCAGCACACCAGCGGGCTCCCGGACTTCAGCCAGAGTGCGGAGTTCCGGAGCCTCATCCAGGCCGACCCGCACCACCACTTCGACTCGCGGCGCCTGCTCGACTTCGTGGCGGGAGAGCCGCTGCGGTTCACGCCCGGCTCGCGGTACCAGTACTCCAACTCCGACAACATCGCCGTGGCGCTGATGGCGGAGGCGGTGACCGGCGCGCGCTACGAGGACCTGCTGCGCCACGACGTGTACCGGCCGCTGGGCCTGCGCGACACGAGCCTGCCGCAGGGGTACCGGATGCCGGAGCCGTACATGCACGGCTACACGGTCGGTGGACCGTCGGGACCCGAGGACGTCAGCGAGGCGATCGGCATGTCGGGGGTGTGGGCGTCCGGCGGCATCACCTCCTCGCCCCGCGACCTGGCCTCGTTCATCGGCGGCTACGCCTCCGGAGCCCTCACCTCGAAAGCGGCGCTGCGGGAACAGCGGCACTGGATCCCGGGCGCCTCCGAACCGGCGGGACCGGGCCGCAACAGCGCGGGACTGGCCATCTTCCGTTACGAAACCCGCTGCGGGGTCGTTCTCGGACATACCGGAAACACCCTCGGTTACACACAGTTGATCGCGGCCACCCCCGACGGCCGGCGCGCGCTCACTTTCTCATTGACAACTCAGGTGAACCAGGCCGGGAACGCCGCATTGCTGAGCAAAGTGCGCGCGGTCGAGGAGGACGCGGTGTGCAGCCTCCTGGGGACATACGGGTCGTAACAGCACAGGCGTACCGCACACCTCCGGCATGCCGCACCATGAGTGCGTGCACACGCGACTCACTTATCAACGGCAGGACGAGCGGGCGGCGTTGGCGCTCGCAGACGCGCTGGGACGCGCCGGAGCCGACGTCGAGCTCGACGTGTGGCCGACGGCCGCGGACGGCGCCCCCGACCCGGAGACCGCCGTCGTCCTGCTGTGGTCGGCGGCGTGGGACCGAACACCGCCGGAACCCGCGCCGCCCGGCGCGCACGTGCCCGTCCGGCTCGACGACACACCGCTGCCGCCCGCCCTGGCCGGGCTGCGCCATGTACGGCTCGCCCAGGGCTGGGGCCGGGTGTCGGACGAGGCGGCGGCGATGATCGTGCGCCTCGGCTTCCCGGCCCTCGTGCCGCCGCTCCCGGTTCGGGGCACCCCCACCGAAAACACCTTGGCGATCAGCGACTTCGGGCCTCTGGGACTGTTCGCGAGCTGCCCGCGGTGCGGCGGGAGCAGCGAACGGCTGCGCCCGTACGTCACGGTCGACCACCACTACGACCAGGCGCTGCGGCTCGTCATCTGTGGTGCGTGCAACTGGCAGGACGACTGCGAACTGTGATCGCGGTGAACCGTTTCCGCTACCTCAAGCGACCGTGCTGTCCGACCCGTTGACCAGACCCTCCCGCTCCGGCTCGGCGGGCAGGGCCAGCCACTCCGCGATGGTGCGGGCGATCGGCTGGCCGGTGTCCGCCTCGACGAAGCCGAACTGGCCCGACTGGTTGCACTCCAGGAACCACCAGGTGCCGTCCGCGTCCTCGGCGAAGTCGAAGGCGCCGTAGGCCAGTTCGGCCTCGCGCAGATACGTCCGGACTGCCTCGGCGATGCGCGGCGGGACCTCGGCCGGGTGCCAGGGCTGCGCGGGCGCGGCGAAGCGGACGTCGACCTCGGCGGGGTCCGCGTCCGGGGCGGTCGCCATACGGGCGGCCAGCATCCGGTCGCCCACCGCGGTGAGCCGGATGTCGGCGCGCTTGGCGATCCGGCGCTGCAGCAGCGTGGGACCGAAGGCCACGGCGGCGAAGTCGGTGTCCGGTGCGACCCGGCTGGTCGGCACCGCCCGGGGCGGATCCTGCGGATGGGCGCCGGACACCGGCTTGACCACCAGGTCCGGGAAGCGCCGCGAGAACTCGCGGGCGGCCTGCGGGAACGTGGTGATCAGGGTGGCGGGCACCGGCAGTCCGCTGCGCTGGGCCAGTCGCAGCTGCCAGGGCTTGTGCCGGGCGCGGCGCGCCGCGTCGGGGTGGTTCATCCAGCGGGCGCCGGAGCCGCGCAGCATGCCGTAGAGCGCCTGGGAGGCCTCCTCGGTGAGCCACGCGGAGGGCTGGGGTGCGCGGGTCGCCGGGGTGCCCGGTCTGCGCACCCAGATGGAACGCAGCCCGCTCACGCTCACCAGCCGTCCACCGGCCGCGAGATGGCCGCGGAAGGCTCCGTGGACGTACTCGCCGGAGAGCGCGACCCCGCCGGTGAGGTCGGCGGGATCGATCCGGACCACGGGGACGCCGGCCGTGTGCAGGTGCACCATCACCAGATCCGCGGTGACGTCCTCTTCGCAGGTAAGGACCAACACGGTCATTTTCGTCGTTCCGCGTTCAGTCGTCGAAGTGAGTCTTCGATCCCGCGGTGGACGTCGTGGTCCCCAGTTCTCTCAGCAGAGCGAGATCATGGGCGGCGACCCGTCCGTCGGCGAGCACGTTCAACTGCAGTCCGGAGTCGTAGCTGTACGGAGTGGTGAGCTCCAACTGTGCTGCCGGGCGAGCGTAGTTGAGCGCGAATGGTTGCATCGTCTCTCCCTCGTCGGTACTGCCTCGTGCAAGCGGTGGCCACCCCGCGAGGTTGCTTGGCCCGCTGACTTCCGTCTGCTTCCAGAGACTTATACGAATCGAACGAGTGAATGGTTTCCTTACTCTCCGTAGTCATAGTAAGGAAGGTAAGACGCTCGCCGGGTTCAGCCGAGGTCGCCCGGCTGCCCCTCCTCCTGCTCACCGAGGGACTTGCGCATGGAGCGCAGGGCGAGAAGAAGTACGGCGATGTCGTCCAAGTACACGGGATCGGGCATCAGGTCGGTCGGCAGTACGAAGTAGAGGACGGCACCCCAGAAAACCCATTTGGGGCCGGTCGGAAGCCCTGCGCGCCGTAGTCCGCGTCGCATGCGGACGAGCCGCACCAGCACTCCGACGGCCACGGCGAGCAGCGCCACCGCGAGCACCACGGCGACGACGATCACGGCTGTGGTCGAATCCACGGGCTCCCCTTTTTTCGGTCCGGCCGCACGAGATGTGCCCTATCCGGATGCCCTGTCGAGGCCCCGGTATTGCCGACGAGGGGAACATCACACCCGAACGCCCGGAGGAGTCTTGACAGTCACCGATTCCATGTCGGCCACTGGTACTTTTTCACCGTGAGTGCGACCAGCCGGACGGGAACGGGAACCCATGTACACATCTGCCTCGACGCCCCACCGCGCGTCGCGAGCCTCGGCGTCGGTGTGCACGGCACGGTCAGCCCGCGTGACGTGTTCCGGCTGCCAGACCTCTGGCAGCTCCATCTCTACCGGTACGAGGCGGAGTTGACCGTCGACGGGGTGCCGTACGGGATCAGGCCCGGCCATGTGAGCCTGGTGCCGCCCGGCGCGCTGGTGCGCTTCCACTACCGGGGCCGCTCCGAGCATCTCTTCGCCCACCTGGAACTTCCTTCCGCCGGTGAGCGGTTGACCGTTCCCGTGATGCAGGACGCCGGCGCGCAGACGCCCGTGCTGACCGACCTGATGCTGCGGGCCGTGGCGGCGGCGCCGCGCAACTCCGCCCGGGCGGCCGCCGAGTTGTGGTCCGTGCTGTGGCGGGTGGCCGACCTCGCGACGCCGGCCGCCGGTGACGCGGCCGGACCGCACCCCGCGCTCGCCCTCGCCGTCGCGCACATCGAGGCGCATCTGGCGGCGCCCCTGACGGTGCCGGAAGTCGCGCGCGCGGCCGGGGTCTCGCACAACCACCTCATCCGCCTGTTCCGCGCCGAGATCGGCAGCACGGTCGTCGCCTACATCCGGCACCGCCGCCTGGAACACGCACGGCACCTGCTGCGGGAGTCCACGCTGTCCGTCCCCGCGATCGCTGCGGCCGTCGGCATCGGCGACCTGCAGGCCTTCAACAAGGCGTGCCGGCGCGAACTGGGCGCCTCGCCGAGGGCGGTTCGCGCCGGGACCGGGTGAATCGGGGCCGCTGCCGTGCGGGTCGGCCTGGGCCGGCACTGTGCAGGTCGGTCCCGTCCCTCATCGGGCGGGTCGCCTCCGGCCCCTGTGGTTCAGCCCGGGGCGGCGTCGTGCGGCTCGGTCCAGACCGCCGTCGCGCAGCTCGGTCCGAGCCGGAGCAGCGCAGCTCGGTGCGGGATCAGCGGCGGGCAGATCAGTCCCGGCCCGTACCCCGATACAGGTCCAACTCCCCCTCCAGCTCCACCGCCAGGACCGTCGCCCGCTCGTCCACATCGGCGGGCTGCGGGGCGTCGATCCACGTCACGCCCGGGACCTCGCCGAGTCCGCCGATCACGTCGTGGCCGAGTCCGGCGCCGGTGCCGAGCACCGTGACCCGCTTCACGGGCGTACGCAGGCCGCGCACCGACACCGACTCGCGTGGCGGGTCGAAGCACACCAGGTACAGCGTGCGGCGGTCGGCGGACAGGGTGCTCGGCCCGTAGTGGTGCCCGGCGGGCAGGCCGGCCACCGTGCCGTAGACCGCGTCGGAGTGCCGGGCGATCCACGCGCCGAGACCCTCAAGGCGTTCCACCTGCTCGGGTGGGATCGTCCCGTCCTCCCTCGGGCCCACGTCGAGGAGCAGATTGCCGCCCATACCGATGGTCTCCGTGAAGTAACGCACCAGCTGCCGCACCGACTTGTGGTGGTGGTCCCCGTGCTGGAACCCCCACGAGTCGTTGACCGTCAGACACAACTCCCAGGGCCCGTCCGGAGCTTGCAGTGGCACCCCCTGCTCGGGCGTCGCGTAGTCGCCGTGGCTCAGCATGCGGGCGTTGAGGACGGTCTCGGGGTTCCCGGAGAGGATCAGTTCCGCCAACTCCCGCATTCCCCACTGCTCCTCGGCCCGCTCCCACTCGCCGTCGAACCACAGCAGGTCGGGCCGGAAGCGGTCCACCAACTCGCCTACCTGGCCGTCGCGGTAGGCGAGGTAACGCGCCCAGGCAACCGGATCCTCCTCGCCGGGCCGGGCGGAGGCGTACGGGTTGGCGCGCAGCTCCTCGTCCGGCGGGCGCGGGTGCACCGTGCTGGCGTAGTCGGGGTGGTTCCAGTCGGAGTGGGAGTAGTAGAGCCCGACCTTGAGGTCCTCCTCGCGCAGCGCGTCGGCGTACGGCCCGATCAGATCGCGGCCGGCCGGGGTGCGGCGGACCACGTTCAGGTCACCGTGGGCCGAGTCCCACAGGGCCACACCGTCGTGGTGCCGGGCGGTCAGCACCGCGTACCGGGCACCGGCCCGCGCGAACAGCCGCGCCCAGTCCCGCGGTTCGTAGCGTGCCGCGGTGAACCCGTCCAACTGGCGCATGTATTGATCGTGCGGGACCTGGCCCGTGTAGAACGACCAGGACTCCGGCACACCGTCGACGGCGTAGATCCCGTAGTGGACGAAGATGCCCAACTTGGCATCGCGGAACCAGGGTTGCATCGGCATACCGCCAAGCTAGGCCGCGGGACGGCGGGGCGCGTGGGTGGTGATCACCACTGGTGGTCCATTTTCACCCCGCAACGGCGCTGCGTAGGCTGGTCGCATGACTGAGGTTCCTGGAAACCACTCGCGTCGCCGGAGCCGCCCGGTCCACGTGCTGCGCGATTCCTACGAGGCGTTGGCGTCAGTCGTCGCGCCGCTCGGGGACGAGGAGTCCTGGCTGCCGACCGCCTGCACCGGCTGGGCCGTGCGCGACCTGGTCTTCCACTGCCTCTCGGACGCCCAGCGCGCTCTGGTGGCCCTGCACACTCCCGCCCCGGGCCCGGCCGACCGCGATGCCGTCACCTACTGGCAGGACTGGCGGCCCAACCCGGTCGGCGCGGCCAACGGGCGGCGCTGGAGCAGGGTCGGGGCGAGCATGTTTCTCGACTTCCGGCAGCTGCGCGCGCTGTACCTGGACACGGCGAAGGCCACGGTGGTGGCCGCTGCCGCCACCGACCCGGACCTCCCGGTCTCCACGCAGGGCCACGTCCTGACCGCCGCTGACCTGATGACCACCCTCGCGGTCGAGGCGAGCATCCACCATCTCGACCTCGTCCAGGAACTGCCCGCCGCGCCCGGGCCGTCCGTGAGCGGACTGGCCGCGGTGCGCGGCACTCTCGACGGACTGCTGGGCCGCCCCGTCCCCCTGGACTGGACGGACGAGCACTACGCGCGCGCCGCCACGGGCCGTGCGCCGCTCACCGGGGCCGAGCGACGCTCCCTCGGCGCGGACGCCGACCGCCTACCGCTCTTCAGCTGACCGGTCGCCGTCCCGCGGCGGCGCGACGCGGTCCCCGTCGGCCGATGGCGGTACAGGGTCCCGCTCAGCCGCCGGTGCCGGGCGCAGTGCCTTGGTCGCGTCCCGCAAGCGGCCGAACGTGCGCTGGAACGGGGATCCGGCCGGCGGGGGAGGCCCGCCCGGCACGACGGCGCCGCCGGACTCGCGCAGTGCGGCCAGTGCCTCGTTGGCGCGGTCGGCCGCCTCCCGGTACAGGTCGCGGGACTTCGTCATCGCTTCGAGCGCCTCGGCGTACATGGCCACGAGCCTGCGCTCCCGGGCCAGTTCCTCCTCCAGGGTCATCAGGCTCCACTGCTCGCGCAGCGCGCTGACGGCTTCCGCGCCGCCCTCCGGAAGGGGACGCGCGGAGGCGGCGTAGCGGCAGAGCACGTCGACGAGTTCGGTGGGCTCGGAACCGTCGAGGAAGACACTGCGCACGGAGAAGTCCCGCACGTCGTATCCGGGGGCGGCCGGGTTGGTGGGCAGCACCACGGCACCGCCGCGCGGCACCTGGAAGTCGAACTCGCGCAGCAACGCCCAGTTCACGGACCGTAGTTGATCGGGTGTGGCCCGGTGCTCCACCACGCAGTGCCGCAGGCTCGCCGGCAGCAGCCGGGCCAGCGGGAGCCTGCCGCGCGCGTCGGGGGTCATCGCCTCGTGCACGACGACGTGAATGCTCCAGCCGTCCTGCGCGCAACTCCGGAACAGCCGCCGCAGGTCCTTCTCGTCGGACGGCAGCGGATTGACCTCCCGGAAGCGCAGACCGGGGACCCATGCGTGGTCCCAGCCGGAGTCCGCGTCCTCGGGCCAGAAGACGGTCGCGGGGGAGGGCCAGTGGGGGTCCCAGGTCCGCTCGGCCTCCGCGACCAGGATCCATTCCCGCCCGTCGGCCGGGGCGGCGGGCGAGCCCGGCGCCGGAAGCGCCGGAAACGTCAGCCGGGCCCGCACGGTCACGGTGCCCTCGACCCGCCAACGGGCCTCGAAGACCAGCTCCCGGGGATCATGACCCTGATCCTCGTCCGGTTCGGTGTGGTCGTCGATGACCTCGCGGTCCTTGAGTCGCTGCAACTGTCGCCGTACGGCATCCGCCGCGTCCTCGGACCCGACGTGGCGGCCGCGAGCCAGCCACACCGTGTGGGGGATCGTGGGCGGAGCTGTGGAGGAGTTCGACATAGGCCAATCTGCGGGCGGGAGCGGGGCTGACCCACCAGTATCACCGTTGGAGATCTTGGCGGGTCAAGCGGGGGTCGTAGAGTCTCGTATGCCCGGAATTCCTGCGATCCCGCGTGAGCATACGCGCGGGGTGTGATCGGTCCGCTCCGGGCGGCGGGGTTTCACACGTGCCTTTGACATGGCCCGGTCCCCAGAATGGTGGCGCGGACGGGACCCGCCCACCATCCGCTCGGGGTGGGTCCCGTCCGTGTTCCGCGCTCCGGGTGCCCCGCGCACGTCACCTCCGCCGGCGGTCAGGCCGGGACGGCACACCCGCCCCGGCCGGCGGCGCGCTGAATCCGGCCGGCACCGAGCGGGCGCTCGTCGGGGGCGGTGCCTGAAGGGGTACGACCGTTTCGTCGCGCGGCGGTCGGGTGCGCGGCGCGGGCTTGCCGACGACGCGGGTGTGGGTCATCAGCGAGGCACAGGCCGCGCAGACCTCGGAGAGGGTCCACACCTGACCCACCGCCGGATCGTGCCGCAGCACGAGCAGCACCGAGCCCGAGCAGTCGACCCGGGTCCCCTCGTGCGCCGCACACCGCTGCCGACGGCAGCCGCAGGCCGCGTCGGGGCGTACGGTCGCCGCTCTGACGTGGGCCGCCGCATGGGCTTCGGCGAAGCGGCGCAGGGCCGGGAGGTCACGCGACCGGGCGGGCATGCCGCACCCGGAGGAGCAGCTGACCGAGGCGGTGCGGTCGCGGTGACCTGTGATGCGAATAGTCCAGGTACGCCCTGGTCGACGGGCTGACGGGGCGTCAGGGTACGCGAGAGCCAAGACCACAGTTCCTTTGAGTGGAGGTGTTCACGCGGAAGAGGCGCTGAGTTAAGAACTACCCGTCGTGGGGCACTTCACAGCATTTACGGACCCCAAGTATTCGTTCGATCCCGCGTCCCCCGGACGGCTGCTCCGGCGCCCGGTTGTTGGCGTCCGGGTGCGGGAGCACACTGATCCCATGGATCCCGCCCGCGGGGACGACGACGAACGCGCGCTGATCGAGCGCGCGTTCCGGCAGGCATCGTTCTCGATGTCGGTGTTCGACGCCGCGCAGCGGTATCTGCGGGTCAACGCCGTGGCCTGCGAGGTCATGAGGCTCGGCGAGGAGGCGCTGCGCGGCCACGCCTTCCCGTACGGCCTGCCGGCGGACGCCAGCGCCGGGCACCCCCCCGTCCGCCCTCGTCCTGCCGGACGGCACCACGAAGGTGGTCGACATCGGCGTCGGCCCGGTCCTGGGCGTGGGCGGCCTGCCCTTCGAGACCACCGAACTCGAACTCCCGGAGGGCACCCGCGTCGCCCTGTACACGGACGGTCTTGTGGAGGCCGCCGACCGGGACCCGGACCTCGGCATCGACCGGCTCCGACAGGCCCTGGTTGGATCGCGGTCCACCCTGGAGGACCGCTGCGACCAGGTGCTCTCCGCGCTGCTGCCGATGCACCCGCGCGACGACGTGGCCCTGGTACTCGCCCGTACCAAGGCACTTGACGCCAACCACGTCCAAGTCTGGGACCTGGCAGCCGACTTCGAGGGCGTCTCCGAGGCCCGCAGGCTCGCCACCGCCCAGCTCGACGCCTGGGGACTGACGGAGGAGGCCTTCGTCACCGAACTGGTCGTCAGCGAACTCGTCACCAACGCGATCCGCTACGGCGCCGAGCCGATCCAACTCCGCCTGATCCTCGACCGCACGCTCATCTGCGAGGTCTCCGACGGCAACTCCACCTCGCCCCATCTGCGCCGGGCACGGATCTACGACGAGGGCGGCCGAGGCCTGCTCCTGGTCGCCCAGCTCACCGCCGACTGGGGAACCCGGCACACCGCGACCGGCAAGACCATCTGGGCCGAACAGGCACTGACGCCGGCGAGTTGACCATTCGGGGTCGGACGGTCAGTGGGGGTAGGCACGCGGTGGCCGCTGCCTGGGCAGTCCGTCGCGGAACTCCTCGATGCGGGAACTGACCTGGCGGATCAGCGCGGTTCGCGCCAGCCGGTCGAGGTAGAGGTTGCGGCGCGCGAGGCCCGGTGCGTCCACACAGAAGTACAGGGACATCAGCGGATTGATGAACAGCTCGCTGCCCCGCGTGCGTTCGGTGAAGCGGACATCGCCGAAATCCCCGCGTACGGCGGCGGCGACGGAACCGTTGACGATGCTCGGATGGTCCGGCGTGCACTCCTGGGCGTGGGCCACCGCGTCGAGGTACAGCTGCCCCTCGCGGCTGTCGCGCGGCAGGGAGAACGCGCCGAGGTAGGCACCCTCGCGCTCCAGCGCGGCCAGATTCTCCAGCACCAGCGCGTGGTTGACCCCGTGGTACGCGTCGATGCCGAAGCCGAGGCACGCCACCAGCCGCACCGGCACCTCGTCGAGCCCGTCCACCGCGGCGAGGCTGACCATGTCCTCCTCCGGTGTGCCGAGCCCGTGCTCGTCGCCGCGCATCAGGATGTCGGTCCCGCCGTCCACCAGCACGACGGCGTCGACACCGCCCAGGTGGTCGATCAGCGCGCGGTACGCGGCCCGCAGCGGCTGCACGCCGGTCAGGGGGAACGCGTACACCGTGGACGGCATGTCGTTCAGTTGGAGCCACCGGGCGAGGGACCGCTCGGGGAAGTAGTCGCCCCGGGCCTCCGTGTCGGGGCGTACCGCCGCGACGTCCGGCTCCACCCACGCGTCCTGGTCGAGGCCGTAGAGATCGGCGAAGGACAGGTTGGCGAGGTGCACCTCCTTGCCGGCCGAGCGCAGCGCGAGCGCGAGGGGCAGCCCGGCGTAGACGTCGAAGCCGCCGCCGGCCCCGGCGACGAGTATTCGGCGCGCGTCGCGCAGCCGGGAGAAGAACGGGGGTTCGAGGAGGGAGAACACCGGAGGACGTTAACAGCCCCGTACGCCATGATGGACGCGTGGACTTCGAGCCGTACCGGGGCGAGTTGGTGGCGTACTGCTACCGCATGCTGGGCTCGTTCCACGAGGCCGAGGACCTGGTGCAGGAGACGATGCTGCGCGCGTGGAAGGCCCGCGAGCGCTACGACCCGAGCCGCGCGTCCGTCCGTACCTGGCTGTACCGCATCGCCACCAACGTCTGCCTCACCGCCCTCGAAGGACGCGCCCGCCGCCCCCTCCCGTCCGGCCTCGGCGCGCCGGGCGAGGACCCCGGGACCCCGCTCACCCCGGCCACCGACATCCCGTGGCTCCAGCCCTTCCCGGACGCGCGCTACGACATGGAGGCGCGGACCGACATGCGGCTCGCGCTGGTCGTGGCCCTGCAACGGCTCCCGGCACGGCAGCGGGCCGTGCTCGTGCTCCGCGAGGTGCTCCAGTTCAGCGCCGCCGAGGTCGCCGGCCAGCTCGACACCACCGTCCCGGCCGTCAACAGCACACTCCAGCGGGCCCGCGCCGCCCTCACGGACGTCGGCGACGGCCACACGGTCGCCGAACCGGACGACCGGGCGGCGCGCGAGGTGATCGACCGCTACCTGCGGGCCTTCGAGGCGGCCGACGTCCCCGCCCTCGTACGGCTCCTGGCCGACGAGGTCGTCCTGGAGATGCCGCCGGTCCCGCTCTGGTTCCGGGGCACCGGGCACTACGGCGCGTTCATGCGCAGGGTCTTCGAACTCCGGGGTACGGACTGGGTGTTGAAGCCGATCACGGCCAACTCGCAGCCCGCGCTCGCCGCATACGCGGCCGACCCCGACGGCGGCCGGTGGCTGCACAGCGTCCAGGTGTTCACGGTCACCGGCGGGCATGTCACCCGCAACGTCGTGTTCACCGATCCGCAGGTCCTCGCGTCCTTCGGCCTGCCGCAGCGGATTTCCCCGGATCGGCCGCTCCCGCCGCGATGAGTTCGGCCGCTGCCGCCGGTACGTACCGGTGAGCATCGACCGAAAGGACAATGGATCATGAGCGTCACCGTCATTCAGTTCACCACCCTGGACGGGGTGGTCTCCGACCCCGACGGGTCCGACGGCACCCCGTACGGCGGTTGGCTCTTCCGCTACGGCCGCGAGGAGATCGAGGGCGACAGGTTCCGGCTGGCCGACACCCTGGTCGACGGGGTGCTGCTGCTCGGGCGTGGCACGTGGGAGGCGTTCGCGCGGCTGTGGCCGGGCCGCGACGACCCGTTCTCCGCCCGTATGAACGCCGCGTCGAAACTGGTCGCCTCCCGCACCCTGACCGATGCCTCGGCGTGGGCGAACTCGACCGTCCTCGACGGCGACCTCGTCGACGCCGTGAAACGCGAGGAGCGCGAGGTGATCGTGATGGGCAGCCTGAGCGTCGTCCACACGCTGATGGCGGAGGATCTGGTCGACGAGTACCGGCTCATCACCTTCCCCACCGTCGTCGGCACCGGCGAGCGGCTCTTCGCCGCGGACGGTCCGCCCGCGCACCTGGAGTGCCTGGAGGTGGAGAAGCCGGGGTACACCGTGTTCGCCCGGTACGGGAGGGCCGTGCGCTGATGCGCGAGGGGCCCGGCGGTACGGCCGCCGGGCCCCTCGAACTTCACCTTGTTGAGGCTTACGCGCCGCTCGCCCGGAGCATGTCCTCGCGTTCGACGATCTTCACGCGCTCGCGGCCCTGCGGCTCGCCCAGCGCCTTCTCGGCGGCGTCCAGCCTGTACCAGCCGTCCCAGGTGGTGAAGCGGACGTTCCGTTCGGCGAGGAACGCGTCCACGGCTTCCGGGTCGGGCGAGACGGGCGTGTGCAGACGGCCGTTGGCGTGGTCGTCGAGGAGGTTGGCGACCGTCTCGTTGGCATCGCCCTTGGTGTGGCCGATCAGACCGACCGGGCCGCGCCGGATCCAGCCGGTCACGTACGTCGACTGGAGGTGTTCGCCGGTCTCCTGGATGACCCGGCCGCCCGCGTCGGGGACCGTGCCCGAGTCGATGTCCCAGGGCAGCTTGGGGA